>JAZQKF010000068.1:0-11091 GCA_045542015.1 Acutalibacteraceae bacterium
CGATGACCACGATCAGTACCGGCAGCGCCAGCTGCCATAGCAGGGAATAGCTGAGAACGTCCCAGGCGCACAGCAGAAAAAACACGCCGAACAGCAGACCGATGAGGTTGCCGAGCTTATCCCGCTCGGTGAACAGGCCGATGATGCTGGGCACGATGATCAGCAGGGTCCACCAGCCCTTAAAGAACAGTTCAAAGGGCAGGACGTTCAGCTCGTTGAGCCCGTACAGCACGCCCAGCGCAATGAGCACCAGACCCCAAATCAGACGTTTTGCGTTTTTCATAATAGGACCTCCTTTGTGTTGCGGTTCCGTATAGACGTATTAAAACAGAGGCGCGGTGCGATAGGTCTCGCCCCCCAGCGTTTTCCAATAGAAGGTGCCGTCCCGCAGCAGCAGATAGCTGTGGGGGCTGTCCTCCTTGGGGATGGACACCGAGCCGGGGTTGAGCTCCCACCAGCCGCCGGGGTTGTGGGCGCACAGGGGCACGTGGGTGTGCCCCTGCAGCACGATGTCGCCGTCCCGCACCGGCGGGGGATTGTGGCTGTCGTACAGGTGTCCGTGGGTGAGGAACAGCATCTGCGTGTCCACCGTCACCACCTGATAGTCCGCCATCAGCGGAAAATCCAGCACCATCTGATCCACCTCGGCGTCGCAGTTGCCCCGCACGCAGGTGATCCTGTCCGCCAGCGGGTTGAGCAGGGCGATGACCTTTTTGGGGTCGTAGCCCAGGGGCAGGGCGTTGCGGGGACCGTGGTAGAGGATGTCCCCCAACAGCAGCAGGCGGTGCGCCCCCTCGCGGTGAAAGGCATCCACCAGCTGATCGGTGTAATAGGCCGACCCGTGCAGGTCGGAGGCAATCATATAGATCGTGTTATCCATCGTTACGCTCCTTTGTATCGGGACGGCGTTGCCCCGTTTGGTCGTTTTCACTATATCACAATATGATTTTTTTTGCAAATCGTCAAGTGGTTTTTTCGCAGAAACGTTGGTCTTTTTATCCTGCGAGTGGTATAATGGAAAAAATCACCTCAGAGGAGGAATCGTTATGCAACACAAAATGGGCATCATCGGCTTCGGCGGAATGGGCACCTACCATTTCAAGAATCTGCTGAAAGGGCAGGACGTGGTGGCCAAGGGCATCTGGGATATCCGTGAGTGCCGTCGGGAATACGCCCGCGAGTTGGGTCTGCATGTGTACGAGAGTTTAGAGGATCTGCTGGCGGACGACGAGCTGGAACTGGTGTTGATAGCCACCCCCAACGACCTGCACAAGCCCATTGCCATTCAGGCGCTGCAGGCGGGCAAGCACGTCATCTGTGAAAAGCCGGTCACCCTGTCGGTGGCGGACCTGGAGGAGATGAAGGCCGCCGCCGTCCGAGCGGATCGCTTCCTCACGGTCCACCAGAATCGTCGGTGGGATCGGGGTTATTTCCTGCTGAAATACATCATGGAACAGGGCACGCTGGGTCCCATCTACCGCATCGAGAGCCGTGTCCACGGCGCCCACGGCATCCCCGGCGACTGGCGTCAGGACCCCAAGCAGGGCGGCGGTATGGTATACGACTGGGGCATCCACCTCATCGATCAGGCGGCGATGCTGTACCCCGACGCGAAGATAAAATCTGTGTACGCCACCCTCAATTACGTCACCAACCAGTTGGCGGACGACGGCTTTATGGTGGATTTGTTGTTTGATAACGGCGTTCACTATCTGGTGGACGTGGGCACCAGCAATTTCATCACCCTGCCCCGCTGGCTGATTTTGGGTCAGGACGGCACCATGTGGATGGATAACTGGGGCAACGACGTCAAGGTTATCTGCGCCAAGGGCAAGGACGAAAAGGACGTTCAGCCGGTGGTCACCGCCGCCGGTCTGACCAAGACCATGGCCCCCCGCCGTCAGGACACCATTCAGGAGGTGGAGGTGCCCGACCTGTGGCCGGATATGACCGAGTATTACCGCAATATCACCGCCCATTTGGAGGGCAAGGAGGATCTGCTGGTCACCCTGCCCCAGATGACCCGCGTGATGCGGCTCATTGAGGCGGTGTTTGAATCCGCTAAGACGGGGCAGGTGATCCCCTTTGAGTAAGATGAAGCTGGCGATACAGGCTTACTCGGTTCGCGACGCCGCCGAGGCGGATTTTGTTCAGTGTATGCGCGACCTCAAGCAGATGGGCTATGACGGCGTGGAGCTGGCGGGTACCTACGGGATGACCGCGGTGCAGGTCAAGGCGGTGCTGGACGAGGTGGGACTGGCATTGGTCAGCGCCCACGTGGGCGCCGATCTGATGTGGGACGATGCGCTGATGGAGGACTATGCCGCCACGGGGATGAAATACGTGGTCATTCCCTGGTTTCATAAACCCACCGACGCCGCTTTTTTGGCGGATAATATCGACAAATTCCGTGTGCTGGGCGAGCGTTGCCGATCTTTCGGCCTGCAGCTGGGCTACCACAACCACAATCACGAGCTGGAGACCGTACCAGAGGACGGCCGATGCGCGCTGGTGGCGTACTACGAGGAGATTCCCGCCGATCTGTTGGTGACCCAGCTGGATTTGGCGTGGGTCAAGGCGGGCGGCTACGATCCCGCGGCGTTTCTGCGCCGCTATTCCCATCGCGCCCCCACGGTGCATATTAAGGACTATCGCGGCATCTTCGGCACCGATGATTTTGAGCTTTGTCCCGTGGGCGAGGGCACGCAGGACGTGCCCGCTCTGCTGGCCGCCGCCGAGGCGGTGGGCACCGAATGGCTCATTGTGGAGCAGGATCACGCCAACGGCGGCCGCACCCAAATGGAGTGCGCCGCGATCAGTGCGGCGAATCTCAAAAAGTTAATGGCATGACAAAAGCCACCCCGTAGAAGGGGTGGCTTTTTCGCATTTTACAAATGGCAGATATAGTCGTTGTAGGTATAGTATTCTTTGCTTTGCGCTTCAAAAGCGTCACAGCAATGACAGCAGTCAACCGTTCCTTTGTCATAGATGTCGCTGTTATCAAAGAGCGCAACAACATCCTCTTTGTTGTGCACAACGGTATCTTTTAGACAAAACAGCTGATTTTGTTCGTTGCCGTAGGGACACATATTACCGTAGCGGCAGGTCAAACAGCAGGCCACAGTCACATCGTCAGGAAGTTGCTTTTGCAGGTTAGCAAAGGTGTCCGTCCACAAATAATCCGTTCCCTTTGCGCGATATTCAGTTCCGTTATAGGTGAGGTAGATTTCAGAGGATAATAAGGCGGTATTGTCATCACACTCATAAATGATTTGAGTGGGAACTTGCACTTTTTCGTTAGGAGAAAGCAAAGTGAGTATGGTATCTATGGTGTGCCGCTTAATATTGCTTTCCACTTGATGGATTTCATCCACGGAATATCCTTTTTGACAGGTTTCGCAGGTATATTCCGTCCAAATGAATTTGATATTTCCCACCATATTATCAAAGTAATCTTTGTATTTGAAGTTCTTAGCTTCCTCGGAATGAGAATTGACGATTCGGGAGATTTGCATTTTTTTCAGTGGCGCGTTGCAGGCAGGACAGTAGTGCTTGCCCCATTTCATAAAAACAGGTCTGTTGCCGATGCGGACAACACCGTGTATTTTCATTTTCTCACGCCCTTTCTGCAATGGTGTACCACAAACGGCATTCCCACGAGTTATGCTAACGATTTCATCGCCTTCTTAAACTGAACGGTGAAAAGGATGGCGGTAAAGGTGACGGCAATCAGGTCGGCCACCGGCTCTGCCGTGTAAACGCCCATCGTCTTATCCGCCATCAGTTGCGGCATAACGTAGATCAGCGGCAACAGCAACACAAACTTGCGCACGATGGCAACGATGATGGAACAGGGCGCGTTGCCGATGGAAACAAAGGTCATCTGGCAGGCGATCTGAATGCCGAAGATGCACAGCACGCCGCAATAAACGCGCAGTGCCGTTGCGGTAAAGTCAATGAGCGCTCCATCGGGCGTAAATATGCCTGCAAACATTTGAGGAACCAGCATAATGGCGCCCCAAATGACGAAGGAATAGGTAAGGCAGGATGCCAGCAACAGCCTGTAGGTCTTTTTGACGCGCTCCCCGTTTTTGGCGCCGAAGTTGTAGCTCAAAATCGGCTGTGCCCCCTGCGCGATGCCTTGCATGGGGAGCATGGCAAACTGCATCACGCTGGTGAGGATGGTCATCGCGCCCACGGCAATATCGCCGCCGTATTTGAGGAGCGAGGAATTAAAGCAGACCGAAATCACGCTTTCGCTGCTCTGCATAATAAAGGTGGCGGTTCCCAGTGCGATGCAAGGAAAAACGAGCTTTCCGTCTATGCGGAGATTCTGCTTTTTGAGTTTCAGATAGGTCTTCTTTCCGCACAGGAACAAAAGCACCCAAACGCACGAAATGGCTTGGGACAGGATGGTGGCCAGCGCCGCGCCTTTGACACCCATCTTAAAGCCGAAAATAAATATGGGGTCGAGAAGGATATTGCTGACAGCGCCGATCAGCACCGTGATCATACTGATTTTGGTGTAGCCCTGCGCAGTGATAAAGGCGCCCATACCGAGCGTTAACTGAACGAACACCGTACCGACAGCGTAGATGTTCATATAGTCGTTGGCGTACCCGATGGTGTTCTCGCTGGCGCCGAACGTCAACAGCAAATCTTTGTTCCAAATCAGCAAAACGGCGGTCAGAACGGCGGAGATGATCAGCTGCAGAGAAAAGCAACCGCCCATAATTTTTTCGGCGGAATCGTTGTCACCTTCACCCATAGCGATAGATGCTTTCGGCGCACCGCCGGAGGCGATCAGCGCCGCAAATGCCGAGATGATCATAATGATCGGCATACACACGCCCACGCCGGTCAGCGCAAGGCTTCCGTCCCCCGGCATGTGACCGATATAGATGCGGTCAACGATGTTGTACAGCATGTTGATAAGCTGAGCCACCACCGTGGGAACCGCCAATTTAAACAGCAGTTTACCGATCGGCGCTGTACCGAGCATTTCTTTGTTATCGTTCATAATTTCGCTCCGTTAAATCAAAAATGATGACACATATTATACACCATTTCACCGCAAATTTCAAGCCGTCATCCCACGTTGCCGCCGCAAAATCTGCGAAAAGGTCGCGGTGCGCCCTTTTCGAGGGTTTGTCAACTTAATCACGTCGACAAAAAAGGAAAAGGAATGCCGCGATGGCATTCCTTTTCTTTCTGCGAAAGGGCTATAAAAAAGATATATTTGCCGCCTTATAGTATAGGTTTGAACTCCTACAGTTTTAAGACTATATTCTATCACCGTATGGTAATGATCTCATATAGTTTTCCATAAAAGCGAAATCAGGCTTTCCGGAATCCTCTGCCGGCAACAACAATTCTAAGTGCGGCAATGTTACATTAGCTTGTCTGCCATAACTATAACGGTATCTGTTTGCTTTAATAACGGTTATGCAGAACAGCTTGGCTAATTTACTCATTTCATATAGCGGTACAAGAAGATACAAATCTCTGCCACTGTAAAAAGGCTCTTCTTGCAAAAAGGTAGAAAGGACACTTCCGCCGCCAGCACAAGTAATTAATCCTGCCGGTTGTGGCTCCTTGCCTTCAACAGGTTTTACTTTGGCACTAACACCATTATTTGTTTCAGTGCGTGCAACAAAGTTTATTGCATCCTCATCATCTGCTTCGGCTTCAAAGCAAGTATTTAATTCCATATTTATACCGTATTTTACTTGAAAGAGATCGCTTACTTTGAAAGTTTTCCAAGAATCAACACCAAGTGTAGGTGATTCGCACCCCCCCTGGTTAGCTGTAGCTAACGGCTTGTGGTTTAATGATTTTATGTATTGCTCCATAAAGTCCCAATTAGGTTTGTTGTCAGAAGTTGACGGCAACTTTATTATAGTACTTGAGATTAAGTCCATTTTAAATGCTCTGCCGTAACTGTACTTGTACTTTTCTTGTTTAAGTATAGAAAGAATAAATAACGCTGTATATAAATTAAGCCAATCAGCACGGCAAATAACCATATGGTCTCCGCAAACAAATTTGTCACTTTGGTAAAAACAGGTTGCAGTAGTATCTCCGATTGCAAGGGCGTTGCCGTCCTCAATGCCAGTAAGATCATTGTTTACCACATAACAGTCACAACCATTGTTCATTTCCGTACGAGAAATAAAACGAATTGTGTTTTCCGAAGGGGTATTATAGCATTCAAGGTCACCTTTGACATGAGCTTCAGCTTTATACATTTCATCAAATAAATCACCCAAGCAAAACTCTTTCCAAGAATCCATATTAAGTTTCATAAATATGCCCCTCCTTTACGAGGTAAGCGAGATAATCATTTATTGTTTGCTGAAAATCTTTTTCCGTTAATTTTGAATAATCGGTCTTCATATATGCTTCGCATAACCACTCATTTTCACCTGTAACCTTATGTGTGGCAGAAAAGCCGTCAACAGCACGTCTATTACGATATAATTCAATCCATTCCCGCTCAATATCAACCCATTTACTTTTTCCGGTATTGGTGTCAATTTGCTCTACGCGGCCAAGATTTTTCTTTTTCTTAAATCCATCGTCTTTGTAATATCCAAAGAAAGTATCGGGATTGGAGACATCATTATGTTTTGTGCCTATTTTAAATACCATACAACAGGCAGATGCACTCGCACCGGGATAAAAAATCTCGTTAGGGAGAGTAAATACGGCGTCGAGAGTATTTTCTTCAAGAATTTCCTTTTTTAGTCTTGAAATCTCACCGCTTGTTCCAATAGCACAGGCAACAGGTAATAATACAGCTAATTTGGCTTGATGGTTGATTGAATTTAATGTGTCAGCTATAAATTTAACGAAGTAAAGTCCCTTGGATGGATCTTCTTTTTTGTCTTTAGGCCAAGTAGATACATATGACTGAGGCAAATGAATACGCTGACCATTGTATGGCGGGTTCATAAGAATAACATTTGGCTTTGCCTCTTTAATCCAATCAGCCAATGCAAAACAACTACCTTGGCGAATATTAGAGTTTCCGTCAGAATGAATTAGCATATTGGTTGTCGCCAACCCATATACATTTTCATCAAACTCAATACCGAAGATTTGATGCTTCTTAACTTTGTCCTGCTCTGCGGCAGTAGCACAATCATCAAGCGCCTGTGTCATTGCACGAACAAGGAACGAGCCGCTACCACAACAGGGATCAAGCACAACGGAACGTTTGTTGATTCCCGTGATTTTCGACATAAAGTCTGTAATATGGTCGGGAGTAAATGCCTGATTCTTATCTGATTTACCTACATACTTATTGAAAGTAACAAAAAATAGATTCAACAAATCCTGACCGGAAGTACTCTTGTCATTGATAAACGGTAAAATGTTGTCCTTAATAAATGTAAGGATTTCTCTAAAAGCTGCAATACTTAGATGGCGAACATACTGATCTCCCAAAACATTTCGATTTAACAACGCAAGTTTTTCAGCTTTGTTAATATCAGAGTTCAGCAAATCTTCTAAGACTTCTTTTATGCGGGTGCGAATTTGAGCAGCAGTTAATGATGGGGTAGAATAATCAAGTCCATTTTTCAATGCTAACAAGCAAGTACCAACAAATTGACTGCGCAATTTTTCGGGGATGCTATGGCGATGCAACATCTCATTAAGTTTATAAGTATTTTGCATCACTTTTTCTTTGTCGTTGATTTTAGAAGTGTAAAAATCGACGTATTCGTCCATTGTGCGAAGCGCGGTTTCTTTTTGCATAAAATCGCCATCAGAAACAACACCACGCCAAACCTTTACATTGTCATTTATGGTGTTAGCTAATATAGCAATAGTTTTATTGCCTGTAAGTGCTTTTTCGTACTCAACATAAGCAGACAACTGTTCTTCATCTGCTTTTGTAAAATTCTGCTTTGTTTCAACAAGTACAGTTATGCCGTCTTTTACAAAGCGGATATCAAGTTTTTCAAATTTTCTTCCGTTTGCATTTGTGATGGGAACAAACGGTAAAGATGCAGCAGAAAAAGCTTTGGGATAACTATATTCGTCGTTTTCGATATTGCTGGTTAAATACTCTCGACCAACAACGGAAATTATATCTGCTCTAATCATTTCTTTTTGCCCTCCAAATCTTTTGTCAGAATATCAGTCAAATACTGATTGACGCTATATCCGCGTTCGTCCTTTTTCTTCTTTTGCACCTCGTCCATCATTCGGTTGTAAATCTCTGGTGGCAGGCGTAGAGGGATCATTATTTTTTCGTATGTTGGGGTCTTCGTTTTGTTCACAATCCCACCTCCATTTTGATATCATAATATCTTGATATAATGATATCAAAATCAGAAAAGAAAGTCAATCCTTTTTGAAAAGAAAAAGGAGCATAGTTTGTTCTATGCTCCTTAAACATAGCAATGATGCGAGGGTTCGAATCTAGTCTCAGAAAAACATCTTTTTTGTACGTGCAAACCGAAAAGTAAAATTTTGCCTATAAAAACAGAAAAAACCCTGATAAAATCAGAGTTTTTCTGTGGCTATATCTTTTTTGTAGCCCTTTGATGGCGGAGATGGAGAGATTTGAACTCTCGCGGTGCTGTTAACACCCTACCGCATTTCGAGTGCGGACCCTTCAGCCACTTGGGTACATCTCCATAGCAACGGGACTATTATACAAGACCGGCGGCGGATTTGTCAACCGAAAAAGGGGATAATGCACACATATTCCTTAATAAAGAACAAAAAATGTTGACAACCGCAGGGGTTTATGTTACACTCAAGCCAAGATAGAGGCGCATCGCGTCAACAGTACCCCGCCGTGACCCGCTTGGGTGGTCGCCGCGACCGTGGGGGAAAGGGGCCGATGCCGAAGTCCTCGCCGTGGCGGGCGGTGGGCTGGCAGTGCGGAGAATATCCGCCCTGCTGTCGCAGAAATGCGGAGAGCTATCCACCATACCCATATACTGGAGTTATGAGGGATAGCCGTGTTATGGCTATCTTTTTTCGTTTATAGAAAGGATGTATCACTATGAAAAACACCATCTTCACCGGCGCCGCTACCGCCATTGTCACCCCTCTTACCGAGCAGGGCGTAGACTACGAGCAGTTTGGCCGCCTGATCGACTGGCAGATCGCCGAGGGCATCGACGCCATCGTGGTGGCAGGTACCACCGGCGAGGCCTCCACTCTGTCCGACGATGAGCACAAGGAGGTTATCCGCTACTGCGTAGAGCGGGTGGCGGGTCGCGTTCCCGTCATCGCCGGCACCGGCTCCAACGACACCGCCTATGCCATCGAGCTGACCAAGTATGCGGGTCAGGTGGGTGCCGACGCCGTATTGCTGGTGACCCCCTACTATAATAAGGCCACCCAGAACGGACTGATCAAGTTCTTCACCGACATCGCTGATGCGTCCGCGGTGCCCTGCATCCTGTACAACGTGCCCTCCCGCACCGGCTGTAACATCGCCCCCGCCACCGTGGCGGCGCTGGCAGAGCACCCCAACATCGTGGCCATCAAGGAGGCGTCCGGCAACATCAGCCAGATTGCGCAGGTGGCTCACCTGTGCGGGGATAAGATCGACATTTATTCCGGCAACGACGACCAGATCGTCCCCGTGCTGTCCTTGGGCGGCAAGGGCGTGATCTCGGTGCTGTCCGACCTGATGCCCGCCGCCACCAGCAAGATGGTGCACGACTATCTGGAGGGTAATACCGCCGCTGCCACCCAAAAGCAGCTGGAGCTGCTGCCCCTCATTGACGCGCTGTTCAGCGAGGTCAACCCCATCCCCGCCAAGGCGGCGATGGCCAAGATGGGCTTTTGCGAGAATTACCTGCGCCTGCCCCTGACCCCCATGGAGCCGCAGAACGCGGAGAAAATGTATGCGCTGATGAAAGAGCAAGGCTTGATCTAACGGGGCGCCGAGGACGTCGCCCCCTACATCTCCTAAATTAGTTTGCAAAAAAGGAGTGGTTTCTAATGAAAATCGCCATTTACGGTTACGGCAATCTGGGTCGCGGGGTGGAGTGCGCCCTGCAGCAGTCACCCGATATGGAGCTTTACGGCGTGTTTACCCGCCGTGATCCCGCTACGGTCCGTACTCTCTTTGATACCCCCGTATACCACGACTCGACGCTTTCTGACCACGTTAACCGCATCGACGTGCTGATTCTGTGCGGTGGCTCTGCCACCGACCTGCCCGCTATGACCCCCGCTATGGCGGCGCAGTTTAACGTGGTGGACAGCTTTGATACCCACGCCGCCATCCCCGCTCATTTTGCCGCGGTGGATGCCGCGGCCAAGCAGGGCGGTCACGTGGCGCTGATCTCCTGCGGCTGGGACCCGGGTATGTTCTCGGTGAACCGCCTGTACGCCTCCGCCATCCTGCCCAACGGCAAGGATTATACCTTCTGGGGTCGCGGGGTCAGCCAGGGTCACTCCGACGCCATTCGCCGCATTGACGGTGTGGTGGATGCCCGCCAGTATACCGTGCCCATCGACGCCGCTCTGGAGGCGGTGCGGTCGGGCAGCAACCCCGATCTGACCACCCGCCAGAAGCATCTGCGGGAGTGCTACGTGGTGGCCGCCGAGGGCGCCGACACCGCCCGCATTGAGCGGGAGATCAAGACGATGCCCAACTATTTTGCCGACTATGACACCACCGTGACCTTCATTTCCGCCCAGGAGATGCAGCGGGACCACAGCGGCATTCCCCACGGCGGTTTTGTCATCCGCACCGGTGCCACCGGCAAGGATGGCGAGCATAAGCACACCATCGAGTACAGCCTGAAGCTGGACTCCAACCCCGAATTCACCGCCTCGGTGCTGGTAGCCTACGCCCGCGCCGCCTATCGTATGGCGCAGGCCGGCGACCGCGGCTGCAAGACCGTTTTCGATGTTCCTCCGGCTCTGCTCAGTCCAAAATCCGGCGAAGAACTGCGCCGGACCATGCTGTAAAACCTAAAAGATCCCCCTTCGCAGATTGGCGAAGGGGGATCGCTTTTTTGTTTATCCGACCACCTCATACTCCACGCCGTTGTTCTTGGCGAAGGAGAGGGCGGCGGAGTTGGCGGGGACGTACATGGTCAGCGCCGAGCA
>JAZQKF010000069.1:0-19695 GCA_045542015.1 Acutalibacteraceae bacterium
GCGACCCCATCCACTAGGGTGTAGAGCCTGTCCCGGGTATGCCCGGCGTGCAAGAGGAGACCACCAAGTTTATTGTGGAGAGAGTGTAATAAAAAATAAAAACCCGACTGCAGCGCAGTCGGCTTTTTTATTTAGTCATTCGCGGTGGGCTTGTCCACGTCGTACAGCTCGCAAGCCTCCCGCACGTTGTCCGGCATACCCGTGGGGTAATACCGCACCTTCCACTGGATGGTGGTGGTGACGGTGCCTTCGGGGGTGGTCTCCACGATGGTCTCGGGGTTGCCGTAGCGCTCATAGCTGATCTCGGTGGTGGTCACTTCTCCGTTGAAATCCACGCACTCTTTCTTAACCAGCTTACCGGATTTGTTATAGGTGAAGGTCTCCTTCCGCTCGCTGTCCGTCACCTTGGTCACGCGGGTCAGCATATTGCCGTCCTCATCGTAGGTGCAGGCGGTCACGGTGGCGATCTTGCCCACGGCGCCCAACTGCTCAGAGTCGGTCATCAGACCCTGCTCGTTGTACCGATATACGTCCGCGTGACCCTCGGGATACTGCTTCTTCAGCAGGTTGCCGTCGCCGTCGTAGGTGTACTTGGTAACGTGGGACGTTTTACCGCGGGTGAGGGTGGAGGTCAGCACCTTGCCGTCCTTATCGTACACCGTGGTCACCGTGCAGTCGCTGTTTTTCATAACCTCGGTGTGCAGAAACCCTTCTTCATACGTGTAGGTAGTATTCTTCCATTTGTTGTCGCTGTCGGTGTATTTTTCGGCGATCTTGAGATTGTCGCTGTTATAGGTAAACTCGCGGCGGGACCACCTAGCGTCGCCGTCCACGTATGCCTCGGCGGATACGCGCCCCTCCTCGTCATAGGCGTACCGATACTGATAGAACAGGCCGGTGCTGTCGGTGGTGCGCTTGCACAGCAGGCGACCGGTGGCGTCGTAGAAATACTCCACCTCGCTGCCGGAGAACAGATCCTCCTCAGTGGTCTCCTCCTCAGAGGATTCCTCCTCGGTCTGTTCCTCACCCTCCACAGGGGCGCCCTGCCACTCGGTCTTGGTCAGCAGCAGCGTGCCCAGCTCGTCATAGGTGTTGGTGCAGACGGTCACCGCTCCGTCGGGGGCGGTGGACTCGTGCTTATACAGATAGCCCGCCAGATTGTACACGTAGTTTTCGTTGCTGATGAGCTCCCCATCGGCGGTGGACTCCACCACCTCGATCTTGTGGGGGACGTAGTACATCTGGGACAGCAGCAATTGCGCATCGGGGTGATCCGACCGCTTCAGGTGGGATACCGCCATCTCGTAATTGCCCTGCTCAATGGCGGTCAGCGCCGCCATATGCACCGTGCGGGGGTTGGCGCCCAGCATAGACACCACCACCACCACAGCGGCCAACAAAATGGTGACGGTCACCATCATAATCCGTTTCATACGCCTTCTCCTCTCTCGGGAAATACGGGGTACGCTTCTTCGGCGTCCGATTACAGCGTGCCGGTGGCAATCAGCACCTGCAAAATGACGAATGCTATATAAATCCCCAACAGGGTAATGCCCTGCCAACGGCCTAACTTCCCTTTGCGTAATGGGGGCAAGGTCATCAGCGCCATCACCAAAATCATCAGCGGGATCTCAATAAGCTGGGAAGTATTGAGGCCAAATAGCTTGCTCCCCTCAGGGATAGCAAACGGAGAAATGGTCACGGCAGCACCGGACACCAGCACCAAATTGAAAATATTGGCGCCGATAATATTGCCCAGCGACAGCGCCCCATGCCCCTTTAGCAAGGCGGTCACCGCCGTCACCAGCTCCGGCAGAGAGGTGCATAGTGCAACCACGGTGACTCCCACCACCTCAGTAGGAATTCCGGCCATGGTCGCCAGAGAAACCGAGGAGCCCTCCAGCATATCCGCTCCCACAGCAATCAAGCCTGCGCTAACGGCCAATACAATCAAATTCTTCAGCAAAGAACCGCCGTTGTCGCTCGGATCTTCATCGGCGGTCTGCTCCACCGGATTCTTAAAGCCGTTGCGAATGGTCAAGGTCATATAAACAGCGAAGACCAGCAACATTACGATACCCAACCAACGATCGAAACGACCGAACACGTATGCCGCAACAACGTAAATCGCGGCAGAAACGAAGAAGAAAATAACCGGAGTCACCACCGTCTTACGATTAACCGGTGCCGGACGAATCGCAATGGTTAAAGCGGCAATCAACGCCGTGTTGCATATGATCGAACCGATGGCGTTGCCGTAGGCCACTGCCGCATTGTTGTTCACGGCGGCGGTCACCGACACCATCACCTCCGGCAAGGTAGTGCCGATAGACACCACGGTGGCACCGATGATGATTTCCGGCACCCTAAAGCGTTTCGCCACACCTACGGCACTATCCACAAACCAATCGCCGCCCTTAATCAGCAACAACACGCCCACAGCAAACAGCAACAAAGAGCCCCACAGCCCATCCGTCAGTCCATTATACCAAGTATAAATTTGTTCAATCATCGTTCGTTCTCCTCGTTCCTTACAATGTTGGGAAAGAAACTTTTACATAATATCCTATCTATTATTACACAAAACTCTCTTAAGGTCAAGATGGATTTCGTCTTGCGCTACGGGAGGATATGCGGTATAATGGCATCAAACGGAGGTGCTACCATGAAGTTTCTGGAAATTGCACAGGCGCGGCAGTCCTGCCGCCAATACGACCCCAACCGCCCCGTAGAGCGGGAAAAACTGGACGCCATACTGGAGGCGGTGCGGCTGTCCCCCTCCGCCTGCAACGCCCAACCCTATCACCTGACCGTCTGCCACGGCGACAAGGCCAAGCAGGTAGCCAAGGCCTGTATGGGGATGGGCATGAACAAGTTTGCTGCCGACGCACCGGTGGTGATGGTGCTGTCCGAGATGCCCTATAACAGCACCGCCGCCCTGGGCGCCAAGGTCAAGGGCAACGACTACCGCTCCATCGACATCGGCATCGCGGTGGCGCACCTGACCGCCGAGGCCGCCGCACAGGGGCTGGGCACCTGCATACTGGGCTGGCTGGACGATAAGAAAATCCGCGACATCTGCGCTCTGGACCATCCCGTGCGGCTGGTGGTGACGGTGGGCTATCCCGCCGACAAGCCCCGCGAGAAAAAGCGAAAAACCCTGAGCGAATTGGTAAGTGAAATTGAGTAAATGAAAACAGCCGACCCGCACGGGTCGGCTGTTTCATTGTTGTTACCAAGTCAAATGCTCGATGCGTTCAGCCACTTCCTCGGGGACGCCGTCGGGGTAATAACACAGTCTCCAGGTAGCGGTAGCTTCCACCTGCCGCTTGTATCCGCTGGCGAACATGCTCTGATGCAAACTGGCCACCCGATTACCGTGCTCGTCGTAGGTATACGCGGACACAAAGGTGCCACTGCCACCCACTTGCTCGGTCATCTTCAGGGTGCCATCATCATTATAACTGTAGGTAGTGGTATCAATGGTCTCGCCATTGTGGTGCTCGGTAAGGAGTTTCCCCTCCTCGTCATAGGTGTAGGTGCGGAAGTTCCAGGATAGGCCGTCATAACTGACCTCTTCTTTGATCTTGCGCCCCGCCTCGTCATAGGTATACTCTTCCTTTCGGGTAGTGTCGCCGTTTTTGTCGGTGGTCTTCAAGGATAGCAGTTGTCCGTTCTCATTATACGAGCAGGACGTGGTGGTGTTGTTGACCTGCTCCACACCCTCTTCATCTTCGAAAGCGTAGCGGTGGAACTCGTGCACCAAATTTCCGGCGGCATCGTAGGTGTACTCGTACAAACTCTCTCTGTTGCTATTCTTATTTTTGGTGTGCTCACGAATCTTACGTCCCTGGGTGTCGTAATTGGTCTGTTCCTCATCGTCGTTTGAATAGGTGGCATGCACCACGTAGGAGCCGTCCTCGGCATAGACGTACTTTTCCTCCACGTGAGAACCGCGGTAATAGGTCTCATCCTGAACATAGGTTAGGGGTCGACCCTGCTCGTCATAGGTGTACCACTGGCGATCGTATAGTTCGTACCCCTCGATATCGTTCAGCTCATCTCCGTTCCAGATATACCGTTCATCCTGCACCAGCAAATTACCGTTGGCGTCGTAAGCGTAGAATATCTCATCTGTTGTATCGTCACTCTCCGAACGGCTGTACAGTTTGTTGCCTCGATCATCACAGGTGACAATCTTATCTATTTGAACGGCGCCCTTGGAGATTTCCACATAGCGTTTTTCTCTACAGATACCGTCCACGTAAACATTTGTGTGTATTGTTTCGTAGTAATTGCTCCCCACATCATTGCTCTGCCAAACCTTAACCAAGTTGCCGTCCTCATCGTAGGTGTACTCGGTAGCAGTGTCCGTGTAATCGCTCTTATAGGTGTAGGTCAGGGGAACGTACACCAGCGACGCCAGCAATTCTTCCGCACGGGGGTCGGAGGATTCTTTCAGGTAACCATAAGCTTTTTGATAATTGCCCAATTCCAACTGCAGTTTACCGTAGTGGTAATCGCTGTCGGTGGAGCAGGCGGTCAGGGACAAAATCAGCAGGATGGACAGGGTAAGTGACAGGGCTTTTTTCATAGATGACCGCCTCCTTAAAGACAAAATTTTCTACTAATATAATAGTACCCCCCCCCGAAATTTTTCAAGGGTTTTCGACCATTTTCACGCGATTTGTAGAGATGCACAAAGGGGGGTATCGAGATTGGTGAAAACGCCGAAATCGGGGCGTGACGGGACGATTTCGCCGTGCTCTGCGCGGCGGGACGTCGGGGCCAATGTGGACGGGCAATGCCCGTCCCTACGATAAATGGCAGAGGCAAATCCCAACAATGCACAAAAGGGGTTTTCCGCCCTACGCAAAACTTGTACAAATTGGGGGTTGTAATTTGGAAAACAGAGGCGTATAATGGCTTTCGTTCGAGGTTTTTGTGTTTTGAAAGAAGGCTTTTTCTATGCAAACGTTATTAAGTCTGTCGGTGGCGCTGTTGGCCGGTCTGCTGCTCTCCCGCGCGGCAAAGCTGGTCAAACTGCCCGCCGTCACCGCCTATCTGGTGGCGGGTATTCTGGTGGGTCCCTATCTGCTGGGGCAGGTCTACCTTCCCCACGCCGACCTGCATCTGGGCTTTACCACCGAGGATTTCAGCCACTATAAGCTGTTCAGCGACGTGGCGCTGGGCTTCATCGCCTTTGCCATTGGCAACGAATTCCGTCTGAACACCCTCAAAAAGACGGGACGGCAGGCCACCGTCATCGGCATCATCCAGGCGGTATTCGCCACCATCTTGGTGGACGCCGCCCTCATCGGACTGCACTTTCTGATACCCGACCTACTGCCTCTGCCTGCCGCCATCGTGCTGGGCGCCGTGGCCAGCGCCACCGCCCCCGCCGCCACCCTGATGGTGGTGCGGCAATACAAGGCCAAGGGTCCCCTCACCGACATCCTGCTACCCATCGTGGCGCTGGACGACGCGGTGGGTCTGGTGCTGTTCGCCGTGTCCTTCGGCATCGCCAAGGCGCTCATCCACGGTCAGGTGGATCTGCTGGGTGTGGTGCTGGAGCCCATCCTGGAGGTGGTTCTCTCGCTGATGCTGGGCGCGCTGATGGGCTTTCTGTTCTCCTTCTGCGAGCAGTTCTTCCACTCCCGCAGCAAGCGTATGGCTATGTCGGTCGCCTTCGTGCTGCTGACCGTGGCGCTGTCGATGGTGGAGTTCACCGTCGGCGGGGTGCACGTGGCCTTCTCCTCTCTGCTGGTGTGTATGATGCTGGGCACCGTGTTCTGCAACGTCTGCGACTTCTCCGAAGAGCTGATGGAGCGGGTGGAGCGCTGGAGCGCCCCTCTGCTGGTGCTGTTCTTCGTGATCAGCGGTGCCGAGCTGGAGCTGGACGTATTCCGCAATCCGTGGATCGTGCTCATCGGCGTGGTGTACATCCTCTTCCGCTCCTGCGGTAAGTACTTTGGCGCGGGTCTGTCCGCCCGCGGCATGAAATGCGACCCCCACATCGTCAAGTATCTGGGCATCACGCTGCTGCCCCAGGCAGGCGTGGCGCTGGGTATGGCGCTCAAGGCGGAGGAGCTGGGCGAGGTAGGTAACGTGGTGGCCAACATCACCCTGTTCTCGGTGCTGGTGTATGAGCTGATCGGTCCCTTCCTCACCAAGGTGGCTCTGCAGAAGGCGGGCGAGATCCGCCCCGAGGGCAAGGTCAGCGCCCGCGACACAGCGCGACAAGCCCTGGAAAACAAAGCGTAAAAAAAGAGCGTAGCCGAAGCGGCTACGCTCTTTTTACATTCTTAAATACTGCCGATGATGTCCTCCATGGTGTACAACCCCGCATCCTTGCCCTGCAGGAAGGCGGCGGCGGTCAGAGCGCCGGCGGCAAATACGCTGCGGGAGCCCGCCGAGTGGGACAGGGTGATGACCTCCTGCTCGCCTGCGAAATACACGCTGTGCTCGCCCACCACGGTACCGCCGCGGAGAGAGGCGATGCCGATCTCGTTCTTTTCCCGCTTCTCACGGCGGGTGTGACGGTCGTAGGTATACCGGGGCTCATAGGACAGCCCTGCCGCAGCGGCGTCCGCCAGCATCAGGGCGGTGCCGGAGGGAGCGTCCACCTTTTGATTGTGGTGCATCTCCACCACCTCGATGTCAAAGGTGTCGCCCAAGACGGCGGCAGCCTTTTTGGTCAGGGCGGACAGCACCGCCACGCCCAGACTCATATTGCTGCTGTGGAAAATCGGAACCGTCTTGGCGGCCTCGCTCACCGCGGTCAGCTGATCCTCGGACAGACCGGTGGTGCACAGCACCAGCGGCAGGTTGTGGGCGGTGACGTAAGCAAGCTCCGCCGCCAGCGCGTCGGGGTTGGAAAAGTCCACCACCGCGTCCGCGGCAGGCAGACCGCTCCAGTCGGTATATACAGGATAGGCGGCATCGGCGGCGGTCACGTCCACCCCTGCCACCACCGTGGCGTCACGGGCGGGCGCCATCTCGCTGACCGCCCGACCCATACGACCCAAACAGCCGTTTAGTATCAGTTTCATAGGAATATCTCCTTTACTTCACAAGTCCGTGATGGCGGAGGATGTCCGCCAGCTTTTCGGCGGCGGCAGAGTCCATCGGATACAGGGGCAGACGGCAGCCGCCTACCTCCATACCCATTCGGTTCATAGCCTCTTTCACCGGGACGGGGTTCACGTCGGTAAACAGTCCCTGCGCCAGATCCATCCAATGGAGGAACAGGTCGCGGCTCAGGTCGGTCTGACCCTTAAACCACATTTCGCAGATGTCGTGGGTGACCTGCGGTACCACGTTGCCCAGCACGGTAATCACGCCCACACCGCCGATGGACAGCATCGGCACGGTCAGGTCGTCGTTGCCGCAGTATACGGGGATATCGGACACGGAGGTCAGATAGCCGGTGGCCGCCAGATCGGGGGACGCCTGCTTAAGACCCACCACCGTGTCCACCTCGCGGTACAGCTTCGCCGCCGTGTCGGGGGCGATGTTCAGCCCCGTGCGGGAGGGCACGTTGTACAGAATCAGCGGAAGATCGGTGGCGGCGGCAACCGCCTCGTAGTGGGCGACCAGACCCCGCTGGGAGGTCTTGTTATAATAGGGGGTCACCAGCAGCAGACCGTCGGCGCCCAGTTTTTTGGCAGAGCGACAGGACTCGATGCAGTGGGCGGTATCGTTGGAGCCGGTGCCGGCGATGACGGGGATGCGACCCGCCGCACGGGACACCGCCACGCGGATGGCCTCCAGGTGCTCATCCATCTTGAGGGTGGGTGCCTCGCCGGTGGTGCCGCAGACGATCAGGGCGTCGGTACCCTCTGCCACGTGCCAGTCCACCAGCTGTTCTAACTTCTCATAATTGATACTTCCATCGGAGTGCATCGGGGTCACCAATGCCACACCGGAACCGGTAAAAAGAATCGGCTTGCTCATAGGAAAACCACCTTTCTATCAGATAATGGAGTATGCGAAATTTCTATCAGTCCATATACCCATCGGCGCACAGCAATTCCGCCAGCAGGACCGCGCCGCCGGCGGCGCCGCGCAGGGTGTTGTGGGACAGACCCACGAACTTATAATCGTACTGACTGTCCTCACGCAGACGACCCAGGGACACGGTCATACCGCCCTCCAGATCGCGGTGCAGCTTGGTCTGGGGCATATTGTCCTCCTCGAAATACTTGAGGAACTGCTTCGGCGCAGAGGGCAGACCCAGCTGCTGGGGACGGCCGCTGAAGTTGTTCCAGATCTCGAGGATCTCCTCCTTGGAGGGCTTATTCTCAAAGCGGACGAACACCGCGGCAAAGTGACCGTTGGTCACCGGCACACGCAGGCACTGGGCGGTAAAGGCGGGAGAGGTGGCGTTGACGATCTCGCCGTTCTCCATCGTACCCCAGATCTTCAGAGGCTCCTGCTCGGATTTTTCCTCCTCGCCGCCGATGTAGGGGATCACGTTGTCCACCATCTCGGGCCAGCGCTCAAAGGTCTTGCCTGCGCCGGAAATGGCCTGATAGGTGGTGACCAGCACGTCCTTGACCCCGAACTTATCCAGCGGATACAGGGCGGGCACGTAGCTCTGGAGCGAACAGTTGGACTTGACCGCCACAAAGCCGCGCTTGGTGCCCAGGCGCTTTCTCTGGGCGTGGATGATCTCCTCGTGCTGCCAGTTCAGCTCGGGGATGATCATCGGCACGTCGGGGGTGCCGCGGTGAGCGGAGTTGTTGGACACCACGGGACACTCCGCCTTGGCATAGGCCTCCTCCAGGGCGCGGATCTCCGCCTTGGGCATATCCACGGCGCAGAAAATGAAATCCACCTGAGAGGCCACAGCCTGCACGTCGGAGGCGTCCAGCACGGTCATATCCTTCATACTCTCCGGCATGGGCAGGTCCATCGCCCAGCGATTACCCACCGCCTCGGTATAGGTCTTGCCCGCCGAGCGGGGGGAGGCCGCCAGGCAGGTGACGTTAAACCAGGGGTGACCGTCCAGCAGGGTCATAAAACGCTGACCCACCATACCGGTGCAGCCGACGATACCCACGTTAAATTTCTTGTTCATAAAAAATCGCTCCTTTTGGTATTGCCACTTGAAAATCCTTTACATATCCATTATAATAGATGAACTGACTACTTACAAGCGGTTTTTATTTCAAATTACCGCTTATTTTACCACTTTAAAGGGTCGGTGTCAATGCGCACTCACCTATTTCCACAGAAAGACGAGAAAATCCTATGCTAAAAAGCGACTTTTATTACAATTTACCCGAGGAGCTGATCGCCCAGGAGCCCATCGAGCCCCGTGACGCCAGCCGCCTGCTGGTGATGGACAAGCACACGGGCGCCCTGCGGGACGGCACTTTTCGGGATATAAAAGAACTGCTGAAAGAGGGCGACTGTCTCATCCTCAACGACAGCCGCGTGCTGCCCGCCCGCCTGCTGGGTGAGCGGATGGGCACCGGCGCTCACGTGGAGCTCTTACTGCTCACCCCCCACGGCGGCGACGTATGGGAGGTGCTGGCGGGTCCCGGTCGACGGGCAAAGCCCGGTGACCGTATCTCCTTCGGCGGCGGTCTGCTGATCGCCAAGGTGCTGGAGATCCTGGAGGGCGGTAACCGTCTGGTGGAATTCTCCTACGAGGGCAATTTCTACGAAACGCTGGACAAGATCGGGCAGATGCCGCTGCCCCCCTATATCAAGAAGCGGCTGGAGGACAGAGAGCGGTATCAGACGGTGTATTCCAAGGAATTGGGCTCCGCCGCTGCCCCCACCGCCGGTCTGCACTTCACCCCCGAGTTGCTGGATGAGGTGCGGCAGATGGGTGTGGAGGTCGGCTTTGTCACCCTGCACGTGGGTCTGGGCACCTTCCGCCCCGTCAAGGAGGACGTGGTGGAAAACCACAAAATGCACTCCGAGCACTACGCTCTGTCTCAGGAGACCGCCGCCATCATCAACCGCACCCGTGCGCGGGGCGGGCGGGTGATCGCGGTGGGCACCACCAGCTGCCGCACGCTGGAGAGCGTGGGGCTCACCGACGGCGAGGTAAAGCCCGCCGACGGCTGGACCGAGATCTTCATCTATCCCGGCTACGAATTTCAGGTGCTGGACGGTCTGATCACCAACTTCCACCTGCCGGAGAGCACCCTGATTATGCTGGTGTCCGCTCTGGCCGGCTACGACCATACGATGGCCGCCTATGAACACGCGGTGGAGGAAAAATACCGTTTCTTCAGCTTTGGCGATGCTATGGCGATATTGTAATGGACGATTCGTGAATCGCCCCTACAACAATACAACAAGCCGAATAGAATCCGTAGGGGTCGATGCCCACATCGACCCGGGCGGATGTGGGCATCCGCCCCTACAAATCCTATTCCACCATCATCTTAACCAAGGAGCAAATTATGGAAATCATCAAAACCGAGGGCAAGGCCCGTCGGGGTGTCTTTGAGACCCCCCACGGCACGGTACAGACCCCCGCCTTTATGAACGTGGCCACCAGCGCCGCCATCAAGGGCGGCATCTCCGCCCACGACCTGCAGGACGACCTGCGCTGTCAGGTGATGCTGTGCAACACCTATCACCTGCACGTGCGCCCCGGCGACGAGCTGGTGAAGAAAATGGGCGGCCTGCACAAATTCACCGGCTGGGAGGGTCCCATCCTCACCGATAGCGGCGGATTCCAGGTATTTTCCCTGTCCACCCTGCGCAAGATCAAGGAGGAGGGGGTCACCTTCCGCTCCCACGTGGACGGCAAAAAGATCTTTATGGGTCCTGAAGAGAGTATGCAGATTCAGTCCAATTTAGGCTCCACCATCGCCATGGCCTTTGACGAGTGCGTGGAGAACCCCGCCAAGTACAAATACTCCAAGGAGTCCTGCGAGCGCACCACCCGCTGGCTGAAGCGGTGCAAGGCGGAGATGGAGCGCCTCAACAGCCTGCCCGACACCATCAACCCCAAGCAGATGCTGTTCGGCATCAACCAGGGCTGCACCTTTGAGGATCTGCGGGTCAATCATATGAAGGAAATCGCCGCGCTGGATCTGGACGGCTACGCCATCGGGGGCTTAGCGGTGGGCGAGCCCGCCGAGGAGATGTACCGCATCATCGAGGCGGTGGAGCCCCATATGCCCAAGGACAAGATCCGCTATCTGATGGGTGTGGGCACCCCCGAAAACATCCTGGAGGCGGTGCACCGCGGTGTGGATCTGTTCGACTGCGTCATGCCCAGCCGCAACGCCCGCCACGGTCACGTATTCACCTGGCAGGGTCACCGCAACCTCATCAACAATAAGTACGCCGACGACCCCCGTCCCATCGACGAGGAGTGCGACTGCCCCACCTGCCGCAAGTACTCCCGCAGCTATATCCGCCACCTGCTCAAGGCGGGGGAAATGCTGGGTATGCGGCTGACCGTCCAGCACAATCTGTACTTCTACAACCGTCTGATGGAGCGCATCCGCGAGGCGCTGGACGAGGGCACCTTTGAGGAGTTCTATCAGAAATACACGAATTTCCTGGACGTGCGAATCTAAATAAACTGTGAATTGTGCAAGAAAGGCTTGCACTTTTCCCCAAATGCGATTATAATAGTGTAAAATATATTAAAATGGAGGAATCTGTTATGAATATTTCCAACCTGATCTGGCTGGCCGGCACCACCGCCGCTGCCGGCGAGGGCGCCGAGCCCACCGGCTTTGCCCTGTTCTTCGCCAAGTACGGCTCTCTGATCATGATCGTGCTGATGATCGCCATCATGTATTTCCTGATGATCCGTCCCCAGCAGAAGAAGCAGAAGGAAGAGCAGAAAATGCGCAACAACCTGCGCGTTGGTGACGAGATCACCACCATCGGCGGCATCAAGGGTCGCGTGGTATCCATCAAGGACGACACTATCACCATCGAGACCGGCGCCGACCGCTCCAAGATCCAGTTTGAGAAGTGGGGTCTGCAGACCGTCCACACCAAGCACGAGGATCCCATCGACGACGATGATGACGATGACGACGACGATATCTGATATCGCCGCCTAATTCCCCCGATATCGCATAATCCCCCCTGCCGCCGCATAGGATGATACCATCTCGGCGAGAGGAGCGGATATACTATGAAATCCCGAACCACCCAAACCATCCGCACCGTGGTGCGACCCATCGGGGTCGGCCTGTGTGTGGGCATTATCACCGCCACCCTGCTGCTGTTGGGGGCGGCTGTACTGCTGTGGCAGGTGGATATCCCCCGTGGGGCGGTAACCCCTCTGGCGGTGATTGCCGCCGCTGTGGGCGCTCTGGCCGCCGGACTGACAACGGCCATATGCGCCGGTCAGCGCGGACTGCTGATGGGGGCGCTGTGCGGGACGGCGATGGCGCTCATCCTCCTGACGGTCGGTCTGATCCGTTCCGGAGGCGTGGACGCGGGGTATACCGCCCTCAAGTGGGCGGTGATGACCCTCTGCGGTGCCATCGGCGGTCTCATCGGGGTCAACCGCAAAAGACGCTGACACACGCGGAGCAGGCCCCATACCTTGTGGCTTGCTCCGCATTTTTTGTTCTATTTATCCCTTGTCCGGCATACCCTCTAGTAATCGCTGATGAAAGCGGCTACCCTTATGGAGGAGTGCCTATGACACGGACAACCACCCGTAGAAAACGGGAAATGAATCATTTTCTCACCGATAACCGCCGCCTGTTCCCCTTTGCGGGTCTGTTCCTGCTGGGGGTGGTGGTGGGTGTGGCGGTGTATCTCACCGCCGGCGACAGCGCCGCCGCGGCGGTATCCGACGCCCTGACACCCGATCAGGTGGGCTGGAGCGCCGCCCTGTGGGACAGCCTGTTTGCCCCGCTGACCATGCTGGCGGCTCTGTATCTGCTGGGTCTGTGGGGGTGCGGCGTGCCCTTTATTCTGGCGGTGCCGCTGATACACGGACTGGGGCTGGGGCTGACCGAGGCCCACTATTACGCCGCCGGAACGGACGGCGTGATGACGGTGGTCACCCGCATTATGCCCGTGGGGCTGCTCACCGGCGCCCTGCTGACCATGGCGGGGGCGGAGAGCCTGCGGCTGTCGGTGGCGGTCAGCCGCCTACTGATCCCCGACGGAGCTCAGTCCGTCGCCAAAAACGGATTTCGCCTATACAGCATCCGATTTGCTCTGTTTCTGGGAGTGGCGGTGGTCATCGCCCTGCTGGATACGGGGCTGAGAGCAATAACGTAGGGTAGAGCAACAAATCCGAACCCGCCTTAAAGCGGCGGATTTTGGCGCTTTTCACCCTATTTGTTCTCGAAAGGCATACAGCCTTTCATCGCCCAAATAGAATAAAAATCGCTCAAAATCTGCTCGCTTTCAGGTCGCAGATTTTAGAAAGAAGGGATTTTTGTTCTATCAAGGCATAAAACACAGGAAATACTGTATGTATTTCCGAGTATTTTAACGAAGATAGAGCGATAAATCCCTCTTTCTAAAACGAAGTTCGGATTTGTCGCTCTACCCTAAAGGAGCAACGGAAATGGCCGGATTTTTTGGCTTATTCAATTACGACAAAGAGGGACCCGGTGTCGCCAAAAACGCCCCCAAGAAACGGGCGTTCGTGGTGTTCTTCGAGATTCTGGGACGCAAAATATGGAATCTTACCGTAGCGGGTCTGATGTGGTCGCTGGTATCGCTGCCGATCATCACAAGCGGTCTGGCAGACGCCGGTCTGACCTTTATCAGCCGCAACTACGCCCGCGAAAAACACGCCTTTGTGCGGGCGGATTTCTTCGAATCCATTAAGAAAAACTGGAAGGTAGCACTGCCCATCGGCATCATCAACACCCTGGTGAGCGCGGTGCTGTGCTACAACGCCTACGTGTACGTGGGCGCGTGGATGGAGGGGCAGGCCGCCAACTTCCGCCTGATGGACTACGTCATCATCGGCGTGAACCTGATGGTGCTGGTCACCTTCTCCTGGATGAAGTTCTACATCCCCTTCCTGATGATCACCTTTAAGCTCAAACTCAAGCAGATCTACCGAAACGCCTTTTTGTTCGCCGGCGCCAACCTGCCGGTGAACCTGCTCATCTCGGTGGTGCTCATCGCCATCTACGCCCTGCTGGGCGGTGTGGTGCTGGCCTTTGCGGGCACCGACTTCTCGGTGGTGGTGCTGACCGTCGTGCTGGCGCTGGCGGTGTCGGTGGTGCCCGGCTTCCGCTCGCTGCTCATCCAGTTCTGCATCTTCCCCGCCATCAAGCGGCTGATCATCGACCCCTATTACGAGCAGAATCCCGACGCGGACAAGCAGGCACGCCTGGATCTGAATCTGGAGGTGCCGGAGGACCCCGCCGACGCACAAGAGGTGGTCTTCACCGAAACGGTGAAGGAGAAAAAGGAGACCCCCTCTACCCTGCCCCGACAGTATAACGAAAAGGAAATGCGTCGCTTCAACAGCCGTGTGAGCGCCCATAACGCCACCGACGACGATGACGACGACACGATATAAGGAGAAACAACTGTGAGTGTGGAATTTTACATTGGTCTTGCCATTTTGACCGTCCTGCTGGTGGCGGTGCTGGTGCTACTGGCGGTGCTGCTCAAGCGGCAGAAAGGCGGCGACGACCTGCGCCGTCTGGAGGAGCGCATCGACCGCCTGCAAAAGGATATGGCGGAGGAACAGCGTGCCAGCCGTAAGGAATCCAACGAGTCCATTCAGCAGAGCATGCAGAATATGAGCCAGGTGCTGCTCACCGCCCAAGGGAATGCCAACACCGCGGTGAACGAGAATCTGGAATCCATCCGCAAGGCGATGGTGACCCAGCTGGGCGGCATCCGCGAGGAGAACAACCGTCAGCTGGAGCAGATGCGCCAGACCGTGGACGAAAAGCTGCAAAAGACCCTCAACGACCGCATCACCCAGTCCTTTCAGCTGGTCAACGAGCGGCTGGAGCAGGTGTACGCGGGCTTGGGCGAGATGAAGACCCTGGCCAGCGGCGTGGGCGACCTAAAGAAGGTTCTGTCCAACGTCAAGACCCGCGGCGTGCTGGGCGAGGTGCAGCTGGGCGCCATCCTGGAGCAGATCCTCGCCCCCGAGCAGTACGCCGCCAACGTGAAGACCCGTCCCCGCTCCAACCATTTTGTGGAGTACGCGGTGAAGCTGCCCGGTGCCGACGAGGACACCGTGTGGCTGCCCATCGACGCCAAATTCCCGGCGGATGCCTATGCCCAGCTGCTGGACGCCTATGACAGCGGCGACCCCGACGCGGTGAAGGCGGCGGGCAGCATTTTGGAGCAGCGTATCAAGGCCTTTGCCCGCGACATCCGCGATAAATACGTGGCACCCCCCTACACCACCGACTTCGGCATTATGTTCCTGCCCATTGAGGGCCTGTACGCCGAGGTGGTGCGCCGCGGTCTCATTGAGACCCTGCAGAACGAGTACCACATCAACATCGCCGGCCCCACCACTATGGCGGCGCTCTTAAACAGCCTGCAGATGGGCTTTAAGACCCTGGCGATCCAGAAGCGCTCCGGCGAGGTGTGGAAGCTGCTGGGCGCGGTCAAGACCGAGTTTGACCGCTTCGGTGCGGTGGTGGAATCCGCCCAGAAGAAGCTGGAGTCCGCCGGTCTGGAGCTGGACAAGCTGGTGGGCGTCCGCACCCAACAGATCCAGCGCAAACTGGCCAACGTGACCAGCCTGCCGGAAACCGAAGCCGCCGCCCTGCTGGACAGCGGCAACACCCCGATGGAATAATCGTCCCCGTCCCCACACTATACTGGTGTGGGAGGGATGAACATGTATCTGACCGTAAATCTGCGCCGTGCCCGCCCGTGGGCTCTCGCTCTGGCGGGGCTGGTGCTTGCCGCCGTCCTGTGGCGCACCGCTCCGGCGGTGACCACCGCCACACAGCCGGACGGCATCCCGTTGCCGATCGTTATGTACCACAGCATTCTGCCCCGGGGCAACAGCCCCTACGTGGTGGACCCCCACCTGCTGGAGCAGGACCTACAATACCTGCAGGCGCAGGGCTACACCACCGTCACGGTGGCGGACCTCATCGCCTACGTGGACGAGGGGACACCTCTGCCGGACAAACCGGTGATGCTCACCTTTGACGACGGGTACTACAACAACTATCTCTACGCCCACCCCCTGCTCCGACAGTATGGGATGCGGGCGGTGATCTCCCCCATCGGGTCGGTGTCGGAGTACTATTCCGACCACCCGAAGGAGCAGGACAAACCCCGCTATTCCCACGTGACGTGGGAACAGCTGACCGATATGGTGCAGTCGGGCGTATGGGAGATACAGCACCACAGCTATGACCTGCACCACACCGACCGCGGGCGCAAGGGCGCAGCGCAAAAGAAGGGCGAGACCGACGCGGACTACCGCACTCTGCTGACCGACGACGTCGCCCGCACCTCCCGCCTGCTCACCACCCACGTGGGGGTGGCGCCCACCGCCTACGTGTATCCCTTCGGCGCCTATACCAAGAGCACCGACCCCCTCCTGCGGGAGGCGGGACTGCGGGTCACCCTCACCTGCGAGGAGCGGATCAGCCGCATCACCCGCGACCCCGACAGCCTATGGCGGCTGGGGCGGTATCTGCGTCCGCCCGACGTGGATAGTCAAACCTATTTCGCATCCCTATTCCAAAAAGCGGAGGAATAACCAATGGACCAGAAAAAGATCGACCGCATCAATGAACTCGCCCGCAAGAAAAAAACCCAGGGGCTGACCCCCGAGGAATTGGAGGAGCAGGCGGCTCTGCGGGCGGAATACATCGCCGGCTTCCGTGCCAGCCTCACCGCCCAGCTGGACAACACGGTCATCGTGGACAAGGACGGAAACCGCACCAAAGTGGAACGCAAAAACAAGCCCATTTCTTGAGATAAAAGGAGGAACTGTAAGATGGACAAACTTTTGAAACTGTTGAATGCCAACGCCCGCCTGAGCGGTGAGCAGATGGCGGTCATGCTGAATATGACCGAGGATGAGGTAAACGCCGCCATCGCCAAGCTGGAGAAGGAGGGCGTCATCCGCGGATACAAGCCCCTCATCGACTGGGAAAAGACCGGCGAAGAGGTGGTCACCGCCATCATCGAGCTGTCCATCGCCCCCAGCAAGGACGAGGGCTTCGACGGCATCGCCCGCACCATTATGGCTATGGACGAGGTGGAGGGTCTGTATCTGATGAGCGGCGGTCACGACCTGATGGTCACCGTCAACGGCCGCACCTTTAAGGACGTGGCGCTGTTCGTAGCCAAGCGGCTGTCCTCTCTGGACGGCGTGCTGGGCACCGCCACCCACTTTGTGCTGAAAAAATATAAGGAGCGCGGCGTACTGTTCTCCGACGAGGAGCAGGACGAAAGAGGCAATATATGAACTACGATAAACTGGTGAATCGGACGCTGGCGGATATGAAACCCTCCGGCATCCGAAAATTCTTTGATATCGCCGCCGAGATGGAGGAGGTCATCTCCCTGTCGGTGGGTGAGCCGGATTTCGCCACCCCGTGGCACATCCGGCAGGAGGGCATTAAGACCCTGGAGCGGGGACGTACCTGGTACAGCCCCAACGCGGGTCTGCTGTCCCTGCGCCAGGCCATCGGCGGGTATCTCAACCGCCGCTTTGACCTGACCTACGACCCCAAAAGTGAAATACTGGTGACGGTCGGCGGCAGTGAGGCCATCGACCTGTGTTTCCGCGCCCTCATCACCCCCGGTGACGAGGTGCTGATTCCCGAGCCCAGCTTCGTCTGCTACGACCCGCTGACCCGCATGGCGGGCGGCGTGCCGGTGGCTCTGCCCACCCGCGCCGAGGACGCCTTTCGCCTGACGGCGGACACCGTTGCCGCCGCCATCACCGATAAGACCAAGCTGCTGGTGCTGCCCTATCCCAACAACCCCACCGGTGCCATTATGCCCCGTGAGGAGCTGGAGGAACTGGCCGAGGTGCTGCGGGGCACCGACGTTATGGTGCTGTCGGACGAGATCTACGGCGAATTGACCTACGGTCGGGAGCACGTGAGCATCGCCTCCCTGCCGGATATGCGGGAGCGCACGGTGCTGGTGTCCGGCTTCTCCAAGGCTTATGCTATGACCGGCTGGCGTCTGGGCTATGCCTGCGGACCCCGTGAGCTGATGGCGCTGCTGACCAAACTGCACCAATACGCCATTATGTGCGCCCCCACCACCGCCCAGCACGCCGCCATCGAGGCGATGACGGGCGGCGACGAGGACGTGGCACAGATGCGGGAGGAGTACGATATGCGCCGCCGCTTTATCGTGGACGAGCTCAACAAGCTGGGGCTGACCTGCTTTGAGCCGGAGGGTGCGTTCTACGTGTTCCCCTGCATTAAGGGCACGGGGATGTCCTCCGAGGAGTTCTGCCAGCGCCTGCTGACCGAAAAGCACGTGGCGGTGGTGCCCGGCAACGCCTTCGGCGAGTCGGGCGAGGGCTTTGTGCGCATTTCCTACTGCTATTCTCTCAAACATATCACCGAGGCGCTGTCCCGCATCAGTGAGTTCCTGAAGGAGCACGGATTATGTCAGTAAGCTTTTTTGCGCCGGCGAAGATCAACCTGACCCTGGACGTGGTGGGCACGCGGGAGGACGGCTATCACCTGCTGGAGAGCATCTTCCAGTCGGTGAACGTGTACGATGTCGTTACCGTGCGGCGGCGGTTGGGTCGGCGCATCACCCTGACCGCCCACGGGTGCGACTGCCCCGTGGAGAAAAACACCGCCTATAAGGCGGCGGTGGCGTTTATGGCGTACACCGGGCTGAAACGGGGCGTGCATATCACCGTCAACAAGCACATCCCCCAACAGGCGGGGATGGGCGGCGGTTCAGCGGATGCCGCCGGGGTGCTGGTGGCGCTGGATCATCTGTTTAAGACCAACCTGACCGAGGAGCAGTTATGCGAGATCGGCCTGTCCGTGGGCGCCGACGTACCCTTCTGCATCGTGGGCGGCACCGCCTACGCCACCGGCATCGGTGAGGAAGTCACCCCCCTGCATCCCCTGCCCGACTGCCAAATCGTGGTGGCGCAGCCCGCCGAGGGCATCTCCACCAAGGAGGCCTATGCCGCCGTGGACAACGCCGTCATCCTCGCCCGCCCCGACAACAAGTCCGCTATGACGGCGCTGGAGCAGGGCGACCTATACGGCGTGTGTCAGCAGGCGATCAACGTGTTTGAGTCCGCCACCGAGCTGGCGGGCGTCGCCGACATCCGCCGTCGGATGGAGCAATACAGCCCCCTGTGCAGCCAGATGACCGGCAGCGGCAGCTGTGTGTTCGCCATCTTTGAGGAGGACGACCCCAACGCCGAAGCGTGTCTGGATGACCTGTGCCGGGACTATCCCAACACCTTCCTTTGCTACCCCTGCCGTGGCATTATTTAACAATTTTGCATAAACCGAGCAAAAACCGCCCACACTCTTGTCACCAACAAGAAAGGGCGGTTTTTTTATGATGTTCAAACACAGACGAATGATAAAAGCCATCACCGGCGGGCTGATCCTGTGTCTGCTGTGCTCCCTGCTGGGGGTGTGGGGACAGGCGCAGGGGGTGCGGGACAGCGTGGTGCGGCTGCATATTTTGGCCAACTCGGACTCCACCGCCGACCAGACCCTCAAGCTGCAGGTGCGGGACGCGGTGACCGCCGCGGCGGCGGACTGGCCGCTGACGGCGGACAGC
>JAZQKF010000070.1:0-2194 GCA_045542015.1 Acutalibacteraceae bacterium
GATGGGGGCGGGGTCAAACACGCCCCCCTGCCACAGACCCACCGCCAGCGCCACGCAGGCCGCGGCGGCCACGGCGAAGTCGGAGGCCAAGCGTCTTAGGAAGACAATGTCATAAATCAACCCCTTGGCTCACAGGACGACATGGCTACGATCCGACTCCCCTCATCCGGCGTTTCCACGGGGATGGGGGCGGGGTCAAACACGCCCCCCTGCCACAGACCCACCGCCAGCGCCACGCAGGCCGCGGCGGCCACGGCGGGCACCCACACCGCCTTGCGGATGGCGTAGATGGGACGGTTGTTGGTGTGTTTGGCTTTCTTATAGGCTTTCAGCTTTTCAGCGTCATCGACGTTGTAGGCGTTGGTCAGAATGTTTTCGTCCACATTCAATAAGTGCTCGGACAATCGTTGGTTGCGAGAATGTTTCATACGTTGACACCCTCCTTTTCAAGCATCTTCTTCAGCTTTTTTCTCGCGCGGTACAGCTTGACGGAAATACGGTTTTCATCCAGTTCAAACCGCTTCGCCAGGTCGGTCACAGTTTCCAGATACAGATAACGGCGCACAAACAGCACTTCGGTCTCGGGCTCCAGCCCGCGAAGGAATTCGGTCAGCACACAGCGGATGGTGGCACTGTCTTCGGCGGCGTCATTCTCTGCCGCCGTTGCCGGCAGACAGTCGTTCAGCTCCGACAGCGTCACCGTGTATTCGGTGCTTCGTTTCTGTCGTGTATTGTATCTGAGTTTGTCGATTCCGATGCGTCTGGCGAGCTTGCACAGATAGGCGGTCAGGTTGTCGGGGCGGTTGGGCGGGATGCTGTTCCACACCGCCAGCAGCAGGTCGTTTTCACATTCATCTATGTCGCAGTCGTCACTCAGTACGCCTCGGACGATTCCCTTGTACAGACGGGAGTATTTGTCGGATATTTCTTTCAGAGCGGCATCGTCCCGCTCAAACAACAATTCGATTATTCTGCTGTCATCCATAGTCGCTCCTTTCTGTGACACACGGCACCGCGCGGTATGCCGTTCACTTATTTAGTCGTTGTCCGAGGGTAAATCTGTCATCTGTTTCCAAAAATCAATAAAAAAAGCGTGTCCTTGCGGACACGCCTCGGTTATACCGATTCGCTTAAGTTGCGGCGGCAGGCGGCGCAGACGTTCTTGCCCTTATAGCCGGACACGTCGCGGGCGTTGCCGCAGAAGATGCAGGCAGGCTGATATTTCTTCAGCACGATGGTGTTGTCCTCCAGAAAGATCTCCAGCGCATCCGTATCCTCGATGTCCAGGGTGCGGCGCAGCTCAATGGGCAGCACGAAGCGGCCTGCCGAGTCGATGCGGCGTACAATTCCGGTAGAAGTCATAGGTATTTCTCTCCTTTGTTTTCGGTGACTATGATATTACCAAAAAAAGGGATTTTTGTCAACAGATGTCAGATTTTGGTGCATAAACGGAACAACCACCCCATGACGGGGTGGTTGTCGAGGGCACGATCAGCAGCCACAGCCGCAGCCGCAGTCATAGTTATTCTGGCTGACGGTGTTGTTGCAACCGCAGCCGCCGTCGTCGATCAGCAACAGCACGATGATGACCAGCAGGATCCAGTTGCAGTCGCTGCCACAGAACAGATTACGCAGACACATAGTTCCACCCCCTTATTGGGTGACCGTGGGCGCCGTCCGACCCCGTGATCGGCGGCGCGCCCCATCGGTCGCGGCGTCGGTCGGTGCGGTCGGTCACCTTTCTTTCTCATAGTATGCGGCGGCGGTCGGCGGGTGAATAAAACCCATGTATAACCGCCGTGAAAATGACCTATATTGTAGAGGAAAGGGGTGGCGATATGTATCGGTTTAAGCGATTTACGGATAAGGCCAACACAGCGCTGAATATGGCGGTGGAGTCCGCGCGGGAGATGGGGCATACCTACATCGGCACCGAGCACGTGCTGTTGGGTCTGCTGCGGGAAGGCAGCGGCGTGGCGGCGGTGGTGCTCAGCGCCGCAGGCATCACGGCGGCGGGTTATGCCGAGCGGATTCTGGCGGCGGAGGGGGGCGGCGTGTACAGCACCCTGACGGTGGAGGACCTGACCCCGCGGGCGAAGGCGGCGCTGGAGACCGCCCAGACAGAGGCGGTGATGGTGGGTCAGCGCTTTGCGGGTACCGAGCACCTGCTGGCGGCCATCCTGCGGGACGATAC
>JAZQKF010000071.1:0-2343 GCA_045542015.1 Acutalibacteraceae bacterium
CGTGGAAGGAATTGGTAAACACGTATCGCGCGTGGTGCATTAAATACAGCCACTGCTCCGGCCCCACATCCACCGCATATTCCACCAACGGATCCTTCTTTAAGTCGGAGGCCAAGCGGTCTTAGGAAGACAATGTCATAAATCAACTCCTTGGCTCACAGAACGACATGGCTACGATCCGACTTCCTTTTTGATCGATGCCGCCGATTGGATGGCGTTGGAACAGCCCCATCCCGCTGCGGCGGAGGAGTACGTTTTGTATTTTACGGTCAAGCATTCCCAAACGCTGTTTGACCGTTGTTGCGCGTGGGCTCGTCAACACGGAATGAAAGTGGTGGCCATCGGCGGTAATTTCCTCACCAATATCCGAAAGAAGGATCCGTTGGTGGAATATGCGGTGGATGTGGGGCCGGAGCAGTGGCTGTATTTAATGCACCACGCGCGATACGTGTTTACCAATTCCTTCCACGGCACGGCCTTTTCCGTGATCTATCAAAAGGATTTTTATATCGAGTATCCGGCCCGCACCAACTGCCGCCTGGCGCAGGTGCTCCGTATGTTGGATATGGAGCATCGGGTCATACAGGAGGGTCAGCCTCTGCCTGAGGAGGCGGCACCCCACGCGGCGGCACAGCCGGCGTTGCAAGCGCTGGTAGCAGTGTCCCGTCAATATCTGGAAGAAGCGCTGCGAGAACATTGAGTTAAAAAAGGAGTATAGAAAGGAGGAAACCCCATGGACGGACGTGTCAAAAAAGCGCGCATGAACGTCATCAGCACGATGGTGAATCAGCTGGTCGCCACCCTGTGCGGTCTGGCGATCCCGTGGATCATGATTGATACCTTTGGCTCCGACGCCTATGGTGCTACCACCTCTATCGCTCAGTTTTTGGCTTATATCTCTCTGCTGGAGGGAGGCATCGGACGTGTGGCCCGGGGGGCTTTGTACCAGCCTTTGGCACAGCAGGATGTCGATGGTATCAGCCGCGTTTATCTGGCGGTCAAGCGATTCTTCTGCATATTAGGTATGGTTTTTGCCGGCTATACAGTGGTGCTGGCGGCGGGTTATCATACCATTGCCGACGTGTCTATCTTTACGTGGGACTACACCTTTATGCTGGTGCTGTGTATCGCCATCGGTAAATTTGCCGAGTATATGGGTGGCATTTCCAACGTGACATTATTCAACGCCGACCAACGCCAGTATGTGGTCAATACGGTGTATATTGTTACCAACGTGCTGAACGTGGCGCTGGTTTTGGTGTTAGCTAAGCTGGGCGCCGATCTGATCTGGGTCAAGCTGATCAGCAGTCTGGTGTTTGTATTGCGTCCGCTGATCTATACCTATTATCGTAAGAAGCACTATACCATTCGCAAAACCGAGCAGCGTTTTAAACTACCGAATCGGCTGGTAGGCATTGCTCAGCATACGGCCTACGTGGTGCAGAACAATACCGACGTGTTGATACTGACGGTGTTCTCGGATCTTAAAATGGTCGCAGTGTATACGGTATATCATTTGGTTACCTTTAGTATGCGTAACGTGGTTACGTCGTTTACCGGCGGTATGGAGGCCTTGCTTGGCAATATGTTTGCCAAGGGCGAAGAGGACGCTCTGCGCAACGCCTATCGCACGTACAAGCTGATCCTGACCGTGCTTACCGTGGTGCTGTTTGGCGTCACGGCGATGCTGATCGTCCCCTTTGTCGGCTTGTATACGGCAGGGGTAGAGGATGCTGACTATCAGCAGCCGGTGTTTGCACTGATCTTAGTCATGGCTGAGGCGCTGAATTGTTTGGTTTTGCCTTGCTTTAATCTCAGCATAGCGGCCAATAAATTAAAGGAGAGCCAGATCGGCGCTTATGTTGAGGCAGGGATGAACCTGGCGGGTTCCATAGCACTGGTGTTTTGGAATCCTTTGGTCGGCGTTGCCCTTGGCACGTTGGCCGCTACCCTGTTCAAGTGTGTATATTACATCGCTTTCTCCGGAAAGCATATTTTGAAAATGAACGTATCCCGTATGTTGGGTGAGTTGGGTATTACCACGGCCGTCCTGGTGGCCATATCATTGCTTGGCATGATGGCGGTGTGGAGCATCGCCGTGTATAGCTATGGCGTATGGGCACTGTGCGGTGTGGTTTGTGCCTTGGCTGCCGGCGTGGTCAGTGTCATTCTGGGTGCGATTCTGTATCCGGATCGTTTAAAAAGTGCCGTGCAGTTCCTGCTTAAGCGCCCTATCGCATAACGCTCGGACGTTGATCACCAAGGAGGATTACCTATGACGGAACAGGATAAAAACAACCGCCTTAGTGCGGAGGATATCATAAACGAGATCAAGATCATCCC
>JAZQKF010000072.1:0-13784 GCA_045542015.1 Acutalibacteraceae bacterium
CCCTGCAGGGGGGTGTAGGTGAGGGTGCCGTCCTCGTGGGGGTGCTTCCACGCCCAGTGACCGGTGCGCTTAACGCTCTCGGTGATGGTGCCGTCGGGGGCGATGTTGGCACGCACCAGCGACACGTAGCCGTCGTCCACCTCGGGCTCGGTGTCCATCAGCTCGAACACCCGCTCGGCACCCGCCAGACCCATGGCGATGTGGTTGATCTGCTGGGACAGCTGGTTCACGTTGCCGGTGAACTGCTTGGTCATATTGAGGAAGGGTACCACAATGGAGATGGAGAAGGCGGCGAACCCACCCAAACCGAAGTTGGGGGTATTGGTGACCAGAAATACGCCGCCGATGAGGGCGCAGGCAACGTATAGAATGTTGCCGATGTTCATGACGATGGGACCCAGACAGTTGGCATAGGCGTGGGCGCGGGAGCTGTCCTCATACAGGGCGTCGTTGATCTTGTCAAACTCCTGTTGCGCCTCCTGCTCGTGGCAGAAAACCTTGACCACACGCTGACCGTTCATCATCTCCTGAATGTAGGCCTCGGCGCGACCCACCGCCATCTGCTGGCGGACGAAATACTTGGCGGAGCCGCCGCCGATATTCTTGGTGACGAAGAAGATGGCGATCACGCCCACCAGCACCACCAGAGTCATGGGAATGCTGTAATACAGCATAATAGACAGCACCGATACCACCACCACCGAGGACTGGAGCAGGCTGGGCAGCGACTGGGATACCAGCTGCCGCAGGGTATCGATGTCGTTGGTGTAATGGCTCATAATGTCGCCGTGCTTGTTGGTGTCAAAGTACTTGATGGGCAGGTTTTGCATGCCGTCGAACATCTTACGGCGCATTTTATTCAGGAATCCTTGGGTGATATAGGCCATCAGCTGACCCTGCGCGGTCATCAGACACAGCGACAGCAGGTACAGCCCGATGAGGATACCCACGGTGGAGACGATCTCCGCGCCGGAGGACTCCCAGGAGGTGGCCGTCTCGATGATCGCCAGCACCTTTTGGATGAAGATGGCGGGCAACGTGTTCACCACAGAGGCAAACAGGATGCAGAATATGGCCAGCGGGATCAGCACCGGATAGAAGCTGAACAGCAGCTTCAGTACCCGGGGCAGAGTGCCCTTTTTCACCTTGGGACGGGGTCCCATAGGACCGCGACCGGGGCCTTTCATAGGAGGCTTACTCATGGCGGTCACCTCCGTTCGTCTGCTGGTGGTAGATCTCCTGATAGATATCGCAGGTGGCCATCAGCTCCTGATGGTTGCCGGCGGCGGCGATGCGTCCGCCGTCCATCATCAGGATCAGGTCGGCATCCTGCACCGACGCCACGCGCTGGGCGATGATGATCTTGGTGGTTTCGGGGATATAGGTCTTGAATCCGGCACGGATAAGGGCGTCGGTCTTGGTGTCCACCGCGCTGGTGGAGTCGTCCAGAATCAGGATTTTCGGTTTTTTCAGCAGGGCGCGGGCGATGCACAGACGCTGCTTCTGCCCGCCGGACACGTTGGTGCCGCCCTGTTCGATGTGGGTGGCGTACCCCGCGGGGAAGGACATAACGAAGACGTGCGCCTGAGCCAGCTTACAGGCCTCCACCAGCTCCTCGTCGGTGGCGTTCCCGTTACCCCAGCGCAGGTTATCCTTGATGGTGCCGGAGAACAGCAGGTTCTTCTGCAGCACCATGGCCACGGCGCCGCGCAGGGTGTCCATATCGTAGTCCCGCACGTCCACGCCGCCTACCTCGACGCTGCCTTCGGTGACGTCGTACAGACGGGGAATCAGCTGCACCAGCGTGGTCTTGCTGGAGCCGGTACCGCCCAGCACGCCCACCGTCATACCGCTCTCGATCTTCAGATCGATGTCGGATAGGGCGTTGTTCCGCGCCTGCTCGGAATATTTGAAGGATACGTTTTTGAAGGTGACGGAGCCGTCCGCCACCTGCATCACGGGGTTGGCGGGATTGGTCAGGGTGGATTCCTCACCCAGCACCTCGGCGATACGCTTAAAGGCTTCGGAGGACATGGTCAGCATCACGTAGATCATAGACAGCATCATCAGCTGCATTAGTATCTGCATACCGTAGGTGATCATCGCGGACAGCTGACCCACCTCGATGCCGCTGCCGGGGGTGAGCACCAGGCGGGAGCCCACCAGCAGCACGAATACCATATTGAAATAGACACACAGCTGCATAATGGGGTTGTTGAGCGCTACGATGCGCTCCGCCTTGGTGAAGTCGAAGCTGATGTTCTCAGAGGCTTCGCCGAATTTCTTTTTCTCATACTCTTCGCGGGAGAAGCCCTTGACCACCCGCATACCGCGTACGTTTTCCTCGATGGATTCGTTCAGCCGATCGTACTTCTTGAATACCCGACGGAAGGCGGGCATGGCAAAGCGGGAGATCAGCAGCAGGCCGCCCGCCAGTACCGGAATCATAATGGCGAAGGACCAGGACATAGTGCCGGCCATAATGGTGGCCATGATCACCGAGAAGATGAGCATCAGCGGCGCACGGACGGCGGTGCGGATGATCATCATATACGCCATCTGGGCGTGGTTGATGTCGGTGGTCATACGGGTCACCAACGAGGCGGAGGAGAACTTATCAATGTTACGGAAGGAGAAGGTCTGCACCTGACGGAATACGTCCTGCCGCAGATTCTTGGCAAAGCCGGAGGAGGCCTTGGCACAGGTATAGCCGGCGATGGCACCGCAGCATAGGGACAGTACCGCCATCAGCACCAGGGTCAGACCGGTGCGGACCACCTCTCCCAACGAGGCTCCTCTCTGGATACCGTTGATGAGGTTGGCTGTGATAAAGGGGATCAGGCACTCGATCACCGCCTCCAGTCCGATAAAGACCAGAGTCAGGACGGTGGGCTTTTTGTATTCCCGTACACAGCCTAAGATTCGTTTGTACATAGGCATTCTCTTCTTTCTTACTTAGACGCATAATCAATATTTATACAGTGTACATTATACCTCTATGATTTTTTCAAGTCAAGACGGGCAAGCCGCTGTTTAATAAATGTTTACAAAAAAAGGCAGTATCTCTATGAGATACTGCCTTCGATCTTATGCGTTGCGGAAGGTGTCCCGTTCCACCAGCTTGGTGGGGATGACGGTGAGGGTGCGGGGGGTGCGACCGGCGGTCAGATCCTCCAGCACCTGTACGGCGGCGCCGGCCAGGGCGGCGGGGTCGCAGTCCACGCTGGTCAGGGCGGGGGTGGCGCAGCTGGCGATGAGGGTGTTGTGGAATCCGATGACCGGCATACTCAGACCGGTGCGCTGCAGCGCCTTCTGGGCACCCAGTGCCACGATGTCCTCGGTGCCGATGATGGCGTCAAAGGTGACCCGCTTGACCAGCAGCTGTTTGATCACCGTATTGATGTCTTCGGGACGGTTGCCCACCTCCACGATGAGGGCGGGGTCCACCTCCATGCCGGCGGCGGCATAGGCGCGGTGATAGCCCTCGATCTTTTCGCGGCAGCTGTGGGTCACGCGGCTGTGCAGCAGCAGGATACGCCGCCGCTGACGGCGCAGCAGACCCTCCACCACCTCTGCCACGGCGGCGGGCTGGTCGCCGATGACGCCGTAGACGTTGGGGATGTCCACGTAGCCGTCCAGCAGGATAATGGGCGTCCGGGCAGCGGCCTTAGCCAGTGGCTCTCCCGCGGGGTCGTCGTAGTGGTTGGGTCCGATATACATCACCGCGGTGACGGGGTGAGCCAGCATACGGCTCAGCGCCGCCGTCTCCTCTTGAGGGGTGTCGCCGCTCTGCCCCAGCAGAACGTCCACACCGCTTTGGTGCAGCAGCTGCTCCAGCTGTGCCAGGATGGTGGCGTAATAGGGATCGCAGATATCCGAGCACAGCACGCCCACCGTGGGTACTGCGGTGGCGGTGCCTGCCGTGATCTCGCCGCCGGTGCCCAGGTTGCGGGCGATGGCGCTGGGGGTATAGTTTTCCTCATCGATGACCGCCTGGATCTTGGCGCGGGTGGCGGCGCTGACGTTGGGATTGTTGTTCAGGACGCGGGATACCGTGGCGATGGAAACGCCGCATTTGTCGGCGATATCATAGATATTCATACGCACACTCCTTTCTGTAACCGCTTACATACACGAGTATAACCCCCTTTTTGACAAAATGCAAGAAAAATTTTCCAACACCTCGGTGGGGATGGGGTGCACCCCCTTGCATTTTCCCGCGGCGAGTATTATAATAGATAGGATTTATCGACCGCCGTTGAGGGCAGAAAAGAGGTGCCGCTGTGTCCCATAAAGGTATGTCCCGCCGTATGCAGGGCAATCTATTGTTGGCTCTTACCGCCGCCATTTGGGGCTTTGCCTTTGTGGCGCAGAAGGAGGGCGGTGCCGAGATGGGCGCCCTGACCTTTAACGGGGTGCGCTCTGTGCTGGGCGGCGGTCTGCTGCTGATGCTGTTGCCGCTGCTGGACCGCGCGGGGCTGACCCACCGACCCACCACCCCGCAGGAGAGAAAGACCCTGTGGCAGGGCGGTATTCTGTGCGGACTGGCGCTGTTTGCGGCCACCAATCTACAGCAGCTGGGTCTGCTGACCACCACCGCCGGTAAGGGTGGCTTTATCACCGCGTTGTACATCGTGCTGGTGCCGCTGTTCGGCCTGTGCATCGGTCGGCGCACCGCCCTGTTCAATTGGCTGGGTGCGGCGTTGGCGGTGGCGGGGCTGTACCTGCTGTGTATGCAGGGGGAGAGCGGTATGGTGAGCGGTGACCTGCTGATTTTGGCCTGTGCCCCCGTGTTTGCGGTGCAGATTCTGCTGGTGGACCACTACGCCCCCCGTACCGACGGCGTCCGTCTGGCGTGCATTGAGTTTTTTACGGTGGGCGTACTGAATTTGCCTCTAATGTTTTTGTTTGAGCAGCCGTCCCTGTCCGCTATGCTGGGCTGCTGGCAGTCGGTGCTGTACGCCGGTCTGCTGTCCAGCGGTGTGGCGTACACCCTGCAGATCGTGGCGCAGAAGCACACCCACCCCGTCACCGCCTCGGTGCTGATGAGCTTTGAGTCGGTGTTTGCGGTGCTGGCAGGGGTGCTGATCCTGGGGGATCGGATGACCCCGTGGGAGATCTTCGGTTGTGTGATCATGTTCGCGGCGGTGATATTGGCACAGCTGCCCACCCCGCGGAAGAAAGGAACGTGAGTATGGACTATCCCGGCATTACCGCCGACAGCCTGTTCCTGCTGGCGGAGAACCGCTTTCAGGACAGCAAGGCGTTTTATGAGGAGCATAAGCCCACCATCAATAAGACGGTGGTGCATCCTCTTCGTCAATTGGTGGCGGATCTGACCCCCGCAATGCTGGCGGTGGACCCTCTGCTGGGCGGTCACGTCAGTCGGGTGCGGCGGGACAACCGCTTCACCCACGATAAGCGGATGTACCGCGAGAATATGTGGATCGTCTTTATGCGGGATAAGCGGGCGTACAACTGGTGCCTGCCCGCATTCTATATGGATTTTTCCCTGGCGCGGGCCGAATGGGGACTGGGTTTTTATTCCGCCACCCCCGCCATTATGCAGGCGTTGCGCCGCCGCGTGGAGGCGGACCCCGCCCGCGCGGAGCGGGCGGTCAAGGCCGCCCGTAAGGCGGGGTTTGAACTGGGCGGTCGTCCCTATGCCAGACCCCGTAGCACCGAAGACACCCCCGATCTGCTCCGCCCCTTTTACGATTGCCGTAGCGTGGACCTGTCCCGCTGTGAGAGTGGAGAGTTCGTGGCGGACGCCGACCTGCCCGACCGCCTGTTGGCGGGCTATCGGGCGCTGACCCCAATGTATCATCTGCTGATGGAGGCCGTAGAGGAAGCTCTGGGGCTCCGTCAATTATAAGGAAGTGACAGTATGTTAGAGAGAATTAAAAACGACGCCACCGCCGCCGTCACCGAATTGCTGACCGCCGCCAAATTAAAGGCGGGGGACCTGCTGGTGATCGGTTGCTCCTCCAGCGAGATGGTGGGGGAGCGCATCGGCACCCACTCCAGCGTGGACGCCGCCGCCGCTCTGGCGGACGCGGTGTTGCCCCTGCTTCGGCAGGCGGGTGTGCATCTGGCGGTGCAGTGCTGTGAGCACCTGAACCGCGCCCTGATTATGGAGTCCGCCGTGGCGGAACAATACGGCTACGACCCGGTCAATGTGGTGCCCCAGCCCAAGGCGGGCGGCTCCTTTGCCACCGCCGTGTGGCAGCGGATGGAGTGCCCCACCGCGGTGGAGCATATCCGCGCCCATGCGGGCCTGGACATCGGCGGCACCCTCATCGGTATGCATCTGCGTGAGGTGGCGGTGCCGGTGCGCCTGAGCGTCAGGCAGATCGGCGATGCGCCCATCCTCTGTGCCCGCACCCGTCCCAAGTTCGTGGGCGGTTTCCGCGCGGTGTACGACGATACCAAACTGTAATTCATTATCTCATTAAGGAGTGTTTATTTATGGCAGAATGTAATCACGATTGCAGCTCCTGCAGCCAGAACTGCAGCGAGCGCGACCTGCACAAGCCCCTCAACCAGTACAGCACCATCAAAAAGGTGGTGGCGGTATCCAGCGGTAAGGGCGGCGTGGGTAAATCCTCGGTCACCGCGATGTTGGCGGTGATGATGGCCCGCCGCGGGTATAAGGTGGGCGTGCTGGATGCGGATATCACCGGTCCCTCCATCCCCAAGGCCTTCGGCATCACCCGCCACGCGATGGCCAATGAGCTGGGCATCCTCCCCGAGGAGACCCATATGAATATCAAGGTGATGTCCATCAACCTGCTGCTGGAGGACGTGAACCAGCCGGTGGTGTGGCGCGGTCCCGTGGTGGCGGGCGCGGTCACCCAGTTCTGGACCGACGTGGTGTGGGGTGATCTGGACGTGCTGTTCATCGATATGCCCCCCGGCACCGGCGACGTGCCGCTGACCGTGTACCAGAGCATTCCCCTGGACGGCAACGTCATTGTTACCACCCCCCAGTCCCTGGTGCAGATGGTGGTGGGCAAGGCGCAGAAGATGGCCGAGATGCTGAACGTGCCGATTCTGGGCTTTGTGGAGAATATGAGCAGCGTCAAGTGCCCCGATTGCGGCAAGGTGATCCCGCTGTTCGGTGACGGCAAGGGTCTGGAAAATGCCGCCGCCCAGCTGGGTCTGCCGGTACTGGCGAAGCTGCCGATGGACGCCAATATTGCCGCCCTGTGCGACAGCGGCGAGATCGAGCGGGTGGTGTGCGATGAGCTGACCCCCGCCGTGGACGCGGTGGAAAATCTGCTGAAATAATAAAAAAGCCGAGGCGTGAGCCTCGGCTTTTTCTATTACCACAGTTTCAGATTGTGTTCGCTGACGAAATCCTTTAGGAAATACAGATAGAACAGCACCAGCCCTACCGCCAGCAGAGTCAGCGCCGCCACCAGCAGGTAGTGCCACCATTTCAGCTTCAGTTCCGGCTTCTCCGGCAGCATCCGCAGGCGGTACAGGGCGGGGGACAGCGCCCCCAGCACCACCGCGATGAGGATCGCCTCCACGGGGAACATGATCAGGTTTTTCACGATGCGGGTCAGGTTAAATAGGTTGTACACCATATCCAGACTGAATACCGCCACGTACCATTTCATGATCACCGAGGTCAGCACTACGTTGCTGACCATATTGACGGCGAACTTGGCACCCATGGCCCGCCCCACCGTCAGCCGCCGCTTCCAGAACAGCAGACCGAAGATGAAGGAGCTGCTCATATCCACCAGCATAAAGGGCAGAAAATAGGGGCCGTCGGGGTGGAGCAGATAGCCCAGCGGGTCGCTGACGATGGCGCCTACCACGCCTACCACGGGACCGTAGACCATGGCACCCACGGCGTTGAAGATGCCGGCCACGTTGATGTTCAGACCCGGTCCCAGCGGGATCTCCAGCATCTTGCAGATGGCTCGCAGGGCGACGATCATCGCCGCCAGAGCCAGCATACGGGTGTTTTTGAGATTGCCCGCCGCCTCCTTCCAATAGGCGAGGGAGAATACGGACGGGTTAGCCAGCGGGGATTTGCTTTCAGACATAAAAAATAACCTCCTTTTTGGTACAGAATGAGCATAGGCTGTACCCATAAAGAGGTTCTCTATGGTATGCTACAGCGGGATGCAACCCACAAACCGCAAGGATGACCCTTTTCGTCCGTGCGGCAACTCCCCGTCCGCTCGGCACTTCACGCTTGTGGGTTTACTCTGTATCTTATGGGCATTGTAGCATACTATTCTATGAATGTAAAGAGAAAAAGACGGCTTTCGCCGTCTTTTTCGTATGGTTATTTAGGACGCTGACTCTGTCGCCGTCTGTTTGCCGCGAATACGGCGCCACAGGCGGCGCAGATCGACGCCGAAGCGTCGGTGATCCCAGATCAGCGAGAGCAGGAACGCCATCGGCGTTACCAGAATAAAGCAGGGAGGGATCAGCCAGAACCAGGGCCAATACTTCGTCTGTCCCGCAAATTCGCCCACGGGGATGGTCTTTAGGAAATCGGGGCAGAACAGCGCCAAGAAGTTGCCGATGGCATCGTTTTCGCCCGGACCCCAAATGTAGGAGGTGTTTTTATACCCGATGGCGAAGATGTCGTTGCCTCGCAGAGGGATAAAGCCCAATTCGCTCTGGAATATCTGGTTGAGGATGATGAACAGCATCAGCAACAACAACCCTACGGGGGCGACCCAGCTCCGTTTGTAGGAGAGGGTGTGGTGCTTCCACAGTACCATCAGCAGCGGCACGGTCATAATCATCCAGTGGTGGAAGTAGAAGCGGACGATATCCCAGAATTCACCCAGCTGATCCACCTTGGCCAACGGCTCTTGGGGATAGAACAGCACGATCAATCCGGAGATCAGACCGATATAGAACATATAATCCTTGATGTATTTGTTCTTGCTGAAGAACGTAAAGGGGAACAGCGCAATGTTGGCACCGCAGATATTCACGAACCACGAGTCGCGCAGCATACGCGCCTCATCGGTGGAATAGGGCGGGATAAAGGCTTTCAGGAAGTGCAGCAGCAGTCCCAACACCAGAATACCGAACAGAACACCTTTTTGTACCTTTTCGCTGGTCTTTCGCAGAGCAAAGTACAGCCCCACCGTGGCACCGATCTGCAGGAAGAACCAGAAGAAGTACCATCCGTTAAACATTTCGATTATCATATGCATCATCCATTCGCTAATCGTTTTCATAGATTGTAGCATTCAATACCCGAAAAATCCAGTTACAATTCTGTAACCATTTTGACGCAAAAAAGACCTGACCGCGCGGTCAGGTCTTTTCGGTTTTACTGAAAACTCATATCCAACAGACCGCAGGTATCGTCCCAGCGCCCGTTCTCGCTCTCGGAGCCCATGACGATGACGATGCTGGTGCGCCCGTCGCGGGTGGCACAGGCGGCCAGACACATACCTGCCTCGTCGGTGGTGCCGGTCTTGAGTCCGAATGCGCCCTCGTAGGTGTAGGGGTTGTCCGGTATCAGCAGACGGTTGGAATTTTGCCAGGTGGCAGACTGACCGGACAGGAATCGGACCGATACCTGCGGCTGGGACATCACGCTCTTAATGGTGTCGTTTTTGATCGCCGCACGGGCGAACAGAAGCATATCCTCGGCGGTGGTGTAGTGACCGTCCTCGTGATAGCCATCGGGGTTGAGGAACTTGGTTTTCTTACAGCCCAGCTCCTTTGCCTTTTTGTTCATTTCTTTACAGAATAGGCTGACCGCGGCATAGCGGTCCATATCGGGGTCGTCCCCGATGATGCGTCCCACCTGCACGGCGATGGCGTAGGCGGCGTCGTTGCCGGAGGGGATGAGCAGCGCTTGCAGTAGATTCTCCATGGTCAGTCGGGTGCCGGCGGTAAGATAGGCACGGCTGGAGCCGGGGGAGATCATGCTCACCTCGCTGCCCAGGGTAAATACGTCGTCCGGCTTGGTATAGTCCAGCGCCACCAGGGCGGTGGCCAGCTTGGTCAGGCTGGCGGGATAGCACTTCTCGTCGGCGTTTTTGCTGTACAGCACCTGGTCGGCGGTTTCATCATACAGCACCACGTAGGGGGAGTAGGTGTTGCGGTCAATAAAGGACTTGGGCAGGGTCTTGCGGGTCTCGGTGGTGGTGGTCGTCTGTACGGTCTCCTCGCCCTCGGGGGGATTGCCGCCCTGTCGACCCAGGGTGCGTACCACCAGCACGGTGACCAGTACCGCCACCGCCAGACACACCGCAATGACCGCCAGACGGGCGGGATTGCGCTTTTTCTTTTTTCGGAAGATTCTTCTTGCCATTCCGAACTCCATCCTTTGTTTTACGGGTGACGCGAACGGCCGGTATCGCCCTCGCGTTGATTCCCCTCTATTCTACACCAATCTTTTGTAAAATGCAACGGCAATTTATTCAATCGTCACGCCGGCGTAGTAGTGCTTGAGGATCTCCTTGTAGGAGTACCCCTCCCGTGCCAGACAGTCGGCGCCGTTTTGGCTCATACCCACCCCGTGCCCGTATCCCCGCACGGAGAAGGTGAAGGTGTCGTTTTCATAGGTCACGGAATAGGAGGCAGACCGTAGTCCGAACAGCGTGCGCACGCGGGTACCGGCGATCTTCTTGCCGCCCACCGATTGGGACGCCACCGTGCCGGAGTCGGACAGGGTGGGCTTGCCGAACCACTCGGCAGGGTCGTCGGACAGGGACACCCCCTTTTCGTCGGATAGGATGTCCCGCACCTGTTGGGGGGTAAATGTGGCGGTGGAGCGGTAGCCGTTGGCCTGGGTGTCCCCGGGGCTGGCGGCGGCCTGCAGATAGGGCACCTCGGCGCCCCACACCTGCTTGGCGGTTTCGGTCTGCCCGTTGCTCATGGCGTGGAAGCAGGCGTCGATGAGCGCCCCGTCATAGGTGATGGTCTGCCCCCACACGGCGTCCACCGCCGCCGCGATTTTTTCGTAGTATTCGTCGTAGTGCTCTCCCCATCGCTCACGCAGTTTTTCCTCGTCGTAGTTTTGGGGAAAGGCGTCGTTGGGGGTGACGAAATCCGCCCCCTTCAGATCGGGGTCGGCTTTGTTCTGTTGCGCCACACGGCGGCGGTGGTAGTAGGTGTAGGCCGCCACCGCCTGTGCCTTCAGCGCCTCCTCGTGATAGGAGGCGGGCATCTCCATGGCCAGCGTGCGGATGAGAAAATCCCGATCGTCGAGGGTCACCACCTCGTCCCCGCACAGCATCTTGAATACCGGCGCGTCCTCCTGCTTGGCGGGTGCTTGGGTGGTCTCGACTGTGGTGGTGTCCTCGGTGGTCGGTGGGGGTATCGGGTCGGCGGGGGCGTGTCCCAGCGCCGGCAGCGGGATGAGCAACAGCAGGATGGCCGCTGCCGCCAGCAAGGTTACGTAACCTTTCATAGAAAACATCCTTTCGTCTTGACTTTGGTGGCAAAAAAGCGTATAGTAATATGAGATTAGTCTGTGGGTTGTCCAATCGTAATCCACAATATCCATATGCGCCCGACGGACGGATTATGCCGTCGGGGGAAAGGCGGATGACAATGAGAGAACATATCGAGGCGAAGAAGCGGTATCAGAATATGCGAATTATGACCTGGATCGCCGTGGGCGTTGCCGCGGCACTGGTGCTTCTGCGGGTGTGGCTGCTGCCCTCTGTCCGTGACTGGGAGACCGGTCTGTTCAGCCCCAATCACTACGTGATGATGCTCACCGTATTGGGTCTGGCGGCGATGGCGGTGCTGGGCTATCTGGCCGGCGGTCCCCGTTACGAGATCGGCGGTGTGGGTGGTCGGATGACCGCACTGGCGTCGCTGGTGTGCGGTCTTACGATGCTGGTCACCGACGGCATTGAGGGTTACGGCTCTATGCTGAATCTGCAGGCCGTGGCACAGCTGGAGGGTCAGCCGGTGCTCACCGCCGTGATGCCGGTGCTTAAGAATGTGTTCGGCGTGCTGGGCGGTATCGCTCTCATTGTGCTGGCTATGCGCCTGTTGTCCGAGGGTGTCACCCGCCGTGGTATTGCCCAGTGGAGCGTTCTGATGCCGGTGGCGTGGATGTGGCTGCGGCTGGTGAATTACGAGATTTCCTACGCCAGTATGGTGCGGCTGAGCGACAGCTTCTACGGTCTGCTGATGATCATCTTCGAATTGCTGTTTCTGTTTAAGCTGGCGCGGTACGCGTCCGGCGTGGGCAAGATGCGCACCGGCGTGATGGCGTTCTACGCTCTGGCTACGGCGGCACTCTCGCTGTCTGCGCCGCTGGTACGGCTGGTTATGTACCTGATGGGCGACAATGCCGCGTACGAGGCCCATCATCTGGCCGGTCCTGCTGATTTTGCCTTGGGTCTGGTGGCGTTGGCGATGGGCGTTGCCCTGCTGGAGGCCGCCCGCGAGGCTCAGCGCAAGGCGGAGCTGTCCTCCCCGCAGCTGGGTATGGTGGACGCTGGTGACCTGCTCACCGTCGACCCCGACGACGAGTAAAATACCGACCACACCGGCGATAGAGAATCGTCTAACAATTCCTGCTCGGTAGGCACGGCGTACAGCCGCACCCCCGCATCCGGTTTTTCCGCTTGCCCGCAGGAGAATATCAAGGTGTTATCGCTGTGCACCAGACTGCCGCCGTGCAGTCTGGTGCATTCTGCTATCAGGGCGGCGGTGCGGGGGGACAGCCCACCCTCGGGGAGGGACACCGCCACCGCCAGCCCGTACCGCATCTCCTGCAGCCGCACCCACACCGTCTGCCCCTGTGCCCGGCGGCACAGGTCGGTCAGCAGGGCGCAGAGGGTGACGGTGAGCATACGGGGGTGCACCAGCGTTTCGCTGCCCAGCAGGATGCCCGCGGCGGGAAAGATGCACAGGGAATGCCCCAGTCCGGCGGCCAGCCGCTGGACAGCGCCGCACACCGCCTGGATGAGGGGGGTGGGGTTGGCCCACACCATAGGTCTGGCCGCCCCTGCATGTTCCAGCAGCTCCTGCTGCTCCAGCTCACCCAATTGCCTCAGCCGCTCCAGATATTCCCGCCGCTGGGATGCGGTCTGCTCCTTCAGACTCGGCGCGGACAGAAAATAGGCGGCCAGCCGCTGACGCAGCGCCCCCTCGGTGGTGTTTTCTCCCGTTTGCTTATGCTCCATAATTGACTCCTTTTTATTGAATATAGATAGTGTTTCGGTTGCAAAATCAAGGACTTTGGGCAAATCTCCGAAATTAGTTAAAAATTAAACAAAGTCAAAAGTTATGCTTGCATTTTTTGACGGTTTGCGGTACAATGAATGCAGACTGCGGTAATAGAAATGCAGACTAAATTACAGACTATAATTTTTGGAGGTATTTTATCATGGCTGTTAAAGTTGCAATCAATGGTTTTGGCCGCATCGGTCGTCTGGCTTTCCGTCAGATGTTCGGCGCTGAGGGTTACGAGCTGGTCGCTATCAACGACCTGACCAAGCCCAGCATGCTGGCTCATCTGCTGAAGTACGATACCGCTCAGGGTCGCTACGACGGTCACACCGTCCCCGCTGACGACGAGGCCGGTACCATCACCGTAGACGGCAAGGTCCTGAAGATCTATGCCGAGAAGAACGCCGCCGATCTGCCCTGGGGCGAGCTGGGCGTCGAGGTCGTGCTGGAGTGCCCCGGCTTCTACTGCTCTAAGGAGAAGAGCCAGGCTCACATCGATGCCGGCGCTAAGAAGGTTGTTATCTCCGCTCCCGCCGGCTCCGATCTGAAGACCATCGTCTTCGGCGTGAACGAGAGCACCCTGACCGCAGAGGATA
>JAZQKF010000073.1:0-3048 GCA_045542015.1 Acutalibacteraceae bacterium
ACATTGTCTTCCTAAGACCGCTTGGCCTCCGACTTCGAGTTTCGTGTTCGGGGATTTTTTATGGGTTGTGAACGCACTATACAAATGAAATTTATTAATAAAAGGCGAAATGTTCGTTGGGACGGTTTGCGATTTTTTCGGCACGCGGCGGTTGCGGTTTTCGCGGTATGGACAGGGAGTGAATGAGAGCAAAAAGGCGGCCGTTGTTCATAATAAACAAAAATGTGATAAATACATACAAAAATGCGGACATTGTCAACGATTTCGTTTTCTGCTACAATAAAGTTGAAGGCAACCAACGGTTGCGGAAAATGCAGGATAACATCGCGGAGGTGACGCTATGAACGCCATTGTAAACGGAAAGATCATACTGGAGGATGGCATCGTTGAGGATGCCGCTCTGCTGTACGATACGGTAATTCGGGGAATCGTCCCTGCCGATGAGGTGCCTGCCGACGCCACGGTCATCGATGCCTGCGGCGGTTACGTGTCCCCCGGACTGATCGACCTGCACATCCACGGCTATCTGGGCTGTGACGTGTGCGATGGGGAGGAGGGGAGCATCCGCACCATCTCCCGCGGTCTGCTGGCAAACGGCGTTACCGGCTATCTGCCCACCACCATGACGGTGGATATGGCGGTGATCCGTCGGGCGCTGCAGGTGTGCCGCAACCTACAGGAGGAGAGCAAGACCTGGCAGGGCAGTACCATTCTGGGCTGTCACGCGGAGGGTCCCTTTATCAACGAGAGCAAAAAAGGCGCCCAGGATCCTAAACATATTTTGAAACCGAACGCCGCCTTTGTGAAGGAATACGCCGACATCATCCGCATCATCACTCTGGCGCCCGAGACCGATACCGAGGATTTCGCCGCCATCCGCGAGATAACGGCGGACACCGACGTGGTGGTGTCTATGGGACACACCGCGACGGATTATGACACCGCTATGGCGGGCATCCAAGCGGGCGTGGGTCACGTGACCCATCTGTTCAACGCTATGACGCCCCTGGCCCATCGGGCACCCGGTGCGGTGACGGCGGCACTCAACGGGGATGTCAGCTGTGAATTGATTGTGGACACCTTCCACGTGGATCCGTGCTTTTATAACCTGCTGTGGAAATTGAAGGGACGTCGGCTCTGCTTTATCACCGACTGCCTGCCGGCGGGCGGTCTGCCCTACGGCGAGTACACCCTGGGCGGCACCAAGATCATCTATCGGGATATCGTCTGCCGTCTGGAGGACGGCACTGTGGCGGGCAGCGTGCTGCACCTGAACCACGGCGTGTGGAACGTGTATACCCATTCGGACATCCCCCTGTGGGAGTGTGTCAACGGCGCCTCCCTGAATCCGGCCACCGTCCTGGGCATAGCGGATCGCAAGGGCTCGCTGTCCACGGGTAAGGATGCGGACATTGTGATTACCGATGAACAATTTGAGGTCAAACGAACCATTATCGGAGGTGTGGTACAATATGAAGCTGAAAGTTAAAGCGAAACTGGACCCCGGCTTTATGCCTATGTCGTTGGTGTGCCGCGAGATGCGTCAGGCCACCGCCGAGGAGGGACAGGAGCTGGTCATCGCCATCGAACGGAACAAGGGCTACACCACCACCTATCGGACGCGGGTGTATCCCGACGGCACCGGTCACGACCAGGAGAATTTCCGCTTCGTAGAGCGGATTGCCAAGAGTATGCTGTGGGTGGCGGGCGGCTATAAGATCGTCATCGCCGGCAGTCAGGTCATCGGCGCTAAAATCAAAGAAGCCTATACCTACGGCGGTCTGCGGGATTTCGACGTGCGGTTTATGGAGCGGGTATACGAGCGCCCCTTTGCGGTGGAGACCTGCGCCCTGGCGGATGCCCCCGCGGAAAAATCCGCCGCCGCCCCCGTGGGTCGTCATCTGGACGGTTGCCGCATCGGCTTCGACGCCGGCGGCAGTGACCGCAAGGTGTCTGCCGTCATCGACGGCGAGAGTGTGTATTCCGAAGAGGTGGTCTGGCACCCCAAGCTCAACGCCGACCCCGATTATCACTATCAGGGCATTCTGGAGGCGATGAAGACCGCCGCCGCCCATATGCCGCGGGTGGACGCCATCGGCGTGTCCAGCGCCGGCGTGTACATCGACAACCGCATTATGGTGGCCTCGCTGTTCCTCAAGGTTGAGGATGAGGAGGTCTTTAATAACAAAGTTAAGAATATGTATCTGGACGTGGCGCGCGAGATCGGTGAGAATATTCCCATCGAGGTGGCCAACGACGGCGACGTCACCGCGCTGGCAGGGGCGATGAACCTCAATGACCACTCCGTTCTGGGGGTGGCGATGGGCACCTCCGAGGCCGCCGGCTACGTAGACCCGCAGGGCAATATCACCGGCTGGCTCAACGAACTGGCCTTTGCGCCGGTGGACTACAACGTGGACGCTATGGTGGACGAGTGGTCCGGCGACTATGGCTGCGGCGTGAAGTATTTCTCCCAGGACAGCGTCATTAAACTGGCTCCCGCCGCGGGCATTGAGCTGGATGAGTCCCTCAGCCCCGCCGAAAAGCTGAAGGTGGTGCAGGGTCTGATGGCGCAGGGGGATCCCCGCGCGGCGGCGATCTACGACACCATCGGCGCCTATTTTGGCTATGCCATCGCGTACTACGCCGAGTTCTACGACATCAAGCACGTGCTGATTATGGGTCGCGTCACCTCCGGCGACGGCGGCGCGCTGCTGCTGGAGCGGGCGCAGGAGGTGCTGGACACCGAATTCCCCGAATTGGCGGAGAAGGTGCAGCTGCACATCCCCGACGAGAAATCCCGTCGGGTGGGTCAGTCGGTGGCCGCCGCCAGCTTGCCCAAAATCAATTGATACCCGTTATCTTATTATAAAAAGGTCTGCCGACCATCGAAGTCGGATCGTAGCCATGTCGTTCTGTGAGCCAAGGAGTTGATTTATGACATTGTCTTCCTAAGACCGCTTGGCCTCCGACTTGGTGGCCGCCGCCAGCTTGCCCAAAATCAATTGATACCCGTTATCTTATTATAAAAAGGTCTGCCGACCATCG
>JAZQKF010000074.1:0-4541 GCA_045542015.1 Acutalibacteraceae bacterium
TGGCCCACAGAACGACATGGCTACGATCCGACTTGGTGACAGCTACGTCGGCGACCAAACCGAAGCCCTCGGTCACGATTACGCCGCCGCCACCTGCACCAAGGCGAAGACCTGTAAGAACTGCGGCGCCACCAGCGGCAAGAAGCTGGGGCACACCTACTCCAACGCCTGCGATAAGTCCTGCAACCGTTGCAAGGCGACCCGCACCGTCCCCGGTCACGACTACGAGAAAAAGATTACCAAGGCGACCCTGACCAAGAACGGCGTTATCAAGAACGTCTGTGAGGAATGTGGTTACACCGCCAGCAAAACCACCACCATCTACAAGATCTCTTCGGTGGAGCTGTCCACCACCACCTACACCTACACGGGCAGCACCCGCAAGCCCGCCGTGACGGTGAAGGACAGCAAGGGCAAGAAGGTGTCCTCCTCCTACTACACCGTGACCTACGCCAGCGGACGCAAGAACGTGGGCACCTATAAGGTCACCGTGAAGTTCAAGGGCAACTACAGCGGCACCAAGACCCTGACCTTTAAGATCATTCCCCCCAAAACCACGGTGAGCAAGCTCACCGGCGCCAAGAAATCCCTCAAGGTGACCGTGTCCAAAAAGTCCACCCAGGTCACCGGCTACGAGGTGCAGTACAGCACCTCCAAGTCCTTTAAATCCTATAAGTCCAAGTGGCTGACCAGCTACAAAAAGACGTCGCTGACCATCACCGGTCTGTCCGCCAAGAAGACCTACTACGTGCGGGTGCGCACCTATAAGACAGTGAGCGGCAAGAAGTATTACTCCGGCTGGTCCACGGTGAAATACACCAAAACGAAATAAACCCAACCCGAAAACCCCCGATCTCCATCGGGGGTTTTCTCTTTTGCGGTTGTGCGGATGGACCAAGCCGCAGCGAGACATTGCTCCCGCCGTTACGTTATCCTTGCGGGAGGATGATGTAGGGGCGGATATCATCCGCCCGTGGCGTTATTCTGACGGGGGCATATGGAATGCCCCCCTACAAAGCTTACGTTGGTCGGTATTGCGGGCGGCAGGTTGCCGCCCCTACGGATTCTATAGGAGGTTGGTTGGAGTTGTAGGGGACGGGTTTCCCGTCCCGTATGAATCCCCCCGTCAAAAATCAAAGATTTTTGCCACCCCCCTTTAGGCAAGGGGGGCTTGATTCTATTTCACATTGGTTGTTATCGTAGGGGAGGGGTTCCATCCCCTCCCGTCGCCCGTCCTGTTTGACACACCTCACCGCCTGTGATACAATAGGGGAGAACGAACGGAGGTGAGGATAATGAAAAAACTGCTGGCGCTGTTTGACGCCAAGCTGTGGAAGTTCATTCTGGTGGGTCTGCTCAATACCCTGGTGGGGGACGGGCTGTCCTTTCTGCTCATTAACCTCACCGACCTGAGTATGTGGTGGTCCACGGCGGTGCCCACCGCCCTGGCCAGCGTGATGAGCTATTTCCTCAATAAGCATTTCACCTTCAAAAACACCGAAAAGGGGTGGCGCCCCGCCCTGCGCTTCGCCGTGAACATCGGCGTGTGCTATCTGCTGGCCTACGGCATCGCCATCCCGCTGATGCAGTGGGCGCTGGCAGGCTGCGGCGACGCCCTGCGGGATAACGTCGCCAAGCTGACCGGTATGTGCCTGTTTATGGGCTTTAACTATCTGGGACAGCGCCTATTCGCATTCCGCACGCAGGATTGACCGTGACCGACGGGGGAGACCCCGTCGGTTTTTTTGTTGCAATATGGAGGAGAAAGTGGTATAATCCCCCTTGTAATTCAATCTGAAAGGAGTCCCATTATGCAACAAACGAATCCGAAATACGACGCGCTGTTCACCCCGTGGAAGATCGGCAACGTGGAGATCAAAAACCGCATCGTGCTGTGCCCGATGGGCGGCACCTCCCTCTTCGGCTGGTTCGAGCTGACCGGCTGTAAGTTTGATAAGGAGGCGGCGGCCTTCTTCCTGGAGCGGGCGAAGAACAACGTGGGTCTGATCATCCCCGGTATCGCCCCCCTGCGGGACACCTTCTGGGGCAAGTGGCTGTGGCAGAACCCCAAGATGTTCGAGGAGCTCAAGGAGTTTATGGACGAGATCCATAAGACCGGCGCCAAGTTGTTTATTCAGCTGACCGCGGGTATGGGTCGCAGCTGGGCCATCACCGACCTGGTGGCGCCCCTGCACAAGAATAAGGTCACCCGCGCCATTCTGAAGCCCATTCTGGACACCAGCCATGAGCTGGCGTCCCCCAGCCCGCTTCCCAGCCGCTGGGACCCCGAGATCACCACCCCCGAGATGACGCGGGAGCAGATCCACGAGATCATCGAGGCCTTTGCCAAGACCGCCAAGCTGTGTAAGGACGCGGGCGTGGACGGCGTAGAGGTGCACGCGGTGCACGAGGGCTATCTGCTGGACCAGTTCACCATGGAGCTGACCAACCACCGCACCGACGAGTACGGCGGCAGCTTTGAGAACCGTTACCGCTTCCCCGTGGAGGTGGTGCAGGCCATCAAGTCCGCCTGCGGTGACGATTTCCCCGTGTCCGTCCGCTATAGCGTGGAGTCCAAGGTCAAGGAGTTCTGCTACGGCGCCCTGCCCGGCGAGCAGTATGAGGAAAAGGGTCGCAATATGGAGGAGTCCGAAAAGGCCGCCCGCTATCTGCAGGAGGCCGGCTACGATATGCTGAATGCGGACAACGGCACCTACGACAGCTGGTACTGGGCGCACCCGCCTCTGTATATGCCCCAGAACTGTAATCTGGACAGCGTGGCGCATATTAAGCAGTGTGTGGACATCCCCGTGATCTGCGCCGGTCGTATGGAGCCCGACGTGGGCGCCGAGGCGGTGGCCGCCGGTCGTATCGACGCCGTGGGCGTCGCCCGCCAGTTCCTCACCGACCCCGCCTGGGTGACCAAGCTCATCGAGGATCGCCTGGAGGACATCAAGCCCTGTATCTGCTGTCACGCCGGCTGCTTCAATTTCTCCACCGCCAAGGGTCACGCCAACAGCCAGGAGCTGACCGACACCATGGGTCTGGCTCGTTGTGCTCTGAATCCCGAGACCATGCAGTCCAAGAAATACCATCTCACCCCCGCTAAAAAGGTGAAGAAGGTGGCGATCATCGGCGGCGGCATCGGCGGTATGGAGACCGCGCTGGTGTGTGCCAAGCGGGGTCACACCGTCACCCTGTATGAGAAGAGTGACGCCCTGGGCGGCGTGTTTATCGCCGCGGCGGCCCCCTCTTTTAAGGAGAAGGATAAAGAGCTGATCGCCTGGTATCGCCGCGAGATGACGAAATATCCCATCGACATTAAACTGAACACCCCCGTCACCGACCTGTCCGCTCTGGACGCGGATGAGATCGTGGTGGCCACCGGCGCCACCGCCCGCCGCCTGCCCGTAGCGGGCGCGGACACCGCCGTGGAGGCGGTGGACTACCTGCTGGGTAACAAGCAGGTGGGGGATAAGGTGGTGGTGGTCGGCGGCGGTCTCACCGGCTGTGAGATTGCCTATGACCTGTATCTGCAGGGCAAGACCCCCATCATCGTGGAGATGCAGGACGACCTGATGCACGGCAGCGGCGTTCCGCTGCCCAACACCAGCTATCTGCGGGACTTCTTTAAGACCAATCGGGTGGCGGTGCATCTGGAGACCCGCCTGAACGCCATTACCGACGGCGGCGTCACCGTCACCCACGCCGACGGCAGCTGTGAGGATATTGCCGCGGACAGTGTGATCCTGTCGGTGGGTTACACCCCCGCCCCTGTGGCGAAGAAGGGCGGCAAGGTGCACGTTGTGGGCGACGCCGATAAGGTGGGCAACCTGCGCACCGTTATCTGGCAGGCCTGGGATATCGGTATGAAGATTTAATTAGTAATTAGTAATGAGAAATTTCTAAGCACATTACTCATTTCTCATTGAAAGAAAGGATGATAGTATGTTCCTAACCGACGAGCAACAAGCCATACTGAACGGCGCTCAGGGGGAAACCCTGGCCAAGGTATGGAAGACCCTGGTGATGTACGGCGACACCTTCGGCGCTGATAAGATGGTGCCGGTCACATCGGAGTACAACCACCTGGTCACCTCCTTCGGACTGAAGATGATGACCCCCGTGTTCGAGCTGATGCAGAAGCTCATTGACGACGGTGCCATCTCCGGACAGAAGTTCTCGGTGGACCCCCGTCCCGTGGATAAGAACGTCCCCGCCAACTTCCTGCAGAATTTCATTTTCAATAAAATTATGTACGCCACCCAGGAGTCCTATGAGGGTCAGCTTAAGGAGCTGGGTCTGATGGACGACAACGCCTTCACCTGCGCCTGCTATCTGGATCAGGTGGGCAACACCCCCAAGATGGGGGACGTGCTGTCCTGGGCGGAATCCTCCGCCGTGGTGTACGCCAATTCGGTGCTGGGCGCCCGTTGCAACCGCAACAGCGGCATTATGGACATTATGGGCTCCATCGCCGGCTACGTGCCTCACTTCGGTCTGCTGACCGACGAGGGACGTCGCGCCACCTGGATCGTTAA
>JAZQKF010000075.1:0-1817 GCA_045542015.1 Acutalibacteraceae bacterium
CTCTCGGAGGAGAAGATCGCCAAGTACCAGAGACACAGGGAGAGGCATCAGGAACAGGGCCATGGATTGGGATGGAGACCGTCCCAACCCGTGGGTACGGCCCCCTCTGTGCTGACATCCCCCTCCAAAGGGGACACCTTGACTGTGATCGAGGATGCGAAGATTCACAGGATAGGCCAATTGAACTACACCAAGGTGAAACAGGCCGATGAGGTCCTCGGAGTCGATGGGATATCCACGTGTATCCAAGCTAAGGCGGGACAATGCCGTAACACCCTGACCAAAGTTGAGATCGTAGGCAATCTCGGGACAGGCTATGACCAGAACGATCGCGTGTACGGAGTGGACGGCATCGCACCCGCTACCACCACGCCTGCGGGAGGTGGACACATCACACGCATCGAGGTCCCCGCCGTGCCGTGGCCGCCGGCCACGGCAAAGGGTTACATGGATGCCCATGAAGGAGACGGACTCGTCATGAACCGTCTGCAGACCGCGAGGGGAACCGTTCAGGAGCAGAAGGCCCCGACACTCACGACAGGAGACGGTTGTGGGACAGAGGTAGTTGAGAAGAGTGTGTTGACACTATCCAACTATAGGGGAACGGCAGTCCGCGAGGTAGGGGAGTATGATCCCATCAGACTCATGAATCCATCCGGAGAGGGTCCTGTAGTAAACAAAGAGGGGATCTCAAATTCCGTACTTGCATCTGGACCTCAAGGGGTGGCTTCACCCTCCTCAGGGAGACTCCGCATCCGCTACCTGACCCCCCGCGAATGCTGGAGGCTCATGGGCTTCCCCGACTGGGCGTTCGACCGCGCGAGAGATGTCCCGACCTCCAAGACCCAGCTGTACAAACAGGCGGGGAACTCCATCGTGGCCGATGTCCTGATGGCCATCTTCAAGGGCATCTACATCGACAGGACGTTCGAGAAGGTCAAGCACCGTCAGATGACCCTTCTGGAGGTGTCCGCATGAGTCAGGCAGAGGTTCTGAAAACCGTCCGCGAGATCGGGCCCTGTACGACGATGGAGGTTGTCCGCAGAATCCACGGCGATGTGCCCGCATGGGAGAGGGGTTCCCGTAGGTCCAGGATCTACAACTCCCTGAGAATCTGCGAGAGGTACGGTGAGGTCACCCGCACGGTCGAAGACGGGGATGCGATCTGGAGGTGTGTGGAATGACCTCACCGAGTCTCGTTTTCGTGTCCATGGGCGACCCTTCGCCCATCGTGGAGGATTCCCTCAGAGTCGGATGCACCAGGGTATGGATGTGGAAAGCCACCCCCGAGCAGGCCAGACAGGTCAGCGCATCCCAGTGGGTCGGAGTGATGGCGGAGAAGAGGGGGACCGAGATCCCATGGCGCAGGTCCATCAGCGGATACTATCTGACGGACGTCTCCAAAGATTGGGTTCCGAATGGAATGGAGCCGATGTTCTCGGAGATCCCTGTTCCGGAGGTGATGACATGACTCCTGTTATCGGAGGCTGCTTTGCCATAGGCGATCGCATGACCCCTGTTTTCGGAATCGAGGTCCACAGGGTCGTACAAGCTGAGGATAGGTGGCTCGCAGAGTTCGATGCATGGTGTGAAGAGCGCAAGCGCAGGAATGCCGAGGAGAGGGCTCTATGAGGTGTAGTTTCTGCACACGCACCTCAGTCACCGATTTCCCCGATATGGGCCTGCATTTCTGCGACTCATGCGGAAAAGCCTATCGCGAGGGCTTCGAGCACGGCAAGGTCTACGAATCCATCCGCAGGCGCAGGGCCACCGCAGGGAGGTCCAGAGCATGAAAACCGCTTACGAAACCCCTTCCC
>JAZQKF010000076.1:0-1816 GCA_045542015.1 Acutalibacteraceae bacterium
GCAGTGTGATATGGGAACAGAACGGCGTCTTTATTGGAGTGATCGGATAAGGTCTATCGTTAGAAAACGCCAAATGATAGAAAGGCTGAAGCATTTTTTTGCTTCGGCCTTTTTCAATATCATCCGTTTGGCTGATGTACGGCAGGAGGATTGGAGTTATCATAAGAGAAAGTGGAACGGCTGGTATTACGGCTGTCTTGACATCAACGGCAGCGAGGGCGGCTGGGAATTTGCCAATGGCCTGACCTTCGATGCGGCCATGCGGGTGGAGCTGGATGCGGACGGCCATGGCACCCTGATCATCTACGATCCCTACGGGGCGTTCGCGGTCAATCCCGACCACAACAACCGCTATGTCGTGATCGACTGCCATGCGGATGCGTCCTATCTCTACGGCGACAGCGGCACCGCCTTTGACTACGACATCAACACCTCCGACTGGATCGTTGTGCGCAATCTGGACAACCAGGACAAGCTGAACGTCGGCTCGTCCTACACAGACGAGAGCGGCAACAAGCTGGGTTACGATTTCACCTTCCTGCCGTGGGGCGACCGTTGGGAGAAGGAGACCTACCAGCAGTTTATCCCTCACTTCGACGAGTATCTGGCAAAGCTGGATGAGGGATGGAGCGATCCCTTCGGCGAATTGTCCGACCCTCTCGGCACGGACAGCGGTAATTCGGGCGGCAACGCGGGCGGCGACAGAACGGGCACCAAGCTCGACGTGAACGGCCGCGGGATACTCAACGTCTACTACCCCGCCGAACAGTTCGAATACGACGATACGTACGGCAAGCTGAAAAACGAAGCGACAGGCGTCGGCATACTGATCGACCCGATGCTCGGCGCGACGAACCTTGCGGAGCTGAAGCAGTCTTACAAAGAAAACAACAGCGACGAGGACGACTATTCTCTGAAAGAGACGACCTTGAACGGATACAAGGCGATCGTAATGACGTATTCCGACTGGCTCGGCGCGACGATGCGCATTGACATTGACTTCGGCGGAAACCACGACGGCTGGTACGGCGTAAGTTTCGTGGTGTCCGGCGACTCGCTCTCCGACTGTGATACGGACGTCGTCTGGTCAATCATCAATTCGATGGAACTCGTCAAGTAAAGAGCACCTGAGGATTTTTCTGCTCCTATTGGGTGAAAGATATGAAAAAATGGTTTTTGATAGCGCTCGGCGCTTTACTCTTGCTGCTTTGTTCCTGCAAAACGAATCAAGGAGATACGGCTATGAACGATTTGGACGTCGTCGGAACGAAAGAAATATCCGTCACATTCGTCAACGGCGTGGAAGATGCGGATATCTGGATACTTCCGCAAACAGATGAAAACCTCGGAACCACGCTGTGGGGAACGCCGACTCTGAAGGATTCGGTCAAGGACACGATCGGAACGTGCCGGGTAGAGGGCGGCGCGGAGAATTATATCGTCAGGATCATCGATGCGGATGAGGCATATTACGCCGCAAGTGATTTCATCCTTCTCGACGGATACACCGTCCGGTTTACGTCGGACACGGATAAGTACGACGCCGCTCTCACCGTCATCGACGAGAACGGCAGTGTGATATGGGAACAGAACGGTGTCTTTATTGGAGTGATAGGATAAGGTCTATCGTTAGAAAACGCCAAATGATATAAAGGCTGAAGCATTTTTGCTTCGTCCTTTTTCAATATCATCCGTTTGGCTGATGTACGGCAGGATGATTGGAGTTATAATGATATCGGATAAGTATATTTATTTTTTAAAGATGATATTATATTAAAGGAGGATAATATTATGAAAAAAAGGATAGCGTCTCTCT
>JAZQKF010000077.1:0-5436 GCA_045542015.1 Acutalibacteraceae bacterium
GGGGAGCGGAAGGGACGGTGGGGCAGTAACCCCGCACCGCCTGCCAACGTGCCGGCGATGGAATGGATCTTGGTGCACTCCAGCGATTCCTCGCGGGTCATATCCGGCAGAATGGTGGGCAACCGTTTGGCCAGCATACTCTTACCGGAGCCGGGAGGACCGATGAGCAGCACGTTGTGGCTGCCGGCGGCCGCGATCTCCATCGCCCGTCGGGCGGTTTCTTGTCCCATCACGTCAGCAAAGTCCACCAGCGCATCCGCTGCAGAGGGGGTAAACTCCTGCGCAGTCAGGGGGAGCAGCTCCTGCTCACCCCGCAGATGCGCCAGCAGCGTGGCGATGTCCTTCACGGGATATACGGCAATGCCCTCCACCACGGCGGCTTCGGGTCCGTTTTCATAAGGAACGTAAACCTCTTCCATTCCCGCATCGCGGGCGGCGATGGCCATTGGCAGCACACCGCGGATGGGGCGCACGGCGCCCTGCAGGGACAATTCACCCACAAAGGCGCGACGCTTCATATTTGCCTTCAGCTGACCGCTGGCGCACAGAAGGGCCAACAGCAGCGGCAGGTCGTATACCGACCCTTCCTTTTTCACGTCGGCGGGAGCCAGGTTGACCGTGATACGGCTGACGGGATAGGTGAATCCGGCGTTCTTCATAGCCGCGCGGACGCGGTCGCGGGATTCCCGCACCGCCGTGTCCGGCAGACCGACCACGTCAAAGCCGGGCAGACCTTGGGATAGGTCCGCCTCCACCTCTACCATAAAGCCTTCGATTCCGCGAAGGCCCATACTTTTCAGACCGGCAAACATAGGCACACAGTCCTTTCTTACTTACGTTTAAGATAGTTCGCTATCAGTTTATACAGTTCCATAACCACCAGCGGTGCGACGGACAGGCCCGCCACGGTCAGCCAGTTGGCTCCACTCATGGATACCAGAGAGAAGACACCCTGCACGCCGGGAATGAGCAGCACCGCCAGCAGCAGTCCCAGGGATACGCCGAAGGCACCCAGCATATACGGATTGGTGTGGATGCCGATGCGGAACAGGGAGTGGCTGGAACGCAGACTTATCGCGTGGATCAGCTGCCCGATGGCCAGCGTGGCAAAGGCCATAGTGCCGCCCAGTTCGGGGGAGGTGGCGCGACCGATGGCGTAGGCGACCAGAGTCAGCACGGCGAACATAGCGCCCTGCCAAACGGCACCGATGCCCAGACCGCCGGAGAATAGGCTCTCGTTGCGACCACGGGGATGGCGTCGCATTATATCTGCCTCGGGCGCTTCCATACCCAGCGCCAATGCGGGCAGGCTGTCGGTCACCAGGTTGATCCACAGTAGCTGAATGGGCAGCAGAGGCGACTTGTGCCACAGCATCATCGCCACGAACACGGTAAGGATCTCGCCCAGGTTGCAGGAGAGCAGGAAGCCGATGGCCTTGCGGATGTTGTCGTAGATGCCGCGTCCTTCTCTGGCGGCGTCCACGATGGTGGCGAAATTGTCGTCGGTCAGGGTCATATCGGCGGCGTTTTTGGCCACGTCGGTGCCGGTGATGCCCATGGCACAGCCGATGTCTGCCGCCTTAAGGGCGGGAGCGTCGTTGACGCCGTCGCCGGTCATAGCGACCACGTCGCCGCGGCGTTGCCATGCCTTGACAATGCGGATCTTATCCGCCGGTGTCACGCGGGCGTACACCCGATAGTCGGTGACGTTACGCTCCAATTCTTCGTCGGTCAGTGCCTCCAGCTCCTGACCGGTGATGGCCTTTTCTCCCTCGTGGAGGATGCCCAGTTCACGGGCGATGGCGGAGGCGGTCACCACGTTGTCGCCGGTGATCATCACGGTACGGATGCCGGCGGTGTTGCAGTCGGCGATGGCGGCCTTGACCTCGTGGCGGGGCGGGTCGATCATACCCAGCAGACCCGCCGGAGTCAGATCGCATTCGAGGGTTTCCACGTCGTACACGGCGGGCGCCGTGTCCAGTATCTTATAGGCCACCGCCAGCACCCGCAGAGCGTTGGCGGCCATTTCGATATTGGCCTGGGTCAGTTTTTCAATGTTGCCGCGGACACAGAGAGGAAGCACCGATTCGGGCGCACCCTTGACGATGACCACCGTCTGGTCACCCGCCATGTGTACGCTGGTCATACGCTTGCGCTCGGAGTCAAAGGGCAATTCACCGATGCGGGGCATATCCGTCAATAGCTCGGACTTGTCGTATCCCAGCGTGCGCAGATAGGCGAGGATGGCGGTCTCGGTGGGGTCGCCCACCAGCTTCTCCTGTCCGTCCTCGCGGACCATTTCGGCGTCGGTGCACAGGGCACCCAGCCGCACCAGTTGCTCAAGACCTGGGATGATTTTGTCCCCGTCCAGATCGACGGTTTGATTATGCACGTGTGCCTGCCGCAGGGTCATACGGTTCTGGGTCAGTGTGCCGGTCTTATCGGAGCAGATGACCGAAGCGCTGCCCAGGGTCTCCACCGCCGGCAGACGGCGGATGATGGCGTTCTTATTCACCAGCCGCTGTACGCCGATGGCCAGCACGATGGTAACAATGGCAGGCATACCCTCGGGGATAGCCGCCACCGCCAGCGACACGGCGGTCATAAACATATCCAGCAGAGGCAGTCGGAAGCACAGACCGATGACAAAAATGATGATGCAGATGATCAGTGCCAGAACGCCCAGCAGCTTGCCCAGCTTAGCCATCTTGTGCTGAAGCGGCGTGACGCTGTCGGTCTCGCCCTCCAGCATGGTGGCGATGTGTCCCATCTCAGAACGCATACCGGTGGCCACCACCACAGCCACGGCTCTGCCGCCGGTGATGGCACAGCTGGCGTGCAGCATATTGGTGCGGTCAGCCAGCGGGGTGATGTCGTCAAAGGTGCCCTCGGCGAATTTCTCCACCGGCATGGATTCGCCGGTCAGCGCCGACTCGTTACTGCGCAGGGCATAGGCCTCCAGAATACGACAGTCCGCCGGCACCAGGTCGCCCGCCTCCAGCTCCACGATATCGCCGGGAACCAGCAGGTGCGCGGGGATGACGGTCAGCGCTCCGTTGCGCCGTACCTTGGCGTTGGGAGCGGATAGGTTCTTCAGCGCCGCCAGTGCCGCCTCGGCGCGGCTTTCCTGCACCACGCCCAGGATGGCGTTGAGGATGACGATGGCCACGATGACGATGGGCTCTACCCAGTTACCCGCCACGCCGTTGACAAACTGCTCGTAGAAGCAGACCACCAGCGACACGGCGGCGGCGATCATCAGAATGATGACCATTGGATCCTTCATTTGCCGCAGAAAGCGCTGGAGCAGGGTGGGGGGCTTCTTTTCTTTCAGCTTATTTTCGCCGTACGCCTGCAGGCGCAGGGACGCCGTTTCGTCAGACAGACCGGTGGTAATGTCGGTGTTCAGTTCATCCAGAACAGCCGCTATATCGTTGTTGTGCCAGATCATACGTGGTCACCTCAATGAAATTTTGATTAATTACTGTTTAGTATAACACAGTATCCTAAAAAATCCAATATAAATGTTACGCATTTTCAAATTTTAACGCCGTGCTGCCAAAAGGGAAGCGCATAGCCCGAAGGGTTGTGAAATATTTATCGAATTTTTGCCTGCAAACTATTGCAAAACCGAAAATTTTGTTTATAATAGTATCTGTACGAATATGTGCTTTGGCGCGTACAGTAAAAACCGAAAGGAGTACCAATATGAACTATACTCATGAAGTTGAGCAAATGTGCGTTGTGGCTAAGGGCCCTCACCACGGTCCCGCCCCGATCCCGGAAGAGGGTCTGTGGGTAAAGGCCAAGGAGATCGGCGATATCTCCGGTCTGACCCACGGTGTGGGCTGGTGTGCCCCCCAGCAGGGCGCTTGTAAGCTGACCCTGAACATCAAGAAGGGTATCGTGGAGGAGGCTCTGGTGGAGACCCTGGGCTGCTCCGGTATGACCCACTCCGCCGCTATGGCTGCCGAGATTCTGCCCGGCAAGACCATTCTGGAGTGCCTGAACACCGACCTGGTGTGCGATGCCATCAACACCGCTATGCGTGAACTGTTCCTGCAGATCGTCTACGGTCGCAGCCAGTCCGCTTTCTCCGAGGACGGTCTGTCCATCGGCGCCGGTCTGGAGGACCTGGGTAAGGGTCTGCGCTCTCAGATCGGTACCATGTATTCCACCAACGTTAAGGGCGTTCGTTATCTGGAGATGGCCGAGGGCTACGTCACCAAGATCGCTCTGGACGAGAACGGCGAGGTTTGCGGCTATCAGTTCGTGAAACTGGGCAAGATGATGGAGGACATCCGTCACGGTGTCAACCCCGCTGAGGCTTATGAGAAGAACATCGGTCAGTATGGTCGCTTCGACAATGCGGCGAAGTACATTGACCCCCGTGAAGAATAATAAAGGAGGAATGTACAGATGGCTAACAATGTAAAGTTCGAAGGTAAAGACCGCCGTATGCCCGGCATTGAGAAGTTCCTGGCTGAGAATGGTCTGGGCTCTCTGGAGGAGTGCCGTGAGCTGTGCCTGTCCAAGGGCATTGACGTTGACGCGATCGTTAAGGGCGTTCAGCCCATCGCTTTTGAGAACGCCGTGTGGGCTTACACCATGGGTGTGGCACTGGCTCTGAAGCGCGGCATCACCGACGCCGCCGAGGCCGCCGCCGTTATCGGCGAGGGTCTGCAGGCTTTTTGCGTGCCCGGCTCCGTTGCCGACCAGCGTAAGGTGGGTCTGGGTCACGGTAATCTGGGTAAGATGCTGCTGAGCGAGGAGACCAACTGCTTCGCGTTCCTGGCGGGTCACGAGTCTTTCGCCGCCGCCGAGGGCGCTATCGGTATCGCCCGCACCGCCAATAAGGTGCGTAAGAACCCCCTGCGCGTCATCCTGAACGGTCTGGGTAAGGACGCCGCCTATATCATCAGCCGTATCAACGGTTTCACTTACGTGGAGACCGATTACGATTTCTACACCGGCGAGCTGAAGGTGGTCCGTGAGGTCGCTTTCTCCGACGGTGAGCGCGCCAAGGTTAAGTGCTATGGTTGTAACGACGTTAACGAGGGCGTTGCCATCATGCAGAAGGAGTCGGTTGAGGTTTCCATCACCGGTAACTCCACCAACCCCACCCGCTTCCAGCATCCCGTGGCCGGCACTTATAAGAAGTGGGCCATCGAAAACGGCAAGAAGTACTTCTCCGTCGCTTCCGGCGGTGGTACCGGCCGTACCCTGCACCCCGATAACATGGCCGCCGGCCCTGCCTCCTACGGCTTGACCGACACCATGGGCCGTATGCACGGTGACGCTCAGTTCGCCGGATCTTCCTCCGTGCCCGCGCACGTGGAGATGATGGGTCTGATCGGCGCCGGTAACAACCCCATGGTCGGTATGACCGAAGTCGGATCGTAGCCATGTCGTTCTGTGAGCCAAGGAGTTGATTTA
>JAZQKF010000078.1:0-4769 GCA_045542015.1 Acutalibacteraceae bacterium
TTGGCCTCCGACTTGGCGAGAACTATGGCGTGTGAAGTGGAACTCATGGTATTTCTCACCTGCGCCCGGATGATAACTGCAACCATGGCAGAAAAATAACCCAGAAGGTAAATCAGATAAAGCGGATGAAGCGGTCCGTAGACTTTTACCAGTGTGGAAACACCGCCGACCACCGCGAAGGACACCTCTTTATAGTAGATATCCAGTACCCCGGGGCTGGCGGTAATCAAAAATATGATAAGTGCCGCGCCCAACAAAGCGCAGGGCAGCCGCCGCCCGTAGTGCGTGTGGGTAACCTGCAAGATAATAAGAAGCATGGACAGGGGCAGGAAAACCGAGCCCAAATAGGCCAAGCGGTTCGCCCACAGCGCCATCTCCAGCGAGGTGGAGAGGGACAGCATCGTGTACCCCATATTCACCACCAACACGGAGGAGAACAGCGCAATAAACCACACCCGATTCTTACGTACTGTGCGGCAGCAGACGAGCAGCAGCAGTAAAGACAGTGTGGCGGCAGCGCCGTAGATAGGCGAGAAACTACTATTTTTCTCCCCGATAGTACTGCACCCCGACAACCACACAGGCAGCAGCAACAATAGGGAAAATGTGGCAAATTTTTCCATTCAATCGTTTCCTTCCATATTTTTTCGTCCTATTTCCCCATCCCACACTTTTAGTGTGGTGACAGGAACACGGGAAACGGGTATAGTAATAGTGCGAGTAAAGAAGGAAGGGTATATGCTTGCCATCCGTAGTCGACCAAAAGGGGTACCCCTTTTGTCAGAAATTCCATTTCTGACAAAAAACTCTGTGACGCGCCAACGAAACACAGAGTCCGCCCCTTGGTCTACATTTCATTTTATCGCAGATTCCCACAAGCGTCAAGTCTGCGCTAAGAGCAAAAATCAGCAAAAAGGAGAGAACGTATGAAGATAGGAAAACGCTTATTGAGTATCGCATTGTGCTTGGTGCTGGTGCTTGGTTTGCTGCCCGTGACGGCGCTGTCGGCAGGAACAAAATTGGAAACACCGCAAAACCTCAAATTGCAAGGTACTGTGTTATCTTGGGATGCTGTTGACAATGCGGATTTCTATGGTGTTACTTTATATCACCCAAATTACGTCTATAGCATTGGCAGTTGGCAAACCGATGGAACCAGTATCAATCTTTATAAGTATCTTAAAGACGGAGAAACCTATGGTGCTACTGTAATTGCTTGCAGTAACGGCTCTTATCAGATATCCACCCCTGCAGAAATACCTTTGACGGCTTGCACTAATGCTGGTGTCCCTATTTACAGAGATGTTAATGTGGTAAACGGTACTTCCTCTGATGCTACCGCATACCCTGGTATGTCTGTCCGCTTAGAGGCAAAGCCGGCACCAGATGGCATGGTTTTTGACCGTTGGGAGTTGAGTGGTGGATATATCAATATCGGATATAGCGATACAAATACCGTTATTTACGTACAGGCGATTTGTGACAATGATATCAGTGCCCGTGCTACTTACAAATACCAAGAAAATGTCACCTCTGCCTTTACAGTTCAGCCACAAGGCGGTGCTGCTTTGGTTGGTGAATCTTTCGATGTTACCTATGCGATGAATTTCACTCCTCAAGGAACAGTCAAAGTTCAGGTAGAGGGAAATACGCCCGGTGATTTTACTGATCTTAAGCAAGGTGAAATTGATAGCGCTTCGATTAAGGAAGATAGTGTAGTAACAAAAACATTCCGTATTATGGCTTCCGATGGCACTCGAAATATTTATAGTGATGAATTTGTAGTATCGTGGGAAGATGGCCCTCGCTTTGTCTCTCAGCCTATGGGCGGCACAGTAGATCATAATGTGGACTTTGTAGCTACGTATGCTTTGAACTTTACCCCTTTCAGCTGTCGTGTTGAGCGATATAGTGATTATTCATATCAATGGGTTGAACTGTCTAATGCTTCCGCAACAGAGGCAACAATCAGCTCCTACGATTTTAACACTTCAAGCAAATATAGAATCAAAGCTATCATTGTAGGCGGTGGAGAAGTATATAGTGATGAATTTACCGTAACTTGGAGCGATGCAGTTTCAAAGTTTATTCAGCAACCTGTAGGCGGGACAGTTGGCTTTGATGAAGATTTCACGTTCACTTTTGCCATTAACTTCACCCCCGCATCAAATATTGCGATTCAAAAATACAATTCGGGTTTTGATTCGTGGGACACGGTTGGTTATTGCACGTCTTTGACCTCCGGTACCATTTCCGGCTTTGCTTCCGAAACCACAAATAAGTATCGTCTTGAAGCATACGAAAATGGAACTCCTATTCACAGTAACGAGTTTACTGTTATTTGGGAAGATGACACCCCCCAGCAGCCTACCACATATGGAATCAATTGTTATGCTTGGAATCTGACCGATAACGCAAACAACGCAGCGGCAGGAACGGTATCCGTTCAGACCGATAAAGGCTCACAGGATGGTTCTGCTGCATTTGGCTCGGCAACTGAGAATACCAGCGTAACAGTCACCGCAGCAGCAAATTCGGGATATGAGTTTATTGGCTGGAGAGAATCCGTACCGAGTGAACCCGGATCTACGGTCTCTACAAATGCAAGTTACACGTTTAATGCGACCGAAACTGTATGGCTGTATGCTGTATTCCAGAAGCAACCCACGGAGATCAGTACCATTAACATCACGGGTATTCCTACCCCCACTGCGGGTGCAAGCCCTGATGTGACGGGCATCGCTACCGATACCGCAGGTATCACCCTTGGCACGATTCAGTGGCAGTATGGTAACGGCAACGTCATGAATGCCAATAACGGCGATACGTTTGCAGCGGGCACTACCTATATGCTCTATGTTGGGTATAGCGTAGATAATGGGTATGAAAAGGCACAGGAGGTCGCTGTGACCACTCCCAACTTTACGCCCGACAATAATGGCGTAGCGGTAAATCCCACTTGGATCGGAATTAAGTACACAATTCCCGCTCCCCAGCCCACGGAGATTACCTCTGTTACTGCGACTGTAAGCGGAGCGACTGCCGGTGCAACCGCTGGCGCTACCACCGTTACCACAAATGACTCCACCTATACCGTGTCCATCAAAAACTGGTACGATTGCGACAATGTATTTAACTACGGATCGGCACCTGTTTTGCAGTCTAGCGACACATTTGTGGGCGGAAAAACATACACCGTGGCAGTAACCGTGACCCCCGTTGGCAATACTGCGTTGGCCGATGCAAGCAACATTACTGTTAAGATAAACGGTGAAGACGGTAAGATTGGCGGCAGCGAAGGAAATAATAGCAGAAACTACTTTATCACCGTAACCGTTCCCGCAGTCCAGCCCACTATGTACAACGTGGCCTATGATGCCAACGGCGGCATCGGTGACATGAATGGCGATCAGGTTGCAGAAAACGGCACCTTCACCCTTGATGCTTGCGGCTTCACTGCTCCCGACGGTCAGCAGTTCAAGGCTTGGGCAATCGGCAGCCCCAATGGTGAGCAGAAGCAGCCCAATGAGCAGATCACCATTACGGGCGACACTACTATCTACGCCATTTGGGAAAACGTTCCTCCCCAGCAGCCCACCACCTATACCGTGACCGTCAGCGCGAATAATGACACTTACGGCACGGCAACTGGTGGCGGTACCTATAACGAAAATGCTTCCGTTACCGTAACTGCTGCGCCCAATAACGGCTATCAGTTTGTGGAGTGGACAGAAAATGGTAAGCAGGTAAGCACCGATGCAAGCTACACCTTCGCTGCTACGGAAGACCGTACTCTCGTAGCTGTGTTTGAGGCAATTCCTCCCCAGCAGCCCACCACCTATACCGTGACCGTCAGCGCCAATGAAGCAGCTTACGGCACTGTAACTGGCGGCGGTACCTATAACGAAAATGCTTCCGTTACCGTAACTGCTACGCCCAAGGCTGGCTATCAGTTTGTGGAGTGGACGGAAAATGGGCAGCGGGTAAGCACCGAAGCAAGCTACACTTTCCCTGCTACGGCAGACCGTACTCTCGTAGCTGTGTTTGAGGCAGCTCCCTCCCAGCCGCCCGCAGGTCATACCCACGTCTACGGACAGGCACCTAACAATTGGGATACTACCGACCATTGGAAGGAGTGTACCGATCCTGCTTGCCCCGACCCTGCCGGAAGCATCAAGGACAAGACATCTCACGTTGACAACGATGGGGATAACATCTGCGATGCTTGCGATGCGGAGATGCCCGCTTCTCCCAACCCCAATCCCAACCCCAATCCTAATCCCAATCCTAACCGCCCCACTCGTCCCAGCTATCCCAGCTACCCCGACACGAACAGCGGTGAGACTGTCGCTCCCCCCAAGACCTTTGATGCAGGTGTTGCCCTGTATGTGGGCGTGACCATTCTCGGTGCTACGGGCAGCGCATGGCTGGCAAAGAAGAAAGACTAACGCAAAAAAAGAAACGCCCTCGGGCGTGTCTTTTTTTGCCTATTTTACACGCAGAAGGGCGGAGGTGTGCCGTTTTCGGCGTCCATACGGATGGCCTCAGACGATGGAGAAGTCATACCCTGTGTCTCGGGTGGTGTCAATGTGCGGAAGGAACCGTGCATCTCCTGCCTCCTTATCTCTCACGACCTCAACGTGGTCTATCAGCTCTGTGACCACTGCCTTGTGATGAAGGACGGCTACATCGTGGAGCAGGGGGATGTGGAGACACTTTACGACAATCCCCAGCACCCCTACACGAAAGAACTGCTCCGCGCAGCAGAG
>JAZQKF010000079.1:0-65908 GCA_045542015.1 Acutalibacteraceae bacterium
CCGGCCCCTGCAGGAGGTCCGCCCGGGAAACCGGGAGAAAAAAACCCCCCGCCCCCACGGCTCGCGAGTTTTTACTTATTTCACGCGTTTCATAAAATCCAAGGACAGATTTCCCCACTGGCAGGCGCCGGGGAGCCAGCCCGCCATGGCGTTGCCGTGCTCACCTTCGGGGAAGAGGTGCAATTCCGCATAGCGTCCCGCCGCCGCCATCGCCTTGGTCAGGCGGACGGAATGCTCAAAGGGCACCAGCGTATCGGGGATGGTGTGCCACATAAAGATGGGTGCGGTTTTGTCGTCTACATGCTTCTCCAGCGACAAGGTATCCAGCAGTTCCTGAGAAGCATCCTCGCCGAGGATGTGGCGGAAGGAGTCCTGATGACCCGCATCGGGATCGGCGCAGGTGACGGGATAGCCCAAGACAGCACCGGTCAAGCGGGAATCGGCGGCAGGAGCAGAGGGCAGATACTGCGGTACCAAATCCTCAAACACCGCCACGCAACCGCACAGGTGACCGCCCGCCGAGAAGCCGACGCCGAACACACGGTTGGGATCGATATGCCACTCTTCGGCATGCTGACGGACGGATTTGACCGCCATCTGAGCATCCAGCATCGGCGCGGGATGAGCGTAGGGTTGGACGCGATAATAGACGATAAAGGCGTTGTAGCCGTTATCGTAGTAAAACTGCGCCACCGGGTCGCACTCCCACTCGCCGTGGATGCAATAACCGCCGCCGGGGTACACCATCATCGCCGGGCGAATCTCATCGTCCTCGTGGAGATAGGCAGTCATTTTATTCTCAAAAGGGATGGTTTCGTCAAACAGGGGGATTTCATTCTCCCAAATTTTCATATCCTGGATCATTGTCAGCACTCCTTTACATTTGCATCAGCTGTTCGCTGATTCTCTGCCATTCTTGCGCGGTAGCGGTATCGCCGCTATGGGAACAGCCTCCCGCGCGGCGGCGCAGATGCTCCGCCATCATCCGGCGATAGGGTCTCCCCTCCTCGGTGGAAAAGAAACCGCCATAAATCAACAAATCGTCCTCGCAGGGAGCGGCGGCGGTATACTCCGCCGCCAGCACGGGATAGAGGTGGCGTCCGTCAATGATGAGGTGCTCCTCCAAAACGGAGAAGCCGTTATGCAGCAGCCACCGACGCAGATCCTCCGCGCGGGTCATAGGCTGCAGAATCAGCCGCAGGCGGCTATCCCGCACCCAGGGCGCAGACTCCAGAATGGCGACGATGGTCTCGCCGCCCATACCGGCGATGGCGATGTCATCCACCTCGGCGGCGGTGACAGTAGACAGACCGTCACCCAGCCGTAAAGCGATTTCCCTTGTCAGCTCATTGGCGGTGACGGTATGGCGGGCGGCCTCCAAGGGACCAGCCCCAATGTCCGAGGCAATAGCCGCGGGGCACACCCCCGCCTGCACCAGGCTCACCGGCAGATAGGCGTGGTCGGTGCCAATGTCCGCCAGCCGACTGCCACGGCGCACCAGCGCCGCCACAGCGGATAGGCGTTTATCTAACGTTATCATACTTTCTCCCATAGATAAAAACGGCAGAGGGCATACCTCTGCCGTTTTTTAATTAGTTGCCGAAGTGCTTATTCAGCTTCTCAACCAGTTCGTTCACGTCTACGCCGTGAACGGAGCAGGCCTGCTCCAGATTCTCGCTGCGGGCGCCGGGGCAACCCAGGCAATGCATACCCATCTCCAAGAAATAAGGGGCCGTGGTAGCGTCGGCATCCAGAATGTTGCCGATAATGCTCTCTTTGGTAATAATCATAACCTTTTCTCCTTTCATTAAGTACAACTACAGTATAGCATCTTGCGGGGAAAATGCAACCGATTTTAATCAGTTGGCGTTCTTTTCCACCGCCAGAGTAACGGTTTCGCCGTTGATGTTCCACTCCTTGACGTAGCCGGCGGTCTCACCCACCGTCAGCGCGGTGGCCATCACGTCGGTGCCGATGGATTCCCAATTGCGGGTCACCAGCTGCTCCACCGTATCGTTGCCGCTGACGTACACGGAAATGGTGTCCATCACCTCAAAGCCGGCCTCTTTACGCATGGTCTGCAGCTTGCTGACCACCTCGCGGACAAAGCCCTCTTCGATCAGCTGGGGGGTCAAGCGGGTGTCGATAGCCACGGTGATGCCGCGGTCGGACACGGTGTAATAGCCCTCGGTTTGGGTGGTTTCGATCAGCATATCCTCGGTGTACAGCGTTACGTCGCCGGAGGCCAGATTCAGAGTGATAGCGCCCTTCTGATCCAGCTCCGCCTTGGCAGCGTTGCCGTCCAGCTCGGTCAGAGCCCCACGAATGTCATTGAGCTGCTTGCCGTACTTGGGACCCACCGTCTTCAGCTGAGGCTTAAAGGAATAGCTCATAAAGGCGGCGGCATCTGTGATGAATTCCACCGACTTGATGTTCAGCTCGTCCGCGATGATGGCGGTGCACAGCTCATCCAAGCTGCCATCCATCTGCACGTACATCTTGCCCAAGGGCTGACGGTTCTTGCAGGCGGCGCCGTTACGGGCGGCACGGCCCTGCACCACGATCTGCAATACGCTGTCCATAGCGGTCTCCAGAGCAGTATCGATATAAGCCTCGTTCACCTCGGGGAAGGCGCACAGATGCACGCTGGCAGGAGCAGTGGGATCGTTCTCGCACACCAGGTTGCGGTAAATATCCTCCGCCATAAAGGGAATCATGGGTGCCGCAGCCTTGGCTACCGTCACCAAGGCGGTGTACAGCGTCATATAGGCGTTCACCTTATCCTGGGGCATATCCTTACCCCAGAAGCGCTCACGGCTGCGGCGGACGTACCAGTTACTCATCTCATCCACAAAATCCTGCAGCACACGGGCGGTCTCGGGAATGCGGTAATTGCCCAAATGATCGTCCACCGCACGGACGGTGGTATTCAGGCGGGACAGCAGCCACTTATCCATCAGCGACAGCTTATCGTACTCCAGGGTGTACTTGCCGGCATCGAAGTTGTCGATGTTGGCGTACAGCACAAAGAAGGCGTAGGTATTCCACAGCGTACCCATAAACTTGCGCTGGCACTCCTGCACCGCCTTGCCGGAGAAGCGGTTGGGCAGCCAAGGAGCCGAGTTGGAATAGAAATACCAACGGATGGCGTCGGCGCCATAGGTTTCCAGCGCCTCGAAGGGATCCACGGCGTTGCCCTTGGACTTACTCATCTTCTGTCCGTCGGCATCCTGCACATGACCCAGCACCAGCACGTTCTTATAAGGTGCTTTATTAAACAGCAGGGTGGAGATCGCCAGCAGAGAATAGAACCAACCACGGGTCTGGTCCACACCCTCGGAGATAAAGTCCGCGGGGAACTGCTTGGCGAACAGATCCTGATTCTCAAAGGGATAATGATGCTGGGCAAAGGGCATCGCACCGGAGTCAAACCAGCAGTCGATGACCTCGGGTACCCGCTTCATCTCACCGCCGCATTCCGGACAGCGCAGGATGACGCCGTCGATAAAGGGACGGTGCAGCTCCACGTTATCGGGGCAGTCGACCGCCATCGCCTTCAGTTCCTCACGGCTGCCGATGGCGTGCTGATGACCGCAGGGGCACTCCCAGATATTCAGCGGAGTACCCCAATAGCGGTTACGGCTGATGCCCCAATCCTGCACGTTCTCCAGCCAGTCGCCGAAACGACCCTTACCGATGGATTCGGGAATCCAGTTAACAGTGTTATTATTGCGGATCAGATCCTCCCGCACGGCGGTCATCTTGATAAACCAAGACTCGCGGGCGTAGTAGATCAGGGGGGTGTCACAACGCCAGCAGAAGGGATAATCGTGCTCAAACTTAGGCGCGTCAAACAGCTGACCGCGGCTGTCCAGGTCCACCAGCACCTTGGGGTCGGCGTCCTTGACGAACAGACCGGCAAAGGGGGTGTCCTCGGTCATATGGCCGGCACCGTCCACCAGCTGTACGAAGGGCAGGTCGTACTTACGACCCACCTGGGCGTCATCCTCACCGAAGGCGGGGGCGATGTGCACGATACCGGTACCGTCGGTCATGGTGACGTAACCGTCACAGGTGACAAAGAAGCCGGTCTTCTTCTGCTTATCGGCAACCGCCTTAGCGCAGTCAAACAAGGGCTCGTAGGCCTTGTGCTCCAAATCGCGACCCACATAGGTCTCCAGCACCTCATAGGCGGGAGCCTCCTCAGTGGCCAGCTTGCCAAGCACGCGATCCAGCAGAGCCTGTGCCATATAGTAGGTGTAGCCGTCGGCGGCCTTTACCTTGCAATAGGTCTCGTCGGGGTTGACGCACAGCGCCACGTTAGAGGGCAGGGTCCAGGGAGTAGTTGTCCAAGCCAAGAAGTAGGCGTCCTCGCCCACCACCTTAAAGCGGACGATAGCAGAGCGCTCTTTGACGCTCTTATAGCCCTGGGCCACCTCGTGACTGGACAAGGGGGTGCCACAACGGGGACAATAAGGCACGATTTTAAAGCCCTTGTAGAGCAGCTGCTTGTCCCAAATCTGTTTCAGCGCCCACCACTCGGACTCGATGTAATCGTCGTGATAGGTCACGTAGGGGTCGTTCATATCCACCCAGAAACCAACGGTGCCGGAGAAACCCTCCCACATTCCTTTGTATTTCCAGACGCTCTCTTTACATTTGCTGATGAAGGGTTCCAGACCGTATTCCTCGATCTGCTCCTTGCCGTCCAGACCCAGCTGTTTTTCGACCTCCAGCTCCACCGGCAGGCCGTGGGTGTCCCAGCCGGCCTTACGGGGCACCATATACCCCTTCATGGTGCGGTAACGGGGGATCATATCCTTGATCACGCGGGTCAGCACGTGACCGATATGGGGCTTACCGTTGGCGGTGGGAGGACCGTCGTAAAAGGTATAGGTCTCCCCCTGCTTGGTCTGCTCCAGAGTCTGCTCAAACACCTTATTATCGGTCCAGAACTGCAGCACCTCGCGCTCACGCTGTACAAAGTTCATATTGGTCGATACCTTCTTGTACATCTCAAAACCTCCGAAAATAAAAAATCCCCCGCCCTGCAAACAGGACGAGAGTAAACCTCGCTATACCACCTATCTTGCACGTACCATCATACGTCTTCCCGTTAACGGGGGAAAACCGTCCGTGCCTAGTGGTCACCCATTCAGCCGGCAACTCCCGAGTGATCTTCACACAAAGGCTATCCGTCGGGCTTACACCGTCCCCGACTCGCTGAGGGATATTCCCCCTTGCGCTACTGTCTCGTTCTTCGTCTTTTAAATAATAGTATTGAATTAGCAAACCTATCATACCCCACTCTGCCGAAAATGTCAAGGGGAAAAGGGAAAACCGCCCGATGGAGTCCATCGGGCGGCTTTCCGTTAGAGGGGTGTTTTGAGGAGGATGCACTCGGTTTTTTACGGGAGAGGTGCGGTTGCGGCTCCGACCTCTCCCCCCGAGCACATCCACAGTATAACGGACAAGTGTGAAAAAACTATGTCAAATTCGTGAATACTCAGTAAGAAAACTGTTAACACACGGATTTATAAAAAATTTTGCAAAAAAGCAAACAAATGTTTGACTTTTACCGAACATATGTGCTATACTGTGTGCAGGAGTAAGAAAATAGGAGGTTTTTCTATGAAACCCTTGAACGAAAAACAGCAAAAAGTTCTGAATTTTGTCAAAGAGCGTCTGGGCGACGGCATCCCCCCCTCTGTGCGGGAGATCTGCGAGGCCACCGGCATTAAATCCACCTCTACCGTCCACGCCTATCTCAAGCGACTGGAGGACGAGGGGTATATTGACCGCCGCAGCGGTCTGAACCGCGCCATCCGCCTGCCCGGTGAGAGTGTCACCCGTGTGCCGCTGCTGGGTCGCGTCACCGCCGGTATGCCCATTCTGGCCGTGGAGGAGGTAGAGGACTACGTCCCCTTCTCCAGCGGCAGCCAGTACCCCGCCGGCGAGCTGTTCGCCCTGCGGGTGACCGGTACCAGTATGATCAACGCGGGCATTCTGGACCGCGACGTGGTGATCGTACGCCGCACCAACACCGCCCAAAACGGCGACGTGGTGGTGGCGCTCATCGGCGACGAGGCCACCGTCAAGCGCATTTATATGGAGAAGGACCACATCCGTTTGCAGCCCGAAAACCCCGAGTATGAGCCCATCATCGTCAAAGAGGCTGTGGTGCTGGGTAAGGTCATCTCTCTGGTGCGGTATTTCTGATGGGGGCGCCGAAGTATCTCGTCAGCGCCTGTCTGTGCGGCGAATGTTGCCGCTATGACGGAGGCTCCTTCGACTATCCTGCCCTGCGCAAGCTGGTGGAGGACGGTATCGCCCTCCCCTATTGCCCCGAGCATCAGGGCGGTCTGCCCATCCCCCGCAAACCCTGCGAGATCGTGGGTGAGCGGGTATTGGCGGCAGACGGCACCGACTGCACAGCGGAATATACCCGCGGTGCCGAGGGGGCGCTGGCGCTGTGCAAGCAACACGGCATCGCCGCCGCCATCCTCAAGGAGAGCAGCCCCAGCTGCGGCAGCCATCTCATCTATGACGGCACCCACACAGGACATAAAATCCCCGGGATGGGACTTGCCGCCCGCCTACTGAGCGAAAACGGCATTCGGTTATACACCGAAAAAGAGTTGCCGACAGAAATCGATTAAAAAGAGCCGTACCCCGCGGGGTACGGCTCTTTTGCTTATGCCAGTGAATATTTAGCGATGTAGGCGCGATAGGCGGACTCAAAGTCCTCGTTGCCGTGCTTAACGCCGTGGAGATAGTTGTGAATGTCGTAGGCGTTGTGCTCTGTTTCGATGATCGCCACCGCCACGTTAGAGCAGTGGTCGGAGATACGCTCGAAGTTGGTCAGCGCATCCGACAGCACAAAGCCCATCTCAATGCTGCACTCGCCGTGACGCAGACGACGAATATGATGGGAGCGAATCTTGGCGATCAGATCGTCAATGACCTGCTCCAGCGGCTCCACCTGAGCCGCCAACAGCGCGTCATTGTCCGCATAAGCGCGGTCGGTAAGCTCCAGAATTTCGCGTATGGCCTCCACCAACACGGACAGTTCCTCTTTCGCCTCGTCCGTAAAGGACAGACCCTTCTCATACAGTTCGCGGGCACTACCGGTCAGATTCAGCGCGTGGTCACCCAGTCGCTCGAAATTGCCGATGGCGTGGAGCATCTTGGAAACCACCTGGGAGTCTTTTTCGGACAAGGAACGGGACGACAGCTGTACCAGATAGGTGCTCAGTTTATCCTCGTTCTCATCCAGAATCTTCTCAGCGGTACGGATCTCCTCCACACAATTCTCATCGTACTTGCCAAACAAGCCGATGGCGCGAACAACGTTCTGATGTGCCAACGCACACATACTGATGGTGGCCGCGTTGCTCTCAGACACCGCCACAGAGGGGGAATTGAGCAGACGCTCGTCCAGGAACAGGCCGCGGGGCGCTTTCTCCTCCTTGCCGTCCGGCACCAAGGCCTGAGCAATCTTCTCCATCAGCTTGCTCATAGGCAGCAACAACGCCGCGGTCAGCACATTAAACACCGAATGGCAAACAGCCACCGAGAAAGCGGATGCCTGACTGTTATCGGTCAGGAAAGGAATAGCGGGGACCAGTGTGATGACGACCATATACACCGCCAACCACACCACCGTGCCGATGACGTTCATTGTCAGGTGCAGGACCGCCACCCGTTTCGCATTGCGATTGGTGCCGATACACGAAATCAGCGAGGTGACACACGTACCAATGTTAGCACCCATCACCAGAGGAATCGCCATACCGTTGTTAATGGCGCCATTAAGCGCGAAGGTCTGCACGATACCGATGGTAGCCGCCGAAGACTGCACAATACCGGTGAACAACGTGCTAATGAGCAACAGGATCAGCGGATTATCAAACATACCCAAGATGGTGCTGAACTCATTGAGTTCAGACAAGGGTTCTACGGCATCGCCCATCATCTTCATACCATAGATCAACACAGCAAAGCCCACCAACACGGTACCGATGCTCTTACGCTGATCGCGCTTTGACAGCATCAGCAGAGCGATACCGAACAATGCCAGCACCGGAGCGAAATTCTCCGGCTTGAGCATCATAATGCCCACGTTATTATCCGGAATGCCGGACAAAGACAGTATCCACGAGGTGAAGGTGGTACCGATATTGGCACCGTAAATGACGTACAGCGTCTGGGACATGGTCATCAGACCGGAGTTGACCAGACCCACCAACATCACGGTGGTGGCCGAAGAGGATTGCACTGCTATGGTAATCGTCGCGCCCAGAAGAATGCTGACCAACGGGCTTGCCGTCGCCGTCTTCAGCATACGCTCCAGTTTACCGCCGGACATCTTCTCCAGGCTGCCGGACATTACATTCATACCAAACATAAAGAAGACCAAACCAACCATCAACCCAATGATAATGGTCAGCCAATGCTGGGAAGTCATCTCCCCTATGGCGGAGGGAAAATTCATCACATCAACCTCGCTTCTGTTTACACGAAATGATCGTGGCCGCGGGGCAAACCATTTGCCCACTATTGTTAATAGTATCACAATAAACAAGCGTTTTCAACATTTCATCAATAATTTCGGTCTGTCAAATCCGCTAAACTTTTTTCCACATTGTAGGGAATATGTATAAAAGAAAGAGCCGAGGCGGTTGCCTCGGCTCTTCTCTATGGGTTTCGATATTTTATGTTCGATTACTCAGCCTTCGCGCGGGCGGCGATCACTTTATCCGCCACCGGCTTGGGAGCCTCCTCGTACCGCTCAAAAGCCAGGGTGAAATAACCGCGACCCTGAGTAGTGGAGCGCAGCATCACGGCGTAGTCACCCATCTCGCCCTGAGGCACCTCGGCCTCAATACAGGTCAACTCGTCCTCGGCGGGGTTCATACCCAGCACGCGACCGCGACGCTTGTTAATGTCACCCATAATGTCGCCGGTATTGTCCGAAGGGACGTACACCGCCAGATGCATCACCGGCTCCAGCAGGATGGGGTTAGCGTCGGCGATACCGGCCTTGTAGGCCAGAGAAGCGGCGGTCTTGAACGCCATTTCGGAAGAGTCGACGGGATGGTAAGAACCATCCACCAGAGTCGCCTTGACGCCCACCAGCGGATAACCGGCCAGCACGCCTTCCTTGGCACAATCCTGCAGACCCTTCTCCACCGCGGGGAAGTAGTTCTTAGGCACGGCGCCGCCGAACACCTTCTCCTCGAAGACCAGGTCGTCGCCCTCCCAGGGCTCGAACTCGATCCACACGTCACCGAACTGACCGTGACCGCCGGACTGCTTCTTGTGGCGACCCTGCACCTTCACCTTGCGGCGGATGGTCTCACGATAGGCCACCTCGGGCTCGGTCAGGGTAACCTCGGCGCCGAACTTGGACTTCAAGCGAGAGACGATGATATCCAAATGCTGCTCACCCATACCGGACAGAATCAGCTCGCCGGTTTCGGTGTTTTTCTCCACCTTAATGGTGGGGTCTTCCTCTGCCAGTTTGGCCAGACCGGTGGCTACCTTTTCCTCGTCGCCCTTCTTGGTGGTGTTGACCGCCATAGACAGGCAGGGAGCGTCAAAGGGTACGCCGGGCAGGGTCACGGGGCAGCTGGGAGCGCACAGGGTATCGCCGGTGCCGGTGTTGACCAGTTTCGCCACAGCGCCGATGTCGCCGGCGGTGATGAAGGGAGCCTCCTCCTGCTTCTTACCGCGGACGTAGAACAGTTTACCCAGACGCTCGGTCTCACCGGTGCGGCTGTTGAGCAGCGCCATATCCGGTACGACCTTACCACGGATGACCTTGAAATAAACCATCTTACCCACAAAGGGGTCAACGACGGTCTTAAACACGGTAGCGACGGTGGGAGCATCCTCGTCCACTTCCAGCTCGATGGGATCGCCGTTGGCGTCGGTGCCGATCTCGCCGGCCACGGACTCGGCCCAAGGTGCCAACCACAGCAGACCGGTCAGCAGCTGATCAATGGCCTCCAGTTCCTGCGCAGAGCCGCAGAACACGGGGGCGATCTCGCCGCGGCGAACACCGGTGGCGATGCCCTTAATCAACTCGTCGGGGGTGAACTCCTCGCCGGAGAAGTATTTCTCCATCAGTTCCTCGCTGGTCTCGGCAACCGCCTCGTTCATAGCGGTGCGCAGGCCCTCCAGACGGTGACCCATATCGGGAATGGGAACCTGCTTCGCTTTGCCGTCCTCATAGGTATAGGCACGGTACTCCAACAGGTTGACATAGCACTCCACCTTATGATCCACCACGTGGGGAACCACCATCGGGCAGACCATAGGACCGAACTTGCCCTTCAGGTCCTCAAACACTTTATAGAAATCCGCGCTCTCGCGGTCCAGCTTATTGACAAAGAAGATGGTGGCAATACCCTTCTTCTGAGCGGCGGAAAACGCCTTTTCGGCGCCGACGGTCAGACCACTCTTACCGGACACCACGATAACCGAGGAACCGGCCGCACGGACGCCCTCACGCAGGCCGCCCACAAAATCGAACAAACCGGGAGTATCCAGAATGTTCAGTTTGGTATTCTTCCACTCTACGGGAACCAAAGAAGTGGATACCGACACCTGACGGCGGATCTCCTCCGGATCGAAGTCGCTGACGGTGTTGCCATCCGCCACCTTGCCCAGACGATCGGCCTGATAAGCCAGATAATACATCGCCTCGGTCAAAGAGGTTTTGCCGGAGCCGGCATGGCCGGTCAGCGCCACATTACGGATGGTTTTTGCGTTGTAGTTTTTCATAGATGCACGCCCTTTCTGATAACCTCTCCCCCGCCTTTGGCTGTTTTGCATAGCAAAAGGACGAGGATTAGGATATTTTGCACAAAAAAATCAAACAAACCTCGTTTGTTTTATACGATTATACTACAACCCAACCGATTTGACAACAGTTTTTTGTGAAATTTTTTCAAAATTATAGTAGATTATATTTTATACATTAAAAAAAGGTCACCCGTAATCGGGTGACCTTTCTAAGCAGATGACTTGCTTACTGTTTTTCGTTTTCAGTAAGCGTTGATGAAATTGGTGTGCGCTTATCGGCGAGGTGGTTTTTTGTCGGGGATAGGTCAAAAGCGCAGGGAATACTGTATGTATTTCCGAGCATTTTGGACATTTCCGGCGAAAAATCCAACCGACGAGAAGCGTGCACAAGATTTCATCAGCGGTTACAAAATATTACAGGTCGCTGAACAGGTCGGCATTGTACTCACCTGCGTCGATCAGCTCCTTGAAGCTGGCGACAACCAGGGGCTTATCCTCGGCGTAGGTGACGCCGAACCACTTATCGGGAGTGGGCAGCACCTTAACGGTCACCTTACCCGCCTTCAGCAGGTCGCCGATGTGACCGGGCAGCAGGTACTCGGCCTTCAGCTCGTTGCCGGCAATGCCGTCCAGGAACTTGGAGAAATCCGCCTCCAGCATGGGCAGATAAGCGGGGGTCAGACCCCAGAAGTTCATAGACACAGCGCCCTCGGCATCCAGAGGAGTGCCGTTGGTAGCGGCACCGCCGTCGGCGGTCTTAACGATATCGCCGGTCTCCACCACGTCGGTCAGGTAGTTGTCGGCATTGACCTGGCACACACCACGGGTCACACCGCCGTTGTCAGACAGGGTGTTCTTCAACTGGAAGCCGGCCATACAGAACTTGGTGTCGCTGGCTTCGTTCACCAGGAAGGTGTGCAGCTCCTTAAACGCCACCTTGCCGTAATAGTCGTCGGCATTGATGACCACGAAGGGCTCGGTCAGCAGGTCCTTGGCGGACAGCACGGCCTGACCGGTGCCCCAGGGCTTGGAACGACCCTCGGGGACGGAATAGCCCTCGGGCAGAGCGTCCAGAGCCTGGAAGGCATAGCCCACCTCCACGCCGTTAGCGGCGCAGATGGCCTCGATGCGGTTGCCGATGATCTCACGGAAGTCCTTCTCAATGTCCTTGCGGATGATGAACACGATCTTGTTAAAGCCGGCCTTGATGGCGTCGTGGATGGAATAATCCATAATGATCTCGCCGTTGGGACCCACGGGAGCCAACTGCTTAATACCGCCGCCGAAGCGGGAGCCGATACCGGCAGCCATAATCAACAGAGTGGTTTTCATAGTGCATTTCTCCTTTTATGTTAAAGTTTTGATCAACCGATCTTATCCACGCAGACACCGCCGTAGGGACGGATGTTCAGCACGTGGCAGCTGCCCTCACCGAACACCTTCTCGATGAGCGATTTAAACTCCTCCAGCTTATCCAGCGGCACAAAATTCTGGGTGGTGCCGCCGAAGCCGCCGCCGTGGACACGCCAGGCGCCGTAACCGTCCAGCACCCGCTGTGCCAGCGCCAGCGCCAGGGACATACTCTGCTCGGACACGTCGCAGGCGGCATAGACATTCTGCAGATACTCAAACGAGGAGTTGCCGGAATCGATAATCAGTTTCTTAAAGCCTTCAAAGTCGCCGTTACGCAAAGCCGCCACCTGCTCCACCACCCGCTCATTCTCCTGCAGGAAGTGGATGGCACGAAGAACGGGACGGTCGCCGTGCTCGGCGCGCAGGGTGGCGATGTTGGCGATGAGGGTATCCATATCGGTCTGGCGCAGGACGTTGACCCCCAAAGAGGTAGCCACTGCCTTCATCTCGCCGGGGACAGCCGCGTACTCGTGGGTCAGGTCGGCGTGATTACCGCCCACGTCCACGATGCACAGGGCGTGACCGGTGGCCGCAAAGTCCACGTCCACCTTTTCGATAACGGGATTGGCGGGGTCGGCAAAGTCGATGGTAATGATATTGCCCACCGAGGAGGCCATCTGATCCATCAAGCCGCAGGGCTTGCCGAAATACACGTTCTCAGCATACTGGGCGATCTGGGCGATCTCCACGGCGCTGACCTTGCCATCGTTGTACAGATGGCTGAGGATGACGCCGATCAGCACCTCAAAGGCGGCAGAGGAGGACAGACCGCTGCCCTTCAGTACGTTGGAGGTGGCGTAGGCGTCAAAGCCGCCAACGGCGTAATCCAGCTGAGTGAAGCGGGCGGCCGTGCCGCGAATCAGAGAGGCAGAGCCATTCTGCTCGCTGTCCACGGGAATCAGCTCCGCGGTATCCACCGTCAGCATAGGATAGCCCTCGGACTGCATACGAATGATGCTGTCGCCGGGACGCACCACGGCAATCACATCCAGATTCACACTACCCGCCAGCACGCGGCCGTAGTTGTGGTCGGTGTGGTTGCCGCCGATCTCGGTACGACCGGGGGCGGAGAACAGCATCAGGTCTCCCTCCCCACCGAAGGTAGACACAAATCCCTCCACCGCGTGGGCGTAGCGATGGCGCTGTGCCATCACCTGATCCGCACCGTACAAAGCGGCAAACGCGGCGTCGTAATCACCGGTGTGAATTTTGTTCAACAGGGTTACAGCAGACATAATCCTCTTCCCCTCTCGCGAAATTTGATAAATTCTTACTTTCATTATAAAAAGCGAACGCAAAAAACGCAACCCTTTTATTCGGCATTTGTATGGACAAATGTTGCATAATGTGCTATAATCCATCTCAGAAGCATCTGAGGGGGGATACCATTGACCAACAAACGCTACCAATTTCAGGATTCACTGAAGGAAAACGCCGGTCTGTCGGTATACAGCACCGGCTATGAACAATGCGACAAAAACCATAGCTGGGGGCCGGCTCTGCGGGACCATTACATCATCCACTTCGTGGTGTCCGGCAAGGGCACTCTGCAATATAACCGACAGATATACACGGTGGAGGCGGGGCAATTGTTCATCATCTACCCATCGCAGGTGGCCTGCTATCAGGCGGACGCAGAGGATCCCTGGCAATACAACTGGGTGGGATTCAACGGCACCGACGCCGGTCGACTGGTGAAGCTGACCGGCCTGTCCCCCGACAACCCCGTTCTGAACAGCACCGACCCCGAAAAGACCCGCGAGCTGCTGCGCCGCATCGCCGATGCCGGCGACAACACCGCCGCCGCCGATGCGGAGATGGCGGGATGCCTGTACCTGCTGCTGGCTCATCTCATCCGCATCAACAGCGACAACCTCACCGGTAACCCCCATCAAACCTACGTAGCCAACGCCCTACGGTACATTCAGTACAACTACGCCAACGACATCGGCGTCACCGACATCGCCCGCTACGTGGGCATCAGCCGCAGTCAGCTGTATCGGGCGTTTCTGCAGGATTTCGGCGTATCCCCCCACAACTATCTGCAGACCTACCGCATCAACGAAGCCTGCGGACTGCTCCACGACCCCTCCCACTCCATCGCCCAGGTGGCCGGCTCGGTGGGCTTCAACGACCCGCTGTATTTCTCACGCGTGTTCAAGTCCATCAAGGGAACCACTCCTTCGGAATATCAGCGCAACAATACCAGAAAATAAAAAAACACGGTGCGATTCTTCGCACCGTGTTTTTTATTCTATCCGCAGTAGATCCTCTCGCAGGCGGCGGATGATCCGCTTCTCCAAGCGGGATATGTAGGACTGGGAGATGCCCAATTTGTCCGCTACCTCCTTTTGGGTATGCTCCCGATGCCCGTATATGCCGAATCGTAGCTCCATGATCCGCCGCTCACGGGGCGGCAGCTTAGCCACGCAGGCCAGCAACTGCTGGCGCTCCGCCTGCGCCTCCAGATCCCGATGCACCACGTCGGGATCGCTGCCCAGTATATCCGACAGCAGCAATTCGTTGCCGTCCCAATCCACATTCAACGGTTCATCAATGGATATTTCACTGCGTTTTTGGGAGTTTTTGCGCAAATACATCAGTATCTCATTTTCAATGCAACGGGAGGAGTAGGTTGCCAGCTTGATCTGGCGATCGGGGCAAAAGGTGCGAACCGCCTTAATAAGACCGATGGTACCGATGGAAATCAAATCCTCAATTCCTACTCCCGACGACTCGAATTTGCGCGCGATATACACCACTAACCGTAAATTGTGGGTAATCAGCGAATCCGCCGCCGTTCCGTCACCGTCCCGCAGACGCTCCAGCATAATCCGCTCCTGCTCGGCAGAAAGCGGCGCAGGCAGAACGTCCGTACCGTTTATGTAATCCACCCGCTCCCGCGGAAACAGCCGCAAAACCCAGTGAAACCAACGATTTAACAGCCTGTAAAGCATTTCTACTTGCCACCCCTTTCGGTTAATTGCTCGCCCAACGCCGTACCGATGAGTCCCCGATACTCTCCCCCATTCAGCCGCGGGCACACCGCCACATAGCAATCGCGTATGGCACGCGGCTGTCCACGCACCACCGCCGTGACGGAATCGGGGATAAACGCGGGGAGCAGTCCCCCGCCGTGCACGGTATCGTAGGGTATCAGCCGCCACCCTCCCTCAGGGGGCATATCCTCCACGGCGGGTACGTCCAGCAACCGCTCGGCGGCATCTCTTTCCAACAGCAACACGCCGTAACCGGAAAACGGCTCCACCAAATGATTGCCGCTATCGTACAAACAAGGCACCTCTACCTGCCGTCCCTTTACCGATACCGTCATACGATAGGCGTGGTCGGCAGGCGCACGGCGGCGAGTGAGCCACTCCCACAGCCACAGCACACCGTAGCAAAGCACGGTCAACCCCACCAACAGTAGCGGCGACACCGCGTAATACACCACGCCGTTATGGACGTAAAACTCCCGCGGTGCCGCAAAGAAGTATAATCCGCCGCAGATGCCGGCAAAGCCCGCCGACATGGCAAACAGTAGAAATACACGCCGTCCGAGCTTCGCCCACCCTTGCCAGCGGAAGGCGATGAGCGTCATCACCGCGGCGGCGGTTAGCTTGATGAGCAGATCCAGCCAAACGGGCAACGGCGGCAAAAACAGCACAAAGCAGGTCAAAGAACCCGCCAAAGCGCCCAAGACCAACCGCCATGGTGCTGCACCGCCGCCCATCACCCGACGCACTCCCAGCAACAGCAGATAATCGATCCACCAATTTAGCGCCAACAGAATGTCTGCATATACCGTCACAGTCGCCACCTCCACCCGCTCATTATACCAACCGTGCAGGGGCGGTTTTTGACGAAAACCGTGTGCAAAACAAAAAGGGACAACACCTTGTTTTATTGGAAAAACTATGCTATACTAGAGCATATTCTCGTACAGACGGTTACACTATCTACGGAGGTGTGACCTATGTATGAAAAACCGTCTCCCCGCGTGCTGTGGTCGTGGGTGAGTATTCTGATAGCGGTGGCAATACCGCATTTGGCGGTGGGCGGCTGGCTGCTGTGGCGACTGTTTCCTCGTCTGGTGATGCCGTTTCTGCTGCTGTCGGTGGCGGCGATCGCCGTGATAGGACTGTGGTATCTGCCGCGGCGGCGGGAGAATATGCGCTATTCCCTGGGCGAGCAACGGGTGACCGTGCGCGGCGGGGTGCTGTTCATCACCAGCCGCCGTATGGAGCTGGATGCGGTACGGCAGGTGACCCTGCTGCAGGGACCCGTTGAGCGGCGGTGTGACACCGCCTTCCTGCTCATCAGCGCCACCGGAGGCTATCTGCTCATCGAGGGCATCGACCGCCCGCGGGCGGAGGAATGGTGCAGGGGGCGATTCCCCTTATGAAACGGTACTATCGCGAGCATCCGGCGGCTCTGCCCCGTAATCTGTCCACTTTTTTCTTTTTACTGCTGCTACCTCTCATCCGAGGGGTGGGGTATATCCGCGTGCCCAACGGCTTCCCCACCTGGCTGGAAAGCCTGTGGGTGGACGGCGTCATACTCACCGCCGCCGTGGGCATCCTGGCCGCCGTCTGGTGGCGGCACACCTATGACCTGACACCGCACCGTCTGCGCATCCGACAGCGCTTTGTCATACACACCACCACCCTGATCCCCCTGCCACTCATCACCACCCTGACGGTGGAGCGACCCCTCTGGCTGCGTATGCTGGGGGGCGCACGGGTAGCGGCGGACACCGACGCCGGCAATCATCGCCTGGCGGACGTGCGGCTGACCGTCACGCGGCGGCAGGCCACGCTATTCCTGCCGGACACGCAGGGGACTGCCGTCCACGCCCATAACGGACGGCTGTGGCTGCTGTCGGTGCTGTCCTCCGACTCCTTGGGGGGCGTGCTGCTGTTGGCCGCCGTATTCCGCCAGAGCGGCAATCTGCTGGGCGAGAGCATCCAGCAGACCGTAATGGATAATCTGGAGTACGCCGCCGACGCCATCCGTCTGATCCCCCGCACCGCCGCCTTGATAGCGCTGATTCTATTAGGTGGATGGGTTGCCGGTACTCTACGGCATCTGTTGCGGCATCTACCCTTTTCCGCCAGCCGATGTCAGGACACCCTGACCATACGAACCGGCGTGCTCACCAAGCGCACCCACTGCTGTGCTCTGGGCGCTATCAATTACTCCGACCGCCGCCAAACGCTGATGGCCTATCTAATGAAGTGGTACACCGTCACCATCAGCTGCACCGGCTACGGCAAAGATAAGAATACGTTGGCGGTGCTGATCCCCCCTGCCCGCCTGCCGCGCCTGCGGCGGGAACAGAGCATTCTGTTGCCCGAATTCAGGGATGGTGCGCTTCATCTGCGTCCTGCACCTCATACCCTGTGGCGCTATATCCGTACCCCGCTGATATGGCTGGGGATATCCCCCATCATCGGATGGGTGGCAGGGTTACAATTCCCCGTGGTACGGGAATTGATGGTGTATCTGTCGCTGATGGCGGCGGTACCCTGTCTGTGGATGGTGGCGGTGCGTGTCATCGACCACCGCACGGCGGGCATCGGCTATGAGCACGGGCGATACACCCTCTGCTATTCCCGACGGCTGACCCTGCACAGGGTCACCCTGCCCCGCAACAAGGTGGCGGCGGCGCACATCCGTCAATCCCGCCACCAACGGCAAAACGGCACCTGCGACGTGTGCTTGTACAGCTATCACGAATTCCGTCACCCCCATCCCGTCCGCGGTCTGATGCTGGAGGAGGTGCAACGATTAACCGAACTGCTGAATCTAAAGGAAGTGTCAACTATGGAAACCATCCGCACCGACCAACTGGTCGCCAACCAACTGAAGGTGGATATTGCCACCGCCGCCGCCCTCATTATGGAGGGACGGATATGGATCGGCAACGTGCCCGCGGACAAGCCGGGCACACCCCTGCCCGCCGACACGGTGGTCACCTGCCGCGAAAAGGCCAAAAAATACGCCAGCCGCTCCGGCTATAAGCTGGAAAAGGCGCTGGCTCACTTTGCTATTGACCCCGCTGACCTGACGGTGTGCGACATCGGCGCCAGCAACGGCGGCTTCACCGACTGCCTGCTGCAGAACGGTGCTAAGCGGGTGTTCGCGGTGGACGTGGCCTACGGCATACTGGACTATAAGCTGCGCACCGACGACCGCGTCACGGTGCTGGAGCGCACCAACGCCCGCCACCTGACCGCCAAGCAATTGGGTGGCACCATCTGCGATATGGTGACGGTGGACGTATCCTTCATCTCCCTCAAGCGCATCTACCCCGCCATCCATCGGGTGCTGAAGGAGGGCGGCGAGGTAGTGACCCTCATCAAGCCCCAGTTTGAGGCCAAGCAGAAGGAGCTGGGCAAAAACGGCATCCTCAAGGACCCCGCCGCCACCCTGCCGGGGCTGATGGCGGAGCTGTTCGCCGCAGCGGCGGAGAACGGCCTGACCGTGCTGGGGCTGACCGTATCCCCTATCCACGGTCAGAACGGCAACGTGGAATACTTGGCCCACTATCGCCACACCGCCCCCACCGAGGAAGATTTGGCAGGCTATTCCGCTATGATCGAGGCAGTGCTGGATCTGCAACCGGATATGTAAATCAAGGCCACCCCTATTCGGGGTGGCCTTGATTATGCAGTAATCACTAAGGACTGTTTGCCTAATTGCCGATACTGTTTTTCAACAATCCATTTTGCGTATTTCTTAACAGTTCCGCGATACGGGTCGTTAAAGTAATAGTTGTTCTGATCATAGCCAATCAGCACCATACAATGCTCATTGGCCGGCCATTCATAGGTCGAACCGTCTTCCAGCGTCCATTTATCGGTAGGATAAGAGTCAAGCATACCGATGGTAACCCACGTTAATACGGGAACATTCTTATCCACGTAGGTTTTACATAATTCTTCCAACGAGGTGCCGGTGGTGTTTTGCACGCGGTCACTGTTACCGAAATAATGAATCAGTGCCTTTTCAATCACCGGTGCCATACAACCGTAAGACTGGGTGGAACGAGGGTCGCCAAGGAAGTTTTCGTACGGATCCGGTCCATAATAGACGCCGTTTTTCCAGTAAAATTTACTGCTTTTACTCAAATGGTTGTCTATAAACTCATCCACCGACACCGACTCGCCCCAGTATTTCAGGGCCATCACCGCGCTGACCGACTCACATCCGGTGGGGTATTTCGGCATCTGATGAATCAAAGGAACGCCGCTGATGCTGTAAGCATATGTTGCCGACGTAGGCATAGTGGACGGGGGAACGGTGCTGTGTTCCGTTCCTGCCGTGGTGCCGGTCGTGGTGATTGTCGTGGTGGTTGAGGTTTTTGAAGCGGTGGTTGTCTGCGGGCGCTGTGTCGGGAGCGGAACGTCGGACGTCGTTGTGCTGACGGACTCGGTGACATTGGTTTTTTCGGTGGTGGTTGTGGTTGCAGGCTTTGTCAAGGAATACGCGCAGCCGCATAACGTAGACAGCCAAAGAAACACAACCAACGCTATCACCATCGGTCTCAAATTTATAAATCGCATTATGCTTCCGTCCCCTTTCACATATCCCGCCTTGTCCGTCTCAACGACGACCTTTCCGGCAACAGTACACTCTCTGACCGAGCAACGGTTTCGTTGCTCGGTCTTTTTTGTAGTTTACGGCATATACGAATCCGCCAGCACCTCGCCGGTGACCGCGTCGATCTCCATTGTATAGTACAGCATCGAATTCCCAGGCTTGCCATCCAGCGTATCAACTTTACGATAACCCAACTTATAGCAGGGGTTCTCCGCGGTGGGACCCTCCATCACGTACACTGTGGCATAATAACCGTTCAGCATATCCGGCTCATCCAGATTAACGTTCCAACGCTCAACGGCAATCTTAATGGCTTCCTCCTCGCTGATATAGCCGTTGTTCAGCGGCGTCGAAGAAACCCGCGTCATAGTCTGAGCGGTTATTTGAGGTGGATAGGTCTCCATTGTCTGACCGTTAAAACCAATCTGATATTCTTCATTCAGTTGCGGGGTCAACTGTGGAGAAGCATTGTAACGCACCCACACCACGTCAAATTGTTCTTTGTTATAACAGTTTAATAGCACGGCATCGTCCATCACATAAATGACCTTGCCGGTAATAGTACCACTCTGCGTTATGGCAGATGTGTCTTTCTTCGGCAGTTCTTCCTCCGGCGGTGCAGCCAAATCCTGTGCATACACGGTATCGCCCAGCACAGTACCATCATAAGAGGCCTTGAGCAATGCGCCAAGATAAGGCAAACCGCTACCGTAAAGATTCTGGGTGTTAACGCGGATCTTTTTACCAACCAGCGTTGCATCGTCTGCCTGCACCACATCCAGCACATAGCACCGTGCGTTCTTATTCCACTCGGCAAAATAGCCGTAGAAAGTGTGAGTAGGTTTAATGGTGCTGCCACCATCAGCCAACAGAAAATCCCAACTACCCAACTGCTCTTCCGGCAGAACGGCATACTGCTTGCCATCGTACAAATAACCGGAGTTGCCCCAAGCTTCCAAGGACACATAGTAGCGGGTGTTACCGTCAAGAGTGAAATAGGCATCGAACAGTTGCTCAGCGGTAGAGGTGACATCGCTGCGCCACTCCAGTTCGCCTAAAAACTCTTTCAGCTTCTTTAAATTGTGCTTTTCCAGAGAACGGCCGCCGGAAACCTTGGAGGCCTCCTCATAAGGCATAGGGTGACTCAAGGTCTGCCAAGTGTTTTGTTTGGTGACCACCGCATCCGCGGCAGGCTCGTCATTCCGACCAAAATGGGCTTTGGCGGCGGCGAGGGTCCGGGGCTGGTGGATGTCGTAATACTTCGCCGCGTCCACCTGTATACGATAAATGAAGGGGAATTTTTCCTTCATATCCGGCAGATAGTGCGTGCCGTCACCGGGGATCCAGTATTCCACCAAAGAATAGGCGCTCCCCTCCATATCCACCGTGATCGCCGCAGGGATGTGACTGCCGCTCTGAACCTGCAGTTCTCCCAGGTCGTCCAGATAATACTCCTCGTACAGTACCATCGCGTACACGGTGAGCTTACCGTCCTTTTTTCTGGTACCAAAAACCGTATGAGCCTCGGTGGGATAGGCATCGCCGGTGTGCTCTTCACTATAATTCTGCTCCAAAATCACGTGAGTCAAATACGCGTCCAGCTCATCCGACACGACCGGCTTAGGGTTGGTCAGCAGGCAGACGGCGGCAACGATGGTCGCCACCACCGCCACGATAATCAGCCAGAACGCCGGCTTTTTGTAATTGAGCACCGACTTAATGCGGCTCTTGACCCCCGTCTCGCCAAAAGCCAGAGGGCAGGCAGAGATCAAATGCCGCGGTGCACTGCACGCCAGCAAGGTCTCGGAATAGGCCTTGCGCAGGGGCACGTCCATATCCCGAATCACCCGCTGGTCGCAGGCAGCCTCAATATCCCGACACAGCAGGACGTAGCCCAGCCACAGCAGAGGATGAAACCAATACACGGTGAGTAGCAGGAAACCCAAGGGCTTCCACCAATGGTCGCGGCGGCGAATATGCGCCAGCTCGTGAGCCACCACGCTTAAGCGGTCGTCCTCCGACAGCGTGGTGGGCAAATAGATGCGGGGGCGGATGATGCCCAGAATAAACGGTGTGGCGATTCGGTCACACTGGAAAATATTATCCCGCAGGCGCACCGACTCCCGCACCCGCCGATGCAGGCGGACGGTGGAGATGATGGCGTACAGCGCCATCGCCGCCATACCCAGCACCCACAGATTGGCGGCAACAGCGGACACCACCTGCATGGGGTTGACGCTATCCATCGGCTGCGGTGCAAAGCTGTCGGAGAGCATCGGATTCACCACCCCATCCACCGCGGGCAAGCCGCTCTGGATGGTGGGGGTGTCGTACAAAAAGGTGTCCACCGGCACCGTCTGAGCACTGGGAATGACGCTGAGCACACTCTCGATGGACACAGGGAAAATCAGCCGAAGTGCCACCATCACCCACAGCAGACAGTGGATCCACTTGGGGGCACGGCGGAACACCAGGCGCAGCAGCAGTACAGCCAGCACCAGCCAACCGGCGGTGATGCTCATATTCAAAAGATGTAAAAATACAGCCTCCATCATCAACCCTCCTCGTAGGTATCTATCAGGCGGCGAATCTCAGCCACCTCATCGGCGGTGAGATTCTTGCGGGCGGTAAAGGCCGCCAAAAATGCGGGCAAAGAGCCGGAGAAGGACTCCTCTACGAATTGCTCGCTACGGCGGGCATAAAACTCGTCACGGGAGAGACAGGCGGTCACCACGCCCCCCTCGTTTTTGAATATACCGCGGTCGGACAGCCGACCCAGCACGGTATAGGTGGTGGTGCGCTTCCACTCCAGCTCGGTCTCGCACCGCTTCACCAGCTCCTTGGTGGTGATGGGCTGGTGCTGCCAGATGATGTCCGCAAAGCGGGATTCCACCGCGCCCAATGTCCACTCTGCCATACTCTTACCTCCTTTATGATCGTTCGGTTGTCTACAACCTGTCGTCAACATTAGTCTACACCGTGTAGACTCGTTTGTCAAGAGGAATTTGCAAAAAAATCACCCCCGAACACTCGGAGGTGATTTTTATCATTGTTTATCCATTCTGACAGCGGTGATGCGGGGCGGTAGCGAAGGCATCACGAGATCCTCGTGATAGACCACGTACTCCTCCCCCACCCGTGGGGTGACGGCGGCGGGGACGTGGACCCACACGGTATCAAAACGATCCGAATCAAGACATTTCATCAGCACGCTGTCGCCGTCCGTTTTCAGCACCTTACCGGTGAAATGAAGCGCGTCCGGTAGAGGTGCTTCCTCGGTGGTTGTGGTGGTGGTCTGTGGCGGTTGATCATCGGGGCGATGCTTCGGTAAAATGATCGCCAGACAAACCACCGCCACCAAAATCATTACGGCAACGCCGATTATCCATCCTTTTCGCATATACGTCCTCCTACAGAAAAACCTCTGTCCGTCGGGACAGAGGCCTTTTTCTTACAGCTTGGAATAGCCGTGTCCGTTGATCAGGGCATCCAGTTTAACCCCCGCCTTACACTGGGGGCACTCGTGTGCCACGTAGCTGGCGTAATCCGGCAGATTCTGGGGATTGAAGCAGGAGCGGACGGTGTGACCGCCCACCGAATCGGTGGTGGCGAAGATGGAGGCAACACCCACCACATGACCACCGTAGTAATCCACCGCCTGAATGGCGCCCAGCGCGGTATAGCCGGTGGTGACCGACGCGGCCAGAATCAGCACGTGCTTGCCCGCCACCATGGGGACCAGGTTATCACGGAGCAGCAGCTGACTGCCGGCGGTGTGCTCGGGGGTTATTACGTAAATGGTCTGGTGCGCATTCATATTCACCAGGCCCTCCTTGGTCAGCTCCCGCGCCAGGCAGGTGGCGATGACCTCGGTGCCGTCCAGGCACAGAATCGTATCCACGATGGTGGTGCTGTCGTAATAGTGCAGCAGCTCCTGTGCCACCGCCTTGGCCTCGGACAGACGGGTCTTCTGGCTAGTGACGTCAATATAATAATTGGTATGGCTATGGCTGGTGGCAAAATGTCCCTGGGTCACGCGCAGGAACAGATTCTGACGCTTTGAGGGGATCTTAAAGGTTTTTCCGGTCGGCATAGGTTGACCTCCTTGTTGTTGATGTAATTATTTTACATCATTCTCGCCCAATTGACAAGAGGAAATTGCAAGATTGTCCCACAACCCGTTTACTGATATTCGCCACCGCCGCATCATATACTCCCCCTGGGAGGTGTGTAACGTGGCTTTGCTGAATTGGCTCGTCGAGGTGAACGAGCGTATCAACCACGTCGTGTGGATGTGGTTGGGGCTGACGCTGTTGCTGATCACCGGCGTGTGGATGTCCCTGCGGACCGGATTCTTCCAGGTACGGTATGGACGGCATTGGCTGGGGCAGACGCTGGGGCAGCTGCGCAGGCGCAGGGACGCCGACAACGGATCCATATCCCCCTTTCAGGCGCTGTGCACCACGCTGGCGGCCAGCATTGGAGTGGGCAACATCGCCGGCGTTGCCACCGCCATCGTCATCGGCGGTCCGGGATCCGTCTTCTGGATGTGGGTGGCGGCACTGCTGGGTATGATGACCGGCTATGCAGAGAGCGTACTGGGCATCTACTACCGCCGCCGCGGGAAGGACGGATGGCTGGGCGGAGCTATGTATTACATACGGGACGGACTCAAGGGCACGGTGGGGCGCGTGACAGCGACGTTGTTCGCCGCCTTTATGGCGCTGGCTTCCTTCGGTATCGGCAATATGGCGCAGGTAAACGCTATCGCCACCCATTTGCAGCTGGTGTTCCCCTCTCCTGCCCTATCGGAGATAACCGTATTGGGTGACGTTTCCCTCTATGGGCTACTGGTGGGACTACTGCTCACAGCGGTGGTGAGCGGTATACTGCGGGGCGGGCTACAGCGCACCGCGCGGGTGGCCGAGGTTGTCGTGCCGCCTATGGTCATCGTGTTCACCCTGGGGTCGCTGGCGGTCATCGGCATCCATCATCATCGCATCGACGACGCCGTCTCCGCCATCTTCCGCTACGCCTTTTCCCCCGACGCGGTGTGGGGCGCCGGCGGCGGCATCGCTCTCAAGCAGGTGATCACCTGCGGATTCAAACGGGGTACCTTCTCCAACGAGGCGGGCATGGGCTCCTCGGTGGCGGTGCACGCCAACGCCCACGTGACCGAGCCGGTACAGCAAGGAATGTGGAGCATCTTCCAGGTGTTTGTGGACACCATTGTGATGTGCACCGTTACGGCGCTGGTGGTATTGGTGGGCGGCGACATTGACCTGACCGACGGCTCTATGCTGACGGATGCGCCGCCCGAAACACTGGTATCCCAGGCGTTCGGTGCCGCCTTCGGCTCTGTAGGCGAAGGCTTCGTCGCCCTGGCGGTGGTGATCTTTGCCTTTACCACCATACTGGGCTGGTCCCAGTACGGAGCTACAGCCGCCGCCTATCTGGGTGAAATACCGCGCCGACTGTATCGACCGCTGTTTCTGTCCATCATCCCGCTGGGTGCGGTCATCAGCGGCGACGTGGCCTTTTCTCTGTGTGATACCTTCAATGGACTGATGATGCTGCCCAACCTCGTAACATTACTGTATTTGAGCGGCACCGTCAAGCAGGTTACCGACAACTATATCCGCCGCCGCATACGCCGCGAGCCGATAGCGCCGATGATATCCTATCACCCCCGTATTCAGCGGCAAATGATGCACGACGATACTGCGTAATATCTGCATATCGACAGAGAAAAGCCCCCGACACCAACGTGTCGGGGGCTTTGTTAGGTTAGGCTATATCCGTGCAGAAATTACTCCTTAACAGAGGCGTACATGAAGTACTTGAAGCCCAGAGGAGAGGCAAAGAAGCCGTCGATCTTGGGACTGCACATATAGATATCGGTGTAGTAGTAGATGGGGCAGATAGCACCGGTCTCCATCAGGATATCCTCAGCGTCGTGCATCAGCTCGAAGCGCTTGGCAGGATCGGAAGAGGTCTTAACCTCGTTGATGATGGCGTCGTAGGAATCGGCCCAAGTCTTACCGTTGTAGCCGGCGTAATCAGCGTGAGCGCCCTTACCGAACTGGCAATCGTTGTTACCGGAAGCGGTCAGCCACATATCCAAGAAGGAGATGGGATCGTTGTAGTCACCCAGCCAGCCGTTACGGGCAACGGAGTAGTCGCCGTTCTTACGGGTGTTCAGGAAGGTAGCCCACTCCTGAACCTCAACCTTAACGGTGATGCCGTACTGGCCCCAAACCTGCTGCAGGTAAGCAGCGATGGCCTCGTGGCCGGAACCGTCGTTGGTCAGGTAGGTCAGAGTCGGGAAACCGGAAACCTTACCGTCAGCGATGGTGAACTTCTTAGAAGACTCGGCAACCTCGGTCAGCAGCTTAACAGCCTCATCGCAGTTGGCCTTGTAATCCTCAGCGGCAACACTGTAATAACCCTTACCGTCACGGTCGGGACCGTTCTTATCGATGAACTCCTTGCCATCGGGCTCGGTCAGACCCATAGCCACGAAACCGGCGGCGGGAACTTGACCGGCCTGACCGATGTCGGTGCAGATGTAGTTACGGTCGATGGTCAGACCCAGAGCCTTACGGATCTTAACGCGCTCCGCCTCGGTGAAGTCCTTCAGGGCCTCATCGTTCACGTTAAAGGAGACGTAGTAGGTGCCCAGCTGGCCGGCTACGTAGAACTCATCCTTGTAGTCGCCGGTCTGCAGAGAGGCAATCTCATTGTTGGGAACGGAGTCGATGAACAGGTAGGAACCGTTCTGATAGTTCACCAGCAGAGAGTTATCGTCGTCGTTGAAAGCGAAGGTCAGCTTGTCGGACACAACGCGGTCAGCGTCGTAGTAGTTCTCGTTCTTCTCCATGACCAGCTCGGTCTCGGTGAAAGAAGTTACCTTGTAGGGGCCGTTGCCGATGTAGGTGTCAGCCTTGGTAGCCCAAGCATCGCCGTACTCCTCGATCAGATCCTTACGGACGGGCATATAGGCGGGGAAAGCACACAGCTCGGTGAAGTAAGGAACGTCAACGGGCAGAACCACGGTCAGGGTCTTGCCATCGTCGGAAGCGGTCACGTTCAGCTTAGCGTCGGGGTTGACCAGCTCTTCCTTGTCGTTCATCTCGGTCATAGCAGCATAACCGTCGATGCAGTCGAACATATAGCCGTAGTCAGCGGCGGTAGCGGGAGAAGCGGCACGGTTCCAAGCGTACACGAAGTCGGCAGCGGTCAGATCGGTGCCGTCGGACCATTTCAGGCCGTCACGCAGGGTGAAGGTGTAAACGGTCTTGCCGTCAGCCTCGGACTTAACGGGCATCTCAGCGGCGCACTGGGGAACCAGCACCAGCTTACCGGACTCGTCCTGCTCCCAACCGATCAGACCGGCAAAAGCGTGAACGATGTAAGTAGCGCCATCAACGGCGGAGTTCAGAGCGGGGTCAACCGTGTCAGGCTTAGCACCCACGTTCAGAGTCATATTCGCCGTGGCGGCGGGTTTGTCACCGCACGCGGTAAAGGCCAGCGTGCAGCCGAGCAGCATTGCTACAGCAAGCAAGATACTCAATGTCTTCTTCATAATGAAATCCTCCTTTTAATTATAATCACACACGCTCGGGGCGTGTACAATCCTAGGGTAGAGTGATAAATACGAACTCCGTTTTAGAAAGACGGATTTTCGCTCTATCTTCGTTAAAATACTCGCAAATGCATACAGCATTTGCTCCGTTTTATGCCTTAATAGAACAAAAATCCCCTCTTTCTAAAATCTGCGACCTGAAAGCGAGCAGATTTTGTGTGATTTTTATTCTATTTGGGTGAAGAAAGGCTATCCGCCTTTCAAGAGCAAATAGGGTAAAAAGCGCCAAAATCCGCCGCTTTAAGGCGGGTTCGGATTTGTCGCTCTACCCTCGTTTCGCCTATCACAGATTATGACAGGCAACGAACCGTCCGGGCTGAACCTCTTTCAGCTCCGGCATCGACTGAGCGCAGGCCTCGGTAGCACGAGGACAGCGGGTGCGGAAAGGACAACCGCTGGGCATGTGCAACGGACTGGGGACGTCCCCCTGCAGCAACACGCGTTGGTTGGCACGAGCTACCACCGGATCCGGTACCGGCACCGCCGACAACAAGGAAATGGTGTAGGGGTGCAAGGGATTATGGTACAGGTCGTTAGAGGGGCCGATCTCAATCAGCTTACCCAGATACATGACCGCGATGCGGGTGGAAATATGCTTAACCACCAACAAATCGTGGGCAATGAACAGATAGGTCAGACCCAGCTTCTTTTGCAGGTCCTCAAACATATTCACCACCTGCGCCTGAATGGACACATCCAGTGCCGAAACCGGCTCGTCACAGACGATGAACTTGGGGTCTACCGCCAGAGCTCGCGCAATACCGATACGCTGACGCTGACCGCCGGAAAACTCGTGGGCATAGCGGGCGGCGTGTTCACTGTTCAGTCCCACCAGATCCATCAAGTACAGAATCTTTTCCATTCTCTCTTTGCGGTTGGAGTAGAGTTTGTGAACATCCAGCGGCTCGCCGATGATGTCGCTGACCGTCATACGGGGATCCAGCGATGAATAGGGGTCTTGGAACACCATCTGCGCCTGCTTTCGGAACTCGCTGATGGACTTTTTGTCCTTAATCAACTGTCCGTCAAACCAAACCTCACCGGCGGTGGGTTTATACAGGTGCAACAGGGTGCGTCCCACGGTGGTCTTTCCACAACCGGATTCACCCACCAGACCCAGGGTTTCGCCCTCCTTAATGTTAAAGGAAACGTCATCCACTGCCTTTAACTTCAGGGTACGCATAAACCCGTTGGGTACGTCAAAATGCTGTTTTAGGTTCTTTACTTCGAGAAGATTCTTGTCACTCATCTTGATACATCTCCTCTACTTCTTTTTGGGTCAGGGCGCCGGCCTCAATGGCATCTTTTACATTGTGCCAACAACGGGAAATATGGTACTCGTTGATGCGCAACTCCTTTGCCTTATGGCACAGGCACACCTTCATCGCCGCGTCGCAACGGGGAGAGAAGGGGCAGCCGTCCGGCATATTCAGCAGGTCCACCGGCGTGCCGCCGATAGGCTCCAGTCGCCGTCCGTCATCACTGACGCTGGGAATGGACCGCATCAGGCCTTTGGTGTACTCGTGCTTGGGATTGTAGAAAATCTCGTCAGCGGTACCGCGCTCGCACACCTCGCCGGCGTACATAACGATAACCTCGTCGCACATCTCCGCCACGACACCCAGATCGTGGGTGATGAGGATCACCGACATACCCAACTGCTTCTGCAGGTCTTTAATCAGATCCAAAATCTGTGCCTGAATGGTCACGTCCAAAGCGGTGGTGGGCTCGTCAGCAATGAGGATGTCCGGCTCACAGGCCAGCGCCATAGCAATCATCACACGCTGACGCATACCGCCGGAAAACTCGTGGGGGTACTGCTTAATACGTTTTTCGGGTTCGTTGACACCCACCAGCTGAAGCATCTCAATGGCGCGGGCCTGAGCCTGCTCACGGTTGCGGTCGGTGTGCAGCAGGATCGCCTCCATCAGCTGATCACCGATGGTGAACACCGGATTCAGACTGGTCATGGGATCCTGAAAAATAATGCTGATCTTGTTGCCGCGAATCTTGGCCATTTCTTCTTTGGAAGCGCCTACCAATTCCTGTCCACGGTAGAGGATGCTACCGGAGACGATGCGGCCTGGGTTGGCAAGAATCTGCAGAATAGAGTAGGCGGTCACGCTCTTGCCTGAGCCGGACTCACCCACAATACCCAGCACCTTACCTTCATCCAGCGAGAAGGACAGGCCGTTAACCGCCTTAACCTCGCCGGCGGGGGTAAAGAAGGAGGTGTGCAGATTAGACACTTTTAACAGTTCCATAAACGTCACTCCTCCTTATTTCTTCAGTTTGGGATCAAAGGCATCACGCAGACCGTCGCCCAACAGGTTAAGGGACAACACGATCAAGCAGATAGCCACGGCGGGAATCACCAAGCGGTAACCGTAAGAGAATACACCGTCGCGAGCCTCGGATGCCAAGGAGCCCAAAGAGGGCATCGGCATATCCACGCCCAGACCCAAGAAGGACAGATAACTCTCGGTGAAGATGGCCGAGGGAATCTGCAGGGCGGTGGAAATGATGATCACACTGATACAGTTGGGCAGCATATGACGGCGAATGATGTGGCCGCCCTTAGCGCCGATAGAGCGAGCATTCAGTACGTAATCCTGCTGCTTGATGGTGAGGATCTGACCACGAATCAAACGAGCCATACCCACCCAGTAGAGCAGCGCAAACACGATAAAGATACTCAGCATACTGACGCCCAGCGTCTCAAAGACAGTGCCCTCAATAGCGGGGGCCAAGGTCTTATCAAACACGGTGGCCAGCAGAATGATCATCAGCAGATCCGGCAAGGAGTAGATGATATCCACGATACGCATCATCACCAAATCCACCTTACCGCCGTAGTAGCCGGAGATGGAGCCGTAGATAGCACCGATAATCAACACAATGATACTGGCAAAGAAGCCCACCGCCAGAGAAATGCGGGCGCCGTAGATAACGCGGATGGCGTAATCACGACCATGGGCATCGGTACCAAAGATGTGGGGGAAGATGTATTCCCCGTCCTCCATACGAGCCAACTCGGTGGAACCGTATTCAAAGGGCTTCAGGTTGTTGTAAGAGGAGTCGACCGGCTCGCCGGGGGTAACGCCCAGCTGCTGGTCGTAGCTGTAGGGATAGAACATCGGGACGAAAATCGCCAGCAACACGATGGCGGCCACGATGCACAGACAAATCATAGAAATGGGATTCTTGGACAAACGACGCATACCATCCTTAAAGAAGGTGGTGCTCTCCCGCATACGGGTCTGCTGCTGTTTTTCCTCATCGGTGGCTTTTTCAAAGCTCTGGAGGTTCAACTGGAAACTGAGAGGATTCTTTTGAGGCATCGCGTCGATGTCTTTTTTAAGGTTTTTCTTAAAAATACTCATATTCTCTCAACCCCCTTTAGGACAGATCCACGCGGGGATCGAAAATCTTATACGCGATATCCGACAGCAGGGTCATAATAACCATAATGGTGGCCAAGAAGATGGTGGTACCCATCACCATAGGATAGTCGCGGTTGATGATACTGGAGAAAAAATACTCACCGATGCCGGGCACCGAGAAAATATTCTCCACCACCAAACTACCGGTCAGGATGTAGGCGATCATAGGACCGACGTAGGTGATGACCGGAGTGACCGCATTCTTCAAGGAGTGCTTGAAGATGACCTTGGAAGGGGCAACGCCCTTAGCCCGTGCGGTACGGATGTAGTCCTGTCCCAATACGTCCAGCATACTGGAACGGGTCAAACGGGTAATGTACGCCATGGGATACAGACTCAAGGAAATAACCGGCAGGATAAGGCCCTCGGTAGTGGAGCCGTTGGCCGGAAAAATCTTAAGCTGTACACAGAATACCAGCAATAAGATGGTGGCGATGACAAAGGACGGCATCGCCACACTGCCGGTGGACAGCACCATTATTAATTTATCTATCCATTTATTATGGAACACGGCTGCCAGAGAACCCAGAGCCAGACCGATAATAATGGCGATGGTCGCCGCTGCCAGACCCAGTACACTACTGGTCTTAAATCCCTCAATCATCAACTCCGCCACGGTACGACCGCGCATCTTGATAGAGGGGCCAAAATCGAATTTCAGCACACCCTCAAGGTAAGTTGTGTACTGCTCAAACAGTGGCTTATCTAAGCCATATTTCTCCTCCAGCTGTGCCGTAACGGCCGGACTGGGAGATTTTTCGCTCAGGAAGGGACCACCGGGGATGGCCTTCATCACGAAGAAGGTAATGGTAATTACCAAGAATATCGACAGCAGTGCCAGCAGCACACGCTTAACGATATACCATGCCAATTTGGAATCCAATAGAGTCAGCTCCTTATGCTAATAGGGGTCTTTGTTAGTTACTGCAGTAACTAACAAAGGGGTATACCCCTTTCGAAATTATTTTGGTTTTCGTTTACATCAGCATTACCTCTACGCCTAGTCTTATCTGTTCCGACGGAAAAATCCACCGCCATTTTCGACAAGATATCTGTAAACATCGTTATAGTTTTGTCATTCTAGCATATATTTGTAATCATTTCAATGCTTTATTGCTTTTATGCGTTAAATTCTTGAAATATTACTATTCAATAAGCCAAAATTCGTTAAATTTTTATATAATTAGCAGCTGCTTTTCACTGGCGGTCAGATTCAGAGAGCCCTCTTCGGTGACGTACACCATATCCTCGATGCGGACGCCGAATTGATTCTCAAGATAAATGCCCGGCTCCACCGTCATAATCATACCGGGGCGCAGTATCGTCTCACAGCGGGGGCTGAAAGCGGGGTCCTCGTGAATCTCCACACCCACGCTGTGACCCAGACCGTGACCGAAGCAGCCCTCATAGCCGGCGGCATAAATCAGGTCACGGGCAACCTTGTCCACGTCCTGACAGACTGCACCGGCGCGAATCACCCGCTCCGCCTCCAGCTGGGCGCGCAGCACGGTATCGTATACCTTGCGCATCTCATCGGTGGCCTCCCCCACCGCCACGGTGCGGGTCATATCCGAATGATAGCCACCCACTACGGCACCGAAGTCCATGGTGATAAAATCACCCCGCTCCACCACCTTATCGGAGGGGACGCCGTGAGGCAGAGAGGAATTTTTACCGGATACCACGATGAAATCAAAGGACACGCCCTCGCTGCCCAGACGCCGCATATAGAACTCCATATCCAGCATAATTTCCTTTTCGGTGCGACCGACCTGAATGTGGTTGAGGATATACGAGAAGGTCTCATCGGTCATCCTCTGCGCCTCGCGGATATACGCCAGCTCCGCCTGCGTCTTAATGGAGCGCATATCGGCAATAATGCCGTCAAAGCGGTCACTGTCAGACACGGTCAGATCGGGCAGATCCCGACGCAGAGCCGCCAAGCGGCTGACCGAGGTGCTGTTGGCCTCAATGAACAGCTCCTTAATGCCGTACTGCTGACACAATTCCGACACCTTAGCCGGAGGCGACAGTACAACCTGACAGCTGTCTACGGTAGCCTTCGCCTTTTCATAATAGCGGAAATCAATGAGAAACACCGCCGCATCGGGGCAAATGAACACCGAGCCGGCGCTGGATGCAAAGCCGGTGAAATAAAAGCGATTGCAGTCAGCCGTGACCAACAGCGCCTGACCGGAGGTCAGTTCACGCTGGATACTCTGTACTCGTTTCTTTATCATACGGGACACTCCTTTATAATTCTTTCAGAACCGCGCACAGATATTCATAGATCCGTGCAGCAGAGGATACCGACAGCCGCTCGCGGCAGGTGTGAATATCCTGCATATCGGGACCGATGGACACCGCGTCCAGTCCCGCCAGCTTTTCGCAAAACAGACCGCATTCCAGTCCGGCGTGGATCGCCATCACAATGGGCAGGGCGCCGGTCTGCGCCTGCCACACGCGGCACATCACGTCCCGCAGACGGGAATCCTTGCGGTACTCCCACGCAGGATAATGTCCGTGGGACCCATAGGTGCCGCCGAAGCGGGCTGCCACAGCCTCCAGTTCGGTCAACAACGCGAGTTTTTCCTCATTTCGACTGCTACGCACCGCAAAGGAGGCGCACAACCGATTCTCATCGGTGGTTAGTATGCCCAAATTGAGGGAGGTCTGCACCAGACCGTCAATATCCTCGCTCATAGACCGAATGCCGTTGGGCACGGTGGTGAGAAACTCCGCCACCCGACGGGTGGCGTCGGCGGTCAGCACCCTGTCGGTAGCGGCAGGGGCGACGGTAATCGTCAGATCGGGGTCACCCGCCACGCGGTGAGCGGCGGCAAAAGCCTCTGCCGCAGCGGTGGGGTCTTCCACACAGGTGACCACCGCCTCGCACAGGACGGGGATGGCGTTATCCTTTTGTCCGCCGTTGACGGCGGCAATACGGCAATCCAACGAACGGAGCAATTGACCCATCACCACATTGGCATTCAGCCGTCCTTTATCGATCTCTACGCCGGAATGACCGCCGATCAGTCCGGAAACGGTGATACGATACGCGGGAGCAGAGGGTGACTCATAGCTCAGCGGCAGAGCGATCTCGGCGCGAGCGCCGCCGGCACAGCTGACGGTCAGCACTCCTTCCTGCTCGGAGTCCACGTTGATCAGCAGGCGCCCCTCCATATCGGTGGGGTCCAAGCCCTCGGCACCATACATACCCGTTTCCTCATCCACGGTAAACAGAACCTCCAGCGGCGGGTGGGACAGTCGGTCAGACTCCAGAATCGCCATCGCCATCGCCACAGCGATGCCATCGTCGCCGCCCAGGGTGGTACCGTGGGCGAACACCCAGGCGCCGTCGGTGTCCACCTGCAAACCATCGGTGGCAAAATCAATGGCACAATCGGGCGCCTTTTCGCACACCATATCCAGATGTCCCTGCAGAATCACCGCGGGATGATCCTCATAACCGACGGTAGCGGGCTTCTTAATCAGCACGTTGCCCAGAGCGTCCTGCCGATACCACAGGCCGTGGTCTTTGGCAAACGACACACAATAATCGCTGATGCGAGCGGTATCGCCGGAGCCGTGAGGGATGCCGCAAAGCTGCTCAAAATAGTAGAACACTCTATTCGGTTGTAAATGGGTCAGTTTGCCCATCAGGACACCTCCCAAGATTGTCAATGATACTGTATTATAGCACAGCGTTAAAGCGATTTCAACCGGAAAGGGTTGACTTTAGCGGAGTTTATTGGAAAATCGCGTAAAAACTAAAGAAAAACACCCCGAAGTCGCAAAAACTTCGGGGTGAAGGTGTTTCGCTTTACAGCTTATCTACGTCTGTATCGGCAATCAGGTGGAAGCCGGCGGCCTCCAGCGCCGCTTCGGCGGCGGCATTGTCGGTGGGGCGCAACACCACGTAGGCGTGCCGCTCGGTGCGGGCCATAAAGGCGTACAGGTATTCCACGTTAACACCGGCATCCGCCAGCACGCCCAGTGCCTTGGACAGCTTACCGGGTTGGTCGCCGATCTTAACGCCCACCACATCGGTAATCTTCAGGATATAGCCCTTCTCCTGCAGCACCGCGGCAGCGGTATCGTTATCGTTCACGATCAAGCGCAGCAGACCGAAATCCTGGGTGTCGGCGATGGACAGCGCCCGCAGATTGACACTGTGGGACGCCAGAGCGTCGGTGATATCCACCAAAGCGCCCTGCTTATTCTCTACAAAAACCGTTAACTGTTTTAACATACCTTACACTCCCCTTTCCTTAATCGTGCAATTTACGCTTATCAATAACACGCACAGCCTTACCCTCACTGCGGACAATGCTCTTAGGTGCCACCAGGTGCACCTTGGGATTGATGCCCAGCATCACCTTCAGGGCATTGGCCAGTGCCTTCTCCTGCTCGGTAACGCCGCGGACGGTATCGGTAAACTTATCGGGGTTCATCTCTACGTTCACGTCGAAGGTGTCGGTATTGCCCACGCGATCCACGACGATCTGGTAGTTAGGCTCATAGCCCTCCTTCAGCAGCACCGTCTCGATCTGGCTGGGGAATACGTTGACGCCGCGGATGATCATCATATCGTCGCTGCGACCCATAGGCTTCGCCATCTTAATTAGGGTACGACCGCAGGAACACTTTTTGCGACTTAAAACGCAGATGTCACGGGTGCGGTAGCGGAGCAAGGGGAACGCCTCCTTATCCAGACTGGTGAACACCAATTCACCCTTGCTGCCCTCGGGAAGCACCTCGCCCGTATCGGGGTCGATGATCTCCGCCAAGAAGTGATCCTCGTTGATGTGCATACCGGTCTGCTCACAGCACTCAAAGGAAACACCGGGGCCGGAGGTCTCGGTCAGACCGTAGATATCATACGCCTTAATGCCCAGCGTCTTCTCAATACCGCGGCGCATCTCCTCCGTCCAGGGCTCGGCGCCGAAGATGCCCGCCTTGAGTGGGATCTGGTCGGGGGTATAGCCCTGCTCCTTGAGGGTCTCGCCGATGTAGGCGGCGTAAGAGGGGGTGCAGCACAGAATGGTGGCGGACAGGTCGGTCATAAACTGGATCTGCCGCTCGGTATTGCCGGAGGACATAGGCAGGGTCAGGCAGCCCACCTTGTGAGAGCCGCCGTTAAGACCGGGGCCGCCGGTGAACAGACCATAGCCGTACGCCACCTGGCACACGTCCTCCTCGGTGCCGCCCGCCGCCACAATGGCACGGGCACAGCAATCCTCCCACAGGTCAACATCCTTTTGGGTGTAGAAAGCCACCACGCGGCGACCGGTGGTGCCGGAGGTGGACTGAATACGTACACACTCGGACAGAGGCTTCGCCAGCAGACCGTAGGGGTAGGCATCCCGCAGGTCAGCCTTGGTGAGGAAAGGCAGCTTGTAAAGATCCTCGATGCCCTTAATGTCGTCGGGGGTTACCCCCTTCTCCTCCATCAGGTGGCGGTAGTAGGGCACGTTGTCGTAGACGTGACGCACCTGCTTGACCAATTTCTCCGACTGAAGCTTTTTGATCTCTTCCACCGGCATGGTTTCAATGTCTTTTTGATAGTAGCGCTGTGCCATTTTTGAATCATCCTTTCTGCAAAATAGAGTGGTGCGAAAGCAGAAAACAAAAACGTCCTCTGCATTCCGCTTTGGAATACAGAGGACGAGAAATTCCCGTGGTACCACCTCTATTTACCGCTATCTCACGATAACGGCCTCCGGGTGCCATCACACCCTAATCGATATAACGGTCGAACCCGTTTGGCCTACGCAAGCTAAGCTCTTCAACCAACGACTCGCGGAATGAATTCACCGACTGTACACCGCTGCATCACACCAACCGCAGCTCTCTGTAGATGATATTTTCGGATACTGGTTTCCGCTCAAGCGTCTTTACGTACTGATTTTAGCACCATTTACAAGGGGTGTCAATAGGTTTTACGCAAAAAACTATGCGTGAAAACCCAGATCAAACGCCTTCTTATTCATCTCCACGAACTTGGGAGCCACCGTGTTCTCAATAGCGGCGATCCAGCGCTCGTAGGGGATGTCAAAATACTTGGCGGCACGCCCCATCAGGACGATGTTCACCGCCTTGGCGGAGCCTGCCTGACGGGCCAGCGTCAGCGCGTCCAGCGCCTCCACCTGCATACCCTTGGCGGTCAGCTCGTCCAGCACGGCGGCGGGATACTCTGCCGCGCCGATGATCACCGGCATGGGGTCGATCTGCTGGGTGTTGACGATCAGCCGACCGTCGGTCTTTAGATACTTGGCATAGCGGGCGGCCTCCAGCTTCTCAAAGGAGATGATGATGTCCGCCTCACCCTCGGTGACGATGGGCGAATACACCTTATCGCCGAAGCGCACGTAGGTGACCACAGAGCCGCCGCGCTGGCTCATACCGTGAACCTCGCTGACCTTAACGTCGTAGCCCTCGTCCATCAGCAGACGCCCCAGCAGCTTGGAGGCCAGCAGACTGCCCTGTCCGCCGACACCGACAATCATAACACTTTTCGTTTTCATTGTCTTCTCCTCCCTTACACAATGGCGTCAAAGGCGCACAGCTGTTTACAAACGCCGCAGCCCACGCACAGGGTGGTATCCACCACCGCCTTGCCATCCTTCATACTGATAGCGGGACAGCCCAGGGTCATACACCGCTTACAGGAGCGGCACTTGTCCGCCTCCACCGTCAGCGGCGGCAGCGGCTTCACCGACTTGAGCAGCACGCAGGGGCGGCGGGAGATGATAACAGAGGGCTCCTCTGCCGCCAGCTCCTCCTTGATCGCCGCGTCGCAGGCCTTTAGGTCGTAGGGATCCACCACCCGCACACGGTTGATACCCAGAGCGCGGCACAGCGCCTCCAGATCCACCTTGGCGGCGGGGTCGCCCTTAATGTTATAGCCGGTGGTGGGATTCTGCTGATGACCGGTCATACCGGTAATGGAATTATCCAGAATGATCACGGTGGAATTGGTGGCGTTATACGCCACGTTCACCAGACCGGTCATACCGGAATGCATAAAGGTAGAATCACCGATCACCGCCACGGATTTTTTCTCCGCCTCGGCGCCGCGCGCCAGGTTAAAGCCGTGCAGACCCGATACGGAGGCGCCCATACACAAGGTAGAATCCAGCGCATTCAGCGGCGGAACGGCGCCCAAGGTATAGCAACCGATGTCGCCCAGGGCGGTAATCTTATTCTTCGCCAGCGTATAGAACAGACCGCGGTGGGGACAGCCCGCGCACATCATCGGGGGACGGTTGGGGATGTCCGAGTCCGCAGAAACGCTAACATTCGCCTCTTTGCCAAAGGCATCGGCGATGGTCTTTTGGGAGAACTCACCCAGCAGAGAGAAGGTATCCTTCCCCACCACGTCGATGCCCAAGGCACGCACGTGGGTTTCAATAACGGGATCCAGCTCCTCAATGACGTACAGCTTTTTCACCTTGGCGGCGAAGTCTTTAATCAGCTTTACCGGCAAGGGGTACGGCATACCGATCTTGAGAATCGACGCCGTATCGCCCAGCGCCTCTTTAACATATAGGTAAGAACAGCCGGAGGTGATGATACCGATCTCGTCGGAATGCATCTCCACGGTATTGAAGGGGCAATCCTCTGCATAGGCCTGCAACGCCTCGGTGCGCTGCTCCACCAGGGGGTGGCGCTGAATGGCGTTGCCCGGCATCATAATGTATTTAGCGGGATTCTTGACGTATTCCTTAACAGGAGCCTCTTCCCTCCCGCCCACTTCGACAATGGACTGGCTGTGGGCGATGCGGGTGCAGGTGCGCAGCAGGACGGGAGTATCGTACTGCTCGGACAGCTGAAACGCCGCCTTGGCAAAGGCATAGGCTTCCGCGGAGTCGGCGGGCTCCAACATCGGCACCTTAGCCGCCATAGCGTAATGGCGGCTGTCCTGCTCATTCTGGGAGGAGTGCATGGCCGGATCGTCCGCCACGCAGATGACCATACCGCCATTAACCCCTGTATAAGACAGGGTAAACAGCGGGTCGGCGGCCACGTTCAGACCCACGTGCTTCATGGCACAGGCGGAACGGGCACCCGCCAGGGACGCACCGAACGCCACCTCGCAGGCTACCTTCTCATTGGGCGCCCACTCGCTGTGGATGTCGTCGTATTTCGCCAAAAACTCGGTAATCTCGGTGGAGGGGGTGCCGGGATAACTGGACACTACCTGCAGACCGCCGTCGTACAGACCGGCGGCCACCGCCTGATTGCCAATCAATAATTTCTTCATTCCTTATTACCTCTTTATTAAGACTTGTTCTGCATATCCACCAAGCCCTCGGCGCCGTACATTCTGCGCAGCTTGGGCTTTTCAATCTTGCCGGTGGGATTACGGGGCACGTCCGCAAAAATGATGCGGCGGGGGCGCTTATAGCGCGGAAGATCCAGACAGAACTCGTTGATCTCCTCTTCGGTGCAGGTCATCCCCTGCTTGATCTCAATGATGGCGGTAGCGATCTCGCCCAGTCGAGCGTCCGGCAGACCGATGACCGCCACGTCCTTGATCTTATTGTGAGCCGCCAGGAAATTCTCGATCTGCACGGGATACAGATTCTCGCCGCCGGTGATGATAACGTCCTTCTTGCGATCCACCAGATACACGAAGCCGTCCTCGTCCTGCATCGCCATATCGCCGGTGTACAACCACCCATCCTTGAGGGTGTCGGCGGTAGCGGCGGGGTCGCGGTAGTAGCAGGTCATCACGCCGGGACCCTGCAGGCACAATTCACCCACAGCGCCCGGCTGCACTTCGTTGCCGTCGGGGTCCACGATCTTGATCTTCCATCCGTAGCCGGGCACGCCGATGGCGCCCACCTTATGGACGTTCTCCACGCCCAGGTGCACCGCACCGGGTCCGATGGACTCGGACAAACCGTAGTTGGTATCGTACTGCTGGTCGGGGAAGTATTCCAACCAGCGCTTGATCAGGCTCTGGGGCACCGGCTGGGCGCCGATGTGCATCAGACGCCACTGCGTGAGATCAAAATCGTCCAGCGACAGCTCACCGCTGTCCAGCGCATTAAGGATCTCCTGCGCCCACGGCACCAACAGCCAGACGATGGTACACTTCTCCTCGCTGGCAGCGGTGAGAATGTGCTTCGCCTTGGCGCCCTTGAGGATGACCGCCTTAGAGCCTGCCAGCAGGCTGCCGAACCAGTGCATTTTTGCGCCGGTGTGGTACAGCGGCGGGATGCAGAGGAAATTATCCTCGCGGGTCTGTCCGTGGTGCGCCTGCTCCACGCGGCAGGAATGGATCAGGCTCTGATGCTTGTGCAAAATCGCCTTGGGGAAGCCGGTGGTGCCGGAGGAGAAATAGATAGCCGCGTCATCCTCCTCGGTCAGCTCGCACGGGGGAAACTTGCCGGAGCACTCTGAGATCAGGTCGTGATAATCGTCCGCAAAACTGGGGCAACCGGCACCCAGATAAATCAGATGGCAGCGGCGGCTGATCTTATCCGCCACCGCCTCTACACGGCCTACGAACTCGGTGCCGAATATCAGCACGTCCGCCTCGGCCAGGTCCAGACAATAATCGATCTCGTCCGAAGAATAGCGGTAGTTCAGCGGCACCGCCAAAGCGCCCGTTTTTAATATACCAAAGTACACCGGCAGCCAGTCGATGCAGTTCATCAGCAGAATGGCCACCTTCTTGCCCTTACCGATGCCGTTCTGCTGCAGCATATTGGCCAGGCGGTTGGCTTTTTCATTAAAAACCTCCCACGTGATCTCCCGCCGATAGTGCCGCGCACGGGGCGTGGACTCAACCAGTTCAAACTCGTGCCAGGTGGCACGACGGGTCTCCGGCTGCTCGGGATTGATCTCCACCAGCGCCACGTCCTTGGCATACTCACGCGCGTTTCTCTCTAACAGATGTACGATGGTCATAATAAACACTCCGCAATACATAAAAGTCTGTAGATACTTTACCACTTTAAAGTGAGATTGTCAACCGTTTGCGGCGCATTTTATGCGGGTTTTTGAAAAAATTTGCACTTTTTTCAAAAATTCTATTGACATACTTGCTTTAAAGTGCTAAAGTGCTTATAGCGATTTCGTGCTTTAAACTACTAAATCGAGAAAGGTCTGAGTTTTTATGCTGTCCCTGATCCCTCAAACGGCGGCTCTGTCTACCGCCGCCACCGTCACCATCCCCATGCTCATCTGCTTCTTCGGGCTGATGATCGCCGTGGGTATCAGCTGCCGCAAGCACTCCACCAACGTGGACGATTTTGTGCTGGGTGGACGTGCCGTCGGTCCGTGGCTGACCGCCTTTGCCTTCGGCACCTCTTATTTTTCCGCCGTGATTTTCGTGGGCTATGCGGGTCAGTTCGGCTGGAACTTCGGTCTTGCCTCCACCTGGATCGGTCTGGGTAACGCCTTTATCGGCTCGCTGCTGGCGTGGATGGTACTGGGGCGTCGCACCCGCATCATGACCCAGCACCTTGGCTCCAAGACCATGCCGGATTTCTTCGAAAAGCGGTACGACTCCAAGCAGTTAAAGGTAATCGCTTCTTTCATTGTATTCGTATTCCTTATCCCGTACACCGCCTCCCTGTACAACGGACTGTCCTCCCTGTTTAACAACATCTTCTCCATCCCCTACTGGGTGATCGTATTGGTTATGGCGGTACTGACCGGTGTATACGTCATTTTCGGCGGTTATATGGCCACCGCCATCAACGATTTCATCCAGGGCATCATTATGCTGGTGGGCATCGTGGCGGTCATCGCCGCCGTACTGGGCCAAAACGGCGGCCTCTCTGCCGCCGTAGAGGCTCTGAACGTCAGCGAGCATGCCGGGCCCCAGTTCACCTCTACCTTTGGCCCCAACCCCATATTTCTGCTGTTTGTGGTACTGCTGACCTCACTGGGCACCTGGGGACTGCCCCAGATGGTGGGTAAATTCTACTCCATCAAGGACGATGCCGCCATCAAAAAGGGCACTCTCATCTCCACCGTGTTTGCGGTGGTCGTCGCCGGCGGATGCTACTTCCTGGGCGGCTTCGGCAAGCTGTATTTTGACGATATGCAGGCGGCGGGACACATCTCCCCCACCGGTGCAGTGTTGTTTGATAAGGTGATCCCCACCATGCTGCGCAACCTGTCCCCCGTGGTGGTGGCGCTGATCGTGGTGCTGGTGCTGGCCGCCTCTATGTCCACGCTGTCCTCGCTGGTGCTCACCTCCTCCTCTACCCTCACGCTGGACGTGGTGACACCGTTGGTGGAGAAAAAGGCCAAGATGGGCGACAAAAAGAACGTGCTCATTATGCGGCTGTTCATCGTGTTCTTCATCGCTGTGTCCGCCGTTATCGCCATTCTCAAGGACAGCATTTGGGCTGACTCGGTTTTCATTGCACAGATGATGGGCGTATCCTGGGGCGCGCTGGCAGGCGCCTTCCTCGCCCCCTTCCTGTACGGTCTGTACTGGAAAAAGGTTACCAAAGCCGCCGTGGCTGTCAACTTCGCCTTCGGCACCGCGCTGGAGATCGTCCAGCTGTGCATCAGCGTAGGCTGGCTGTCGGTGGCCGACGTCCCCGTTCTCAATTTCGTATTCACCAACTCGCTCTACTCCGGCGTGTTCGCTATGGTGGGCGGTCTTGTGCTGGTGCCCATCGTCAGCCTGCTGACTCCCAAAACCCTACCGGACAAGGTGGACGAGAAATTCGCCTGCTACAACAAAACGGCTGCAACGCTGTAAATAACGCAAAAGCACCCGCCGTGTGGCGGGTGCTTTTTTTCGCTTATTTCTTCTTCTTTTTCAGCAGTAGAACGGTAGTGACAACAACACCGGTCACCAGCAGCGCACCGCCGCCGATGATAACGCCCCACCATAATGGGGACAACTGATCCGTCAGGGAAATGGCGGTAGGTCCGTCCGCACCGCCGATGATACCCACGGCGGTGGTCTGGCCATCCTCGCCCGCGGCAGGGCGGGTAGACGACGGCTCGGGGGCGGTCTCCCCTACCTCATCCGTAGGCGCTGCCGTCGGCTGTGTTCCCTTATCGGTGGGGGGCGTGCTGTTCGCTGCGGTGGGGGCAGTGGTCTTTTTGGTGATCTGCACGCCGACACCCGCCTGATTGGCGGAGGTAGTGGTCTTGGCCGTGGTCTTATCCTTGGTGGTGGGGAACTTATATTTCTGCACCAGCAGGTCCGCAAACACCGGCATATGGTCGGAGGCGCCCTTGGCGTCATTGTCCTCCACCGTGGTGAAATACTTGCTCTGGACGCCGGCGGAATACAGGACGTAGTCGATGCCGCCGCGGTTATTGGCGGAGGCGGTCATCCCCGCTTCGGACACCAGGTTCTGAATCGGCGGGTCGGCAAACTTACTGTTAAAGTCGCCGGTACCGATCACGGGGCAGCCGTATTCGGATTTATAGCGGTTGATGCAGTCCACTAACTCATCGGACTGGGTCTGGCGCATCTGCTGACCCTTGCCGTCCTGCTCCGCATCCAGGTGAGTGCTGAAGAAGGTAAACCGCTCGCCGGTGGCCTTGATCTCAAACACGGCGATGCTGGCATACCGCATCCGCTGGATGCAGCCCCAATAGTTGCAGGAATAACCAATCAGCTCATTTTCTATCAGTTTCAGGGTCTTTTTGTTGTACATCATTGTGGTGCACATCCAGTCCTTTTTGCCCAGGCTCTCCGCCTTTTCCAGCGGCTGCACCTCCGGCACGTCGGCATTGACAAAGGCGTAATCCTTCAGATTATCCTTTAGGGACACGTGCCACTTATAGTTACACTCCTGAAAGCCGATGACGTCCGGCTGATAGTACTTGATGCAAGCGGAAGCTTTATCGCCACGGCTGCCCAGGGGCTGACCCCAGCTCCATCCGCCCAGGGACTCATCGTTGTCCACCAGCACATTGTAGCTCATTACCCGCAGGTTGGCGCCGGCGGTCTTCTCCTGCGGTGCCGAGCCGCTGTAGGCCGACACAGACAGTCCGCCGCACAGCAGACAGAGCGGCAGAACGCCGCACAAAACCGAGCGAACAAACAGTTTCACCATCTTCATAGACATTCCTCCCGCATAGGTCTTTTTCGTATTATAACACAGTGCGACCAAAAGAACAAGACAAAAAGAAAACCCCCGACTGCCGAAACAGTCGGGGGTTTGTTTGGTTTAGGATTTAATTCCTATCCGAAGCGATTACCACTCCAGAACACCGTCGTTGCTGTCGTACTTATTGATGTAGTTGGCCTGCTGCAGATCGTCATAGACGGTGATCACACGGCCTTCATACTCAAAGGTGTAGTAAGCACGGGCGTAGATGATGGTATCCTCGTTGGCCAAGGGAATGTTGGTGATACGCACAGCGAACTGAGCGGAATCCGGCTCCAGGTCGCACAGGTACTTGGCGTTAACATCCAGCACCTTGCGGCCATCGGCCATCTCCTTGGTCATACCGGCCAGGCCATAGATGGGATCGTTGGAAACGATCGCACCCATGGACAGCAGCTTGTAGGAACCGCCATCGTCAAAAGCGTCGATGGTGGCGTTGTCCAGAACAGCCTCGGTCTCGTTGATAACCTCGATGCCGTTAGCATTGATCTTGAAGCGGAAGGCCAGACCCAGCTTGTCAGCGGTCATCTCCATACGGCTGGTGCCGTTCAGATCGATCACATCATACTTGTCGTCCTCCACGTCGCCCACGTATTTGACCAGCACGTCGCTGTTCAGGAAGGCGACCAGATCGTCGGCAAACTTCTGCTGACCGGCAGCAGAGGGATGCCAACCGGCACCGGCGGTGTTGGTGACCAGTTCCAGAGAGTACAGACCCTCAGCAGCGCCGCCGTTCTCCTCGATCAGAGAGGCGATCATGGCGTTGTCGTCATCCTTCATCATACCGTAGATCCAGACGATCTTGGAGTTGGGGTTCTTGGCACGGACCAGATCCAGCATCTCCTGGTAGCCGACCTTACGCAGAGCGGCATCGGTCTGGTTGGCGATGTCGTTGGTGCCCAGAGCGATCACCACCACATCAGGCTGACGGGCATTGAAATCGTACTGGGTAGTGCTATCGTAGTTGTAGCGCTGATAGGGATAGAAGGTCTGCATATTGGGATCCTGGTAGCCGTACTTAGCACCGATGCCGGAGTAGGCAACGTCGGAGAAGTCGGCACCCAGAGCCTTAGCGGTCAGGTAGGGATAAGCCGCGGTGGCATCCTGCCACTTGGGGCTGCCGCCATCGGAATCGCTGGAGGTACCCAGAGCACCGAAGCCGGTGGAGATGGAGTCACCGATAAACTCGATATACAGACGGTTGTCAGCGGGCTTCTCATTGAAGCTGCCGTTCATCACGATGGAGGAGATACCCACCTCAGCACCGCGATGCTCGGTCTGACGATACACCTCGAAGGTGTGGTTGCCGGGGGTCAGGTTCTCAGCCAGAACCAGCTCCACGTTACCGGTGGAGGTGATGTGGCACTCGGCACGGTCCACCTTCACGCCGTCAACGAGGACGGTGAAGTACAGGCCGCCGTAAGAATCGGTCTGCTTCAGGTACTCGACGTTCAGATTCAGAGCCACCTTGCCCTCGCAGTTGGCGGAGAACTCGATACCGGAGGCAGAGAAGTCCAGCCACAGAGCGCCATCCTTCAGAGCGGTACGGCCCTGAGTCTTGATGTAATCCTTAGCATTCTTAATGGGAGTAGCATACTCATCCAGGAACTGGATGTCGGCGAACACAGCGTTGTGGTCGGAAGCACCGGACACAGCGGCATCGGCGACGGTGGTCTCATACAGATGAGTGGCCATACCATTGTAGAAGATGTGGTCGATGTAGCGACCGGCAGTGGCGTCGGTGAAGCCGGCGTCCACAAACTTGTTGTAAGAGGTGGCGTCGGTATTGCCGCTGTGCAGACCGGAGTTAAAGTCGCCACCGATGATAACGGGCTGCATGTGGGTAGCGGACAGGTTGGCTGCGTACTCGGCGGCCTCCTCCAGCTGGAACTGACGCCAGTAGCCGTCGCCCTCAGCAGCGGTGCCGTCGCCGTTCAGGTCCTGAGTGCCTTCCAGAGCACCGGCATCGGGGTGAGTAGCGCAGGCAATGAACTTCTCGCCGGTGGCGATGACCTCCAGGAAGGCCACGTTCAGATAACGCATACCCTGGGTGCCCCAACGGGACTTGGTCATACGCATCAGCTCGGTATCCAGCAGACGGACGGTGTTCACATTGTAAGCAATGCAGGTGTACAGCTTGCCGTTGTTCTGAGTATCCGCACTGGTCATCTCGCCGAAGGCGTAGTCGGGCATATTGGCCACGAAATAGTCGTACCACTCGCCGGAGAACTCCTCCAGAGCGATGACGTCGGGCTTGTAGTAGTTGATCATAGCACAAGCCTTCTCGGGACGGCCGGTGATGGCAGAACCCCAAGAATAGCCGCCGTTGGCGGTATCCTGACCCACCAAGACGTTGTAGGTCATCATACGGATGTCGGCGCCGGAGGTCATGGTCTCGGGATACAGGCCCTGATAACCACTGGAAGCCTTCTCCATCACGATGTCATCGTAATAGACGTCGCCGCCGTTGGTCACACCCTGAGCGGGATAGATCACCAGAGAGGTGTACTCACCTGAGTTGAAAGCAATCTGGTAGGTAGTCCACTCGGTAGAGCCGGTAAAATAGTAGTTGGAGCTGTTCAGAGTGACAGCCTCAGCGCCGTCCTTAATGTAGAAACGGGGCTGACCGCCGGCGGCAGCCAACTTCGCCTTAAAGGTGATGGTGTAATCGGTGTTCGCCTCGCAGGTGACAGTCTGCTTAACAAAAGAACCGTACTTGGCGGTGTTGGTGCCCTGCAGAGAGAAGTTGCCGTTGGCAACCTCGGTCCAGGTAACGTTCGCGCTGGTCACGGTCCAGCCGGTCAGGTCGCCGGTCTCGAAATCACCGTTGATGATGTAGCCGTCGTTGGAGGGAGTGTCGTTGCCCTCGGGGGCGGGAACGATCTTCTGCAGGTTGAAGTTATCGTAATAGATGTTGCCGTCCATGGCGGTGGAAGAGGTGGGAGCAGCGTGCTGCTGCAGCACGATGCGCACCTGAGTGTTCTCACCGGAGTTGAAGGTCAGCTGGTGGGAATCCCAAGCGCCGGCCGTGATGTTCCAGTAGTAACTGGGAGAGGCCAGCTCGCTGGTGCCGCTGGCACCGGCATAGATGTGCACACGGGCAATACCGCCGGTGAGAGAGCCGTTGTAGTAGGACTCAACATCCAGGGTGTAATCGGTGTTAGCCTCCACGGTGATGGTCTGCTCAGCCACGGTGCTGTAACGGCTGGTGGTGGTAGCCTTCAGAGCGTAGTCGCCATTCAGAGCCTCAACCACACCACCGGACACAGTCCAACCATCGGCAGTGCCGTCGTTGAAATAACCATTGGCAACCAGGTTGCCGTCTGCTTCCTCATCGGGAGTGATGGTAACCTCGGGCTCATCGCCGGTGGGGATGGGACCGGTGAAGGTCACATCGTCGATGTAGCAGGAGCCGCCGCTGGCAATACCCTGAGCGAAGTTGAAGTTGATCGCCGTGTAACTGCCGGAGTTGAACGTGCAGGTCTTGGTGGTCCAAGCATCGGCAGTCGCGTCAGAAATATACAGAGCCGTAATCTGAGTGGTCGCAGTTTCTTCGAACACGTACATGCGATGCTGGGTGGTTGCCGCAGCGTCGGCACCCAATTTGATCTTAAAAGAAATGGTGTAATCGCTGTTAGGCACAACCGCCACAGTACGCTCAGCATACTTGCCATACTTGTTGGTGGCGGTACCCTTCAGAGAGTAGGAACCACTGGCAGCGTCCTCGGTGGTGACGGAGCCGTATTTCAGGGTCCAGTCAGTAGAACCATCCTCAAAGCCGCCGTTGGTCAGCAGGTCGCCATCCGCAGCAAACACGCCCAGAGGCAACAGGGTGCACAGCATGGTCACGCAAGCAAGCACGGCCAATACTTTGCGCATTTTGATTTGCATAGTGTTTTCCTCCTAAAAAATTTTTGGAATCACATTAATAGTGGAAGAGTGTAGGCGGCCTTCCTTTTGAAAGCCGCAACCGTTCCGAAAGCATGCTCTCAGATGGCGGCGGCAAACCGGCTCGCAGAGGATAACGACTATCTCCCCCGACGAATGAATGCGTCGCCTGAGAGAACATTCTCCTACTATCCAATCTATTATAATTTATTTACCATAAATAGTCAACCGAAAACACCCTTTTTCCCTCTTTGCAACCTGCACAGATTTTGAGTGAAATTATTTACGTTTCTCACAAAATTGCGATGGCAAACCTACTTCGGGACATCTTTTATAACAGGACTAATTCCACAAAAAAAAAGCACCCCGAGAACGCGTCTCGGGGTGCTTTCAAAACAGACTTATTGCACGTGGAGGGAGGACGACGGCAGCTCGGCATAAATAATGCCGTACTTGGTCTTAAACGCCACGCGCGCCTTCAGATAACCCTTTGCGGGCTTGTAAATGCCGTAGCCGACCTCCTTTTGCGCATCCGTCAGCAGAGTGATGTGAACGGTCGCATTGGAGGAAGCGTTGATCCACTGAATATACAAAGGTTCGGCATTGCCGCTGCAAGCGAAGGATACCTTCACCTGTCGGGTGCCCTGATACAGTTCCGCGGAGGAGGTGACGTTGGTCACCAGCCACTTACAGTATTTGGAGTTCTTCTTGGGGCCGACCACACGGGCGCGGTAGATACCGGCCTTCAGACCCTTCAGCTTTACCACGCTGGACACAGACCGCGTCTCCTCCAGCTGCCAGGCGTCGGACACCCAACGATAAATCTCCACGTCGGTGTAACCGCTGGTGCTCAGCACGTCCAGCACCACCGTTTCGTCGGAACGCCAGTTGGCCTCGTCACCCTTACGCGGGATGATGACTGTGTTGTAAGACACCGTCTTTGCCTTTTCATCCCCCACCGCCACGTAGTCGGAGGGAGTATAGGTCACATCCGCCAGCTTGCTGTAGCGGCAGTACTCATACAAGTTGGACGGGAACCGCTCCTTCAACGCCGTGATGGTGTATTTGCCGCTGTGAACGTCCGAGCCGGCCGACTCGGACACCGTAACCGTGACGATATTGCCGTGCTGATCGCGCACGATGCCGGTGATCATCGCCACGTGACCCTGTCCCACGATGGTATCGCACAGCTTGAGGCACTGTAGGTCCTGCCGCTCCAGCAGGGTCATACCGGGGATCTCGGTCCACTGGTAGGTGGTGTAATTGGGGACGATATTTAAAGCATATGCACATGTGGTACTACATACAGTTCCATAATAAGTATCACCGTTAATATTGCCGTAATCCTCACCCAAATCAATGGTGTATAGGTAGCTGTTCGGGTTCTGCAAAGCGGTCATAAACGTGTGGAAACTAACGTTATTGGGGACATACGCCTGGTCAATACGAGTCGAACTGTATGGTATACCCTTTTGGGTTAGATTTGCCGGCAGATCTTTGTTGCTTTGAGGAATGGCGCGGATAGGAGTAAAAGCAAGGCTTACTAACTGCTGCATATTCCACAATGCATTCTGCACGCCCTGATTCTCCGGCTTATCCGCGGTCAGCACCAACGGCTCATCCGGTGTGGTGGGCTTGGTGGTGGAGGTAGTCGTAGAGGTGGTGGTACCGGTGGTCGTAGATGTAGAAGTGGTGGTGCCTGTCGGATCGGTGGGTTGCGAAGGAACAGAGGGAACCGAAGGCTCAGAAGGAACCGAAGGCTCGGTGGGCTCGGTTTCCTCCGCGTCGGCCTCCGCCTCAAAGTCGCGATAAGCGTCACTTCCCGCCGCATAGGCGAAGAACTGCGCCATAGCCGAGGGTACCACACCGTCGACCGACTCGGAAATCAGCTCCTCCCCCTCCGGCTCAGCGGGCGTATCCAGCAGCAGGAAGCGGACGTAAGCCGCCGACGGCGGCGCCAGATTCAGCACCTTTTTGGCGCGGGTCATAAAGAAGCTGCCGCAGGAAATGAACTGCTTGTCGCTATCGTAGAAGAAGGGCATAAAGGTGGTGCGCCCCTCCGGCTTGACCAGAACGTCCCGCACCGACAGATAGCCGGTGCGACTGTACGCGGTATCGGCGGTTTCGGCGCCGTTCTCCTCAGACAAACCGCCGCTATGGAAGGTCAGCGGCACCACACTCTGGCGCTTATTACCGGTGACTACGATGGAATCGCCGAGAGCCGCCGCATCGGTCACGGCAGAGCCGTCCGCTGAATAGGCGGTCAAGCGGATACCAACGGCATCGGCAGGGATGCCGAGATCCCCCAACACCGTCCAATTGGCGGTAATATCTATCGAAGACAGATAGCCGTCCACGCCATAGTAATGCGCGCGGGCATAGGCGGTCGGCGAACCTTTAGTCTCCTCCGGCAGGCGGATCAGCAGGTCGGTGCTGTTGATATAATCGGTGCGCACGTCCGTGGTACTCTCCGCCTCGGTGCCGTCGGCACCCAGCGTACCCCGCTCCCAATTCAGCGAGCCGGGTTGTACCTCATAGCGGATCTTCTTGCCGCTGGAATTGGCGGATAAAATGTCACCATAGGCACACACCTCGTCCCCCTCGGCGTTTTTATAAACAAAGTACGGACGGGCGTAGATGAGGGTATCGATCTGCGCCTCGGGAACGTTGACGATGCGCGTCACGTATTCGGCGTAGTTGCTGCCGCAACCAAACAGGTATTTCGCCTGGATATTCGTGACACCGGACTCATTAATTTTGAAAGCATTAGGGTTGTCACCAATCACTGCCTTATTGGTCATCACGGCACCGAAGCGCTCCAGCTTATACGTGACGCCGTCAAAGGTCACCGTGGCGTTGTCGGTCACGGTCATTCGTCCGGAACCGTATTGGACACCCTTGGCGTTGATGCGGTAACGGAATGCCAGCGCCACTACGCTGGAGCCGTCAGACAGCTTTCTGTGAGTTTCAGCGCGGCTGACACCGGTCATCAGCATCAGGTCGGACGCCGCCGTATCCGTCGCCACGGCACCCAACGGCAGCAGAGCGCACAGCAACGCCACCGCCGCAACCAATGCCAAGAATTTGTGCAGTCTATATTTCATCATCGTTCCTCCCAACATACAACGCATCGCAAGCATTGTGAGAAATGAGAAAAATTATCCACTATTTATATTACTATATGTTCCTTCGTAATGTCAACAGCATTTTTCGCGCCACCCTACCTGCACCGCATAAAAAAAGCAACCCCGTGCGGGGTTGCTTTTTAAAACTCACCACTTCAAAGTGCCATCGTTAAACTGTGGCGCATCCCGATAGCAGGTACTGATGATCTCGCCATACGTAATCACCCGCTGTCCGTCCCGTTCGAACACGTAGTACGGACGAGCATATACCTGCGCATCTGCCAAATGGACGGGAACATTCACCACGCGGGCTGTAAAGCGAACACACTTGCCAGTCACGCCCACCAGGTAGCGTGCCTTCACGCGCACGGTGTTAGGGGACAGGTTCTCCACCGTCATACGGGCGGGATCCTCCCCCACCGCCGCATCGTTGCTTAACAGGGCGCCCATATCCACCAGCGTATACTCTCCGCCGTCACCGTAGGCGTCGACGGTGGCATTCTTGAGCAAACACCGATAATCGACAGTCATCTTGACGTTGGAGGCATTCAGCTGAAAGCGGAAGCCCAGGCCGCCGTACTTTTCGCTCATCTCCATACGGGACACGCCCGCTCCGCTCAGCAGATCCCCTCTGCCTGTCGGAACGGGGCACAGCCCCTCCTCCAGCAAAAACGCCGCCAACTCGTCGGCAAAGGTCTGCTGACCGACCAGGTCGGGGTGATACCCGCCGCCCGCCGTATTGCGGGTCAACCGACAGGCATAATAACCGGACGCCTCACCGCCAAATTCCTCCACGATATCCTCGATCATAGAGGAAACGCCGGTAGTCATCATACCGTGAATCCACACGATGGGAGCGTCGGGATTCTTGGCACGGACCAACCGCAGCATCTCCACCAAGCCGGCGCGAACAGACGCCGTATCGGGGCCCTTGGAATTATCGTTGGTGCCCAGCGCCAAGATCACCACGTCGGGCTGTACGGAAAAATCATAGGCGGCGGTCTTGTCGTAGTGATAGCGTTGAGCGGGATACACCTCCTGCATGGTGGTGGAGCTGTAGCCGTATTTACACCCCAAGCCCGACCAGGACACGTTGGACCAGTCGGCATTCAGCGCCCGTGCGGTCAAATAGGTGTACGCTCGGGTACCGTCAGACCACAGCGGGTTGCCGTTGCCCTTGGTGCTGTCGCCCAGATTGCCAAAGCCGCAGGAAATGGAATCGCCGATAAACTCGATACACACGTCTTTATCAGCGGGTCTGTCCAGCATCTCTCCGTCGTAGGACAGAGCACATACACCTACCTCACCGTAGGAGTGCTCGGTCTGTCGATAGATGGCAAAAGTATGCTTGCCGGAGGACAGCCCCTCTGCCAGATTCACCTTGGTTTCGCCCACAGAGGTAATACGGCAATAATTCCGCGGCTGCGGAATACCGTCCACCACGATGGTGAAATACACGCCGCCCTCTGAGCCGGAGTTGGCGATCCGACGGGCGTTAAAGGTGGCGTACACATCCCCCTCGCAGTTCAGTTCAAATTCCATACCCGAAATGGAGAAATCCAGCATCAGCGTGCCGCCAACCATAGCGGTACGCCCCTGGGTTTTCACCTTATCCTTCAGGGTTTCCATCATCTTAAGATGGGGGTCGCCGTCATCGGCGCCCAGCACCACCTCGGTCAGGGTGACGTCGTCCAGATACATCTCGGTTGCCTGGTTATTACCCGCTCCCACCAGAGTGAAAAACACCGTGTCGCTCGTAGCTTCAAACTCCACGGAAAAGCGGGTCCATTCGGTTTTCGTGCCATAAGTATAAGCCAGCTTAACACCCTTATCCGTGGTGCCGTCGCACAGCTGAATATTCACACCGTTGGACAGCGCCTTATACCACACGCTGAAGCGGTAGGTGGTGCCCACCTCCAGGCCGGTGACGGTCTGATTACCCAAGCCGCCCCAGCCGCCGTTGCCCACCACGTGCAGACCGTAGCTGCCGCTGCGGGCGGCGGTAGCATCCACCTGGGTGGACTGATACACCTGCCAGCCGTCGTTGCTGCCGCTCTCGAAATCGCCGTTGACAAACCGATTGACGGCGGCGGATGCTGTAGGAATGGTCGTCCACAGCAACAGCACGGCCATCAACACCGACAGAATACGCCGTTGTGTTCTTTTCATACAAACACCGTCCGTTTCTCAAAAGCAAGATAGTGAGATATAGGGACAGTATAACAAACCCATATGGCAAAGTCAAACGCAAAAGCCCCCGAACACCGAGATGGTGTTCGGGGGCCTCATAGATTTATGGTTTCGGAACAGTCGGCCTGAATGTTATACGATTGGCCGTCTTACCACTCCAAAGCGCCGTCGTTGAACTCAAATTTGCCGTCGTAGTTGGCGCAGACGATCTCATCGTACACCACTACCTGCTCGCCGGCCGCATTCTCGTAGATGTAGTAAGGACGAGCGTAGATGGCGGTAGCGGACTGCGACTCAGGAATGCGGATGATACGCACGGCATACGTAGCGCCGTTTTCGTCGCACGCCATCAGATTCTCAGCGGATACCTTCTTAGTTCTGGTATTATCCGCATTGTCAATGATCAGCTTTCTCTCGCTCTGACCGACCAGCATATCGTTGGTCACCACGGCACCGAAGTCCACCAGCTTATATTCCTCGCCGTCGGACAGAGTCACGGTGGCGTCGGCGATATCCCGCTTATAAGCAGTGCCCGCCTTGATATCGATGCCATTGGCGGCAATATTAAACTGGAACGCCAGACCGCAGCCGATGGTGGTATCCTCCATGCGGCTGGTCTCGCCGCCGGAAATCAGATCGTCGGACAGCACGGGCTCGTCGGGGATGTCGGGAGTGTCGGGAGTGTCGGGAGTGTCGGGAGTATTATTGCCCTCAGCCAGGCCGTTCTCCTGCAGGAAAGCCACCAGCTCGTCGGCAAACTTCTGCTGACCCGCCAGGTTGGGGTGAGCACCGCCGCCGGCGTTGTTCTGGGTGAGCTTGCAGGCATAGTAGCCGGCGTCGGCGCCGCCGAACTCGGCCACGATCTCCTCGATCATAGAAGAAACGCCGGTGGTCATCATACCGTGGATCCACACGATGGGCGCGTTGGGATTCTTGGCGCGGACCAGCTGCAGCATCTCCACCAGACCCTCACGCTTCAAGGTGGCGTTGGACTGCATGGAGTTATCGTTGGTGCCCAGAGCCAGGACGATCACGTCGGGCTCCTTGGCAAAATCGTACTGAGTGGTCTTATCGTAGTTGTAGCGCTGGGCAGGATACACGTCCTGCATAGTGATGGTACTATAGCCATACTTACAGCCCAGACCGGACCAGGAAACGGTGGACCAGTCGGCATTCAGCGCCTTGGAGGCGATGTAGGTGTAAGCCTGGGTGCCGTCGGACCAGAGCGGGTTGCCGTCGCCCTGGGAGCTGTTGCCCAGGTTTCCGAAGCCGCAGGAGATGGAGTCGCCGATGTACTCGATGTACAGATCCTTATCGGCGGGCTTATCCAGCAGCTCACCGTCGAAGGACAGGGCACAAATACCCACCTCACCGTGAGAGTGCTCGGACTGACGGTAGATGGCAAAGGTGTGCTTGCCGGAGGACAGACCCTCTGCCAGCTTCACCTTGGTCTCGCCCACGGAGGAAATGCGGCAGTAGTCGCGGGCCTTGCTCACGCCGTCCACCACGATGGTGAAATACACACCGCCATCAGCGGCAGAGTTGGAGATCTTGCCGGCGTTGAAGGTAGCGTACACATCGCCGGCGCAATCCAGCTCGAACTCAATACCGGACACGGTAAAGTCCAGCATCAGGGTGCCGCGCACCAGGGAGGTGCGACCCTGGGTCTTGATGTCGTCCATCAGGGTGTCGATCATTTTCAGGTTGGGGTCGTCGTCGTTGCCGCCCAGGACCACCTCGGTCAGGGTGACATCGTCCATATACATCTTCTCGGCCGTGCCGGTGCCGGAGCCAACGAGAGCAAAGCAAACGGTGCTAGTGGTAGCCTCAAACTCCACGGCGAACTCGGTCCACTGGGTGTTGCTGCCATAGATGTAAGCCAGCTTGGCGCCGGAGTTGTTGCTGCCCTCGCACAGCTGAATGTTCACGCCGGCGGACAACGCCTTATACCACAGGCTGATGCGGTAAACCTTACCGACCTCCAGACTGTTGATGACCTGCTGACCCAAGCCTCCCCAGCCACCGTTGCCTTCAATGTACAGACCGTAGTTGCCGGTCTTAGCGGCAGTAGCATCCACCTTGGTGTTCTGATACAACTGCCAGCTGGAAGAAGAACCGGTCTCGAAGTTACCATTGACCACTAATCCGGTCTCGCCCAAAGCGGGCTCGTCGGGGGTGGCAGGCTCGCCGAACTCATTCAGGCAAACCAAAGATAAATCATCAAAATAACCAGAAGCATCCGCTGCAGTACCCATCAGCGAAAAGATGATACTGGTCCGGTCACCAGTATTGAACTGCAGAGTGGTCTTACTCCAATCGGCGGAAAAAGCAATATTCTTCTGTTCTATGTTGACGGTGTCGTTACCGTCCTTGATCAATAAAGAGAAGTTATTAACATCTCTGGACCACAGAGTCGCCTCGTAATCAGTGTTGGGCTTCACATTGACAATCTGACGGAAGTGATTCCACTCGCCGCAACCGATATTCAAGCCGATGGAATCATTGTGACCGTGACCATTTATCACAGCAGCATTGCAAGCACCCCACAAATTTTCCCAACCGGTGGTGCTACCAATTTCAAAGTCACCGTTTTCTAACAAGTTCGTACCTGTAGTAGTAGGAGCTTTCTCAGTGATCTTCACATAGTCGATGTAAAAAGTAGTACCACTAAGAGCATAGGTGCCGGTCTGGATGCAGACGATGGCTCCAGAGCTCACATCATCGGCGATGACAGTGAATTCATAATCCATCCACCCAAGGGACACTTCCAAATCTTGCTGAGCGGCGGTATGACCGGTCCAGCCATTGTTGATCTTGAAGCTTAGTGTCTGCGGCAAATCCGCTTTAACACGCATAGACACTGTATATTCGGTGCCCGCCTGAATGGCATTGGCATAGGCATAAATATTAGCCCAATCATCAAGGGTGCCATACAGCACCGCAGTGCCATCCCTTACGGTAGCAGATTCGCTACGAAACAGGAAGCCGTCAGCATCAGCGTTGAAACTGGCATCCATAATGACATCGCCGGGGGTGGCGAATACGCTCATCGGGATAACCGAGCACATCAACAATACAGCCAACACAACAGACAGTACTTTGTTAAACTTGCGCATAATGTATTCCTCCTAATGACTTGATTCGAGCGCGCAGTCGCGCGCACTATGCTATCCTTAGTATTATAACAAATATTACCGTCCTCGTCAACCGCCTACGCACAAAAAAACACCGCCTGCATAACGCAGACGGCGCTTTTTTGCAAATCACTCGCCCACCACGGCGTCGACGGCGGCGTGGATGGTATCAATGAGGGTCGCATCCCACTCGGGGAAGGCGTTGACAGCAGGAATCTTGCCGGTCAGCACCTTATACCAGGTGGCGGCGGCGGCATAGCGGCCGTAATCCCAAGACAGATGGAATCCGTCACGATTCAGGGACAGACCGCCGTTTTTGTAATCAAAGGCGGGGGCATTCTCCCGCAGATACTGCACCACGGGGCCGCTGGGCAGGACGGTGGCGTCGATCAAGCGCCGTGCCATCTCGGTGCAGTCGCCGATGCGGCGGTACATCTCCTGCTGGTCGCGGTTGTAATTCAGGAATCCGCCGTGATCCGAGTCGATCTCATACGCCCAGGTCTGATGGAAGTAGATCTTGGCACCGGGGCATTTTTCGCGGACGTACGCCACCAGATCGGTCAAATACGGGATGTAAGTTTGAGGTTGACCACTGTAGTGGCTCACCTGCTGGACGGTGATCACGTCCCAGGTATCCAACGCCAGACCCTCGTCCAGGGTGACCATACGCTGCATATTCTTGCCGTTCTGCTCCAGGTAATAGGCGCACTCCTTATCCACCACGTGGTTCCAGTGGGTCTCCAGACTGCAGCCGCCGATCATCAGATTGGTGGTCTCCAGCTCCACGCCGTTGGCCACGGCGATTTGGTGCAGCCACTCCTGCGCATCCTGCGAAAAACTGTTACCGATAGACAGAAGCTTCATTATTCGGTCTCCCCTTTCTTATCCAAACGACGGTTACGGAAATACATAATCAGATCCAAACTGACCATAAACAGGTTCAAAAAGTAGAAAAACAGCACGTACCACTTGGCGGCGTAGTCAAAGGCGGGGTTGATGAACTTGGACGCGATGCCGGCGATATAGCCCGCAATAATCAGGCACAGAAACGGCAGACTCTTACCCTTGGCGGTGCGAGCTTTATACGATTTTATCACGTTCAGCGGCCACGAAAAGCCGAAGCAGACAAGCATCGCGATCTCCAGTAATTCAGGCATTTTCAGACACTCCTTCCCTATTATTCAGCCTCATTCTCAAAGTAATTCAGCAGCTGATCCTTGATCTGGGTCATACCCACGTCCGAGGGGTGACCCCACTCCTTGTCGATGTCCGACAAGGTGATGACCTTAACACCGTTGCGGGTGGCGGCCTCGATCAGGCCCTCGTGGATACAGGGCCTCAGCTCGGTATTGATGATGGCGTAAACGTTTACATCCGGCAAAATTTCCGCCACGCGGCAAAACAGACGGCCGATGGCGGGCAGGGCGCAGTACATATCCTCTTTCGTCCAGCCCTCAAATTTCAGCTCGCCCTCTGGTGCGCCGCACCAGTCGTCGTTGGTGCCGCCGAAGATCAGCAAGGTGTCGATGCCGTCCAGAATACCCTCCTCGTACATCTTATCCAAGCGGGTATTAAAGCACAGGTGAGTGTAGTCCTCTCCCTCATAGCCGGTGTAGCAGACGGTGGATCCGGACCAGCTGTTGTTCAGCACCAGTTCGGAATCGGTGGCGGCCATCAGCTGATGCCACCAGGTCTGCTCCACGCGGATCACGCGGGAGTTGTGCTCGTCCTTGGGCGAATAATAGACCACGTGCCCCTCGGGAATATACCCCTCAAAGGTGGAATAGCTGTCGCCCAAAATAACGGTTTTACCCAGTTTAACCATAGCGTCTACCTCCAAATTCAAACTTTGTTATAGCACCACTTTTCCGTCAACCGTGCGGGTTTTCGTGCTGTAAAGCTGTTTTGCTTTACAGTCATTTTTCGACCGTTGGATAACGGATTTCTCCTCTTGCCGTATAGCATAGCAAATAATGTCGATAATTTCAACCATTATTTGCAAAAAACGGCAGAATTTTATCGTTTGCGAAATAACAATTTATTGACTCTATTGTGCATTCATACGAAATTTCGCAGGTGGATTTGTGGAAAATTTTCGCAGAAATCCTATCAATATGGTTTGACAATTTTTTCTTGTTATTATATAATGGACGAGTACTCAAGTTGCGGGATTGGGCTAGCTATACCCATTTCGCTTTGTTATCAGCCGTGATTTCACAGCTTGAGATGCTCAGGCTTTGGAATATCCAAGGTACTTTTCGGGAAAGGAGGAACCCACTATGAAAAAGTATGTGACCCCTGAGATGAAGGCTCTGGCCTTTGTCGCCGAGGAGGCTGTTGCCGCTCCCCTGGAGGGCTCCAAGACCTTCAACGACGGTGAGCTGGAGTGGTAATGCGGATGGCATAACCTCTTCCCCACCAACCCCCGGGCGGATGCCCACAAATCATTCGGGCAACTGCCCAAAAATCTATTAGGAGGAAATTTGCAAATGAACATGCGTAAAATCATTGCCGTGCTGTCTGCTGTTCTGATGCTGTGCGCCATCATCCCGATGGGTGCTGTATCTGTTTACGCTGCTGAAGAAGTCGCTTATCTCGCCGATTTCGAGAATGGCAGCATCGGCGGCTGGAAAAACGATTCCGGCAATTTGTCCGTCGTTTCTACCAGCGAACTGCCCACGGCTAACGCCGCTTGTGGCAGCTACGTTTTGAAGAAGGTTCAGCCCGTCGGCGAATACTCTTTCAACGAGGATCGTTCCGGCTTTGCCGTTGAACCCAACACTGATTACACCGTGAGTGTGGACGTTCTGACCACCTCCAACAACTGGCCCATCCAGGCTTTCGTTTCCACCGGTACCTGGATTACCGGTCAGCTGGGCTCCGTCACTGTTAAGTGCACGAGCAATCAGTGGACCACCCTGACTTTCAACTTTAACAGCGGTGAGAACACCAAGCTGTATTGTTCTGTGAAGTCTCAGTGGGAAAACACTACTCTGTACATTGATAATTTCAAGGTCGCTAAGCTGGATCCCTATCGTGAGCTGGTCAAGAATGGCGGCTTCGAGGACGGCACCACCTCCGGTTGGAGCATCCACGAGACCGTTACCGTTGAGGCTGGCGCTGCCCACGATGGCAACTACGGCGCCCATCTGAAGGATCGTGGCACCTGGGGCGGTATCATGAACCAGACCTTTGCCGTTGAGGCCGGCAAGACCTATGAGATCTCCTTCTGGATCAAGGTCAACCAGTTCGGTATCAACCTGCAGATCAAGGACGATAATGGCTCTCTGGCTACCGGTACTTGGTATGACTACAACAGCCATTCCGAGTGGACTCTGAAGACCTACACCGTCGTCCCCACCACCAACAACCTGATCCTGAACTTCTGCGGTGGCGGTGGCGAGACCCCCGACGCTACCAAGGAAACCGACACCTACATCGATAGCCTGTCCATCAAGCGCGTTAAGGAGCCCTCTTTCGACGGCTACATTTACAACGGTGACTTCGAGACCGGTAAGCTGGGCTTCGGCACCGGCCAGGTTTCCACCACGGGCGCTTGGTACAACCTGTGGGGCAGCACTGCTCACGAGCTGGTTGCCGGCTACAACGGCGACTACGCTCTGAAGGGTACCGCTTCCGGCAACTACAACATCACCTATCAGAACGTTGCGGTTGAGCCCAACACTGATTACATCATCGCTTACTACAGCAAGGATTCTTCTAACTCCGCTCTATGGGTTAAGAATGCCGGCGGTAACGGTGACATCGGTAGCCAGAGCTTCAACAGCGGCTCCGAGTGGGCTATGCAGGCCTATACCTTCAACTCCGGCTCCAACAGCACTGTCTGGGTCGGTCTGATGGGTATCTCCGCCGGCGGCACCTACACCGTGGATGACATCAAGATGGTCAAGGCTGTTGCCCCCTCCAACGACGGTTACATTTACAACGGTAACTTCGAGTCCGGTAAGAAGGAGAGCTTCGAGCTGAGCCAGCAGACCGTCGTTTCTATGGATGCTGCTAAGGACGGCAACTATGGTGCTGAGCTGAAGGGCAATGGCGGCTGGGGCGGCATGCTGGGCTACACCTTCGCCGTTGAGGCCGGCGCTACCTATGAGCTGTCCTTCGAGGCCAAGGCTGTGAGCAACGGTGCTAACGTCGCCGTGCTGGCTGACACCTGGCAGGGTGCCAAGCTGAAGACCGGTTGGATCGGCGGCAGCGAGTGGAAGACCTACACTCTTGAGTTTGTTGCTACCACCAACCAGTGCTATCTGAACATCAACGGCGCCGGCAACGGCACTGCCGAGCATATCTATGTGGATAATGTCGGCGTTGTGAAGACCAAGGACGCTCACGTCTGCGAGTTTGTGGGCGAGGTCACCGAGGAGCCCACCTGCGAGCTGACCGGTACCATGACCTACACCTGCTCCGGCTGTGGCGATAGCTACACCGAGGAGATCCCCGCCTATCACAACGGCAACCTGACCTACGTGGCCGCTGTCGAGCCCATCGATTGCGCCACCCCCGGTCACATCGAGTACTACACCTGCCCCTGCTGTAACGAGTACTTCACCGATGCCAACGCCAGCGAGTACATCAACCCCTGGTTCATCAACATCACCGTGGACTGCGTGCGTCCCGAGGGCGTGGCTGACTGCGCCGACTGGATCTGCGGCGTCTGCGGCAACGAGAACTACGGCAACGGCGAACACGACACCGGCGTTCCTGCCTGCCAGGACGGTCACTGCTCCAAGTGCGATCAGGACGTCGCCGGCTACGGTCACCAGAACTACGACGGCCCTGCCTGCCTGCCCGGCAACTGCTATTACTGCGGCGAGGCCATGGAGCCTGTTGCTCACGAGAACGGCGCCTGGGCTCCCTGCCTGGAGGGCGAGTGTGCCTATGGCTGCGGTCTGACCTATCCCGCCACCGCTGATCACGTGGACGAGGATGCCGACGACTACTGCGACGTCTGCTATAACCACCTGAATCACGACGTGGATCCCTGCGTCGGCGGCGAGTGCTCCATCTGCTGGACCTACATTGAGGGTGCTCACACCTACGACAACGATTTCGACACCGACTGCAACGTCTGCGGCGAGATCCGCGACGTGGAGCTGCCCATCGCCAAGGTTGGCGTCTCCGCTTCTGAGGATGTCCGCGGCGTGGCTGCTAAGTTCGTTCTGACTGTGGATGGCATGGGCATCGACGAGACCACCGCTATCTACGACAACGCCACCGTGAACGGCTACAAGCTGATCGGTATGGGCGCTAAGGCTACTAACGGCGTGAGCACCGTAGACATTCCCTGCGTATATCTGTGCGACGACGATGTGAGCACTTCTGCTCAGTACGCCATCCGCATTAAGAACATCCCCGTGGGCAAGGAGGACGTGGAGATCACCTTCACTCCCTACTTCACCATCGAGATCGACGACGAGCCGGTCACCATCTACGGTGAGGAAGTTGTCGCTTCCTACAACTCCGTGATAGGCTAAGCCCATCTCGCTGTAACAGCTGAATAGCTAACAAAACCCCCACCGACTATTCGGTGGGGGTTTTCCTTTTGTTCAAACCCGACGCGGAATAGGATCCGTAGGGGACGGGTTTCCCGTCCCGCATAGACGCCCTCTATCGCCGCATAGCCCCCTGCCTCCCTTGTAAAGGTCGATTTCCCCCGATAGCGGGGGAGAAATGTTAGGGGTGGCTCGTAGTTAGCAATTGTCCTAAGTTTGTGGCCACCCCTTGAGAATGTCGCTATGCTCCATTCTCCCAAAAAAGCAAAACGAATTGGGCCGACAAAAGGGGGGCCGTCTCGCGGCGAGCGGAGGGGGACCGCCGTTAGGCGGTGGAGGGATTGTCATTAGTTGTGAGTTTAGAGTTATGAGATTGCCTGCGGCAATCGTTATGAGAACCCCTGCGGGGTTTGTTTTAATCCCCCCCCTTCCCTATTTCTCCGACGCATTGGTACATCGCTGTGAAAATGTCAAAAATCTCAATGGAATTTTGTGTAATATTTGTTTGTTTTATTACCAATATATCCTTGACACCTGTGCGCGTGTATATTATAATGACATTGGTTTATTATGCCACAGTATCGCAAGATACTGAAAACTATGTCTCAGCAAATACTTTGTGAAAGGAGGAAATCGCAATGAAAAACTATTTCGCCCCTGAGATGAAGGTCGTATCCTTCCTGCCCGAGGAGAACATGGCTGCCGCTGCCAAATCCGGCGAAGGCACTACCGGCGGCTCCAATCTCTACAACGACGCCGAGTTCGGCAGCTGGTAATCAAGCGATTTGGTTACCGAGTAGTTGTGAGCTCCTTGCCGCCTCCTATGAAAGAGGGTCACCCCCTTTTATCCGAAACGGTTCTTACGGATCCGCGAATTTTCCGAGTCCGTATTACCGACTCCCGAAACGGTGAACGATCTCACAACTGCGGAAACACAGCAAAGACTCAAAATTTAGGAGGAAAAAAGCCAATGAAAATGCGTAAAATTGTGGCCATTGTGGCGGCGGCGCTGATGCTGTTCAGCATTATGCCCTTCTCCGCGATGGCTGACAGCAGTGTTACTCTGACTTTCGATGACACTGCGAAACGCACCGTTTTCACTACTGAGTGCCAGCAGTGGGAGGAGAACGGCATCGTTCTCACCAACAACAAGGGAAGTTCCACTTCCGACGTTGCTGATTATGCGAGCCCTGCCCGTTTCTACAAGAACTCTCAGATCATCGTCTATTATCCCACCACGATGAACACCGTCATTTTCCACTGCAACACTGCTGCCTACGCCACTGCTTTGGCGAACAGCATCGGCGCGGATCTGGTGATTGTTGAGGATAAGGATGTTTACTATCATCCTCAGACCACCGAGTATGCCTTTGAGTTGACCGGCGGTCAGGTGCGTATGGATGGTATCACTGTTCAGTGTTCTGATACCATCTGTGAGCACGAGTATGAGTATGAGTGCTCTGAATACTGCAAACTGTGTGGTGTACGCACCCGTCCTGCCGCCCAGTGCGTCAACAACGGTCCCGCCTGCACTGACGGTGTGTGCCAGTATTGCGGCGTTGCCGTTGCCGGTTTGGGCCACGCCTACGACAACGACTACGATGCCGACTGCAACTACTGCGGCGAGGTTCGTGAGGTTGAAGAGGCTCCCGACGGTTACGTTCTGATGACCTCTCTGAGCATTGGTGACACCGTCACCTTGGTAGCGGAAAGCGCCAGCAAGGAGTTGGGCGGTATCTCTACCACCAGCACCAAGTATGGCCTGGGCGTAGCCTATGTCGGTGCGCCCGTCGGTGCTTACCCCCTGACCGTAGAGGCCGGTTATAACGACAGCACCTATTCCTTCAAAACCGGTGATGGCAAATATCTGTACTGGACCTCCGGTAACAGCTTAAACGTCACCACCACCAAGGATGCAAAATCTTCTTGGACTGTCACTTTTGAAGGCAATAACGTGATGATCGTGAACGCTTCGGATTCTACTCGCAAAATCCGTTGGAATACGAGTAGTCCCCGTTTTGCGACCTACACCTCTGCACAGACGGATATTCAGCTTTACGGCATCTCTGCCGGTGGCGAGTCCGGATGTGCACACGAGTACGACAACGACTGTGACACCGATTGCAACCTGTGCGGTGAAGTCCGCGTTGCCGGACATGCATGGGATAGCTGTGCCGATACCGACTGCAACAAGGGCTGCGGTTATATCCGCGAAGCCAGTGACTGCGTGTACACCAGTGCTTACGACACCTCTTGTTCTGAGTGCGGCGCTACTCGTGCTGTGGAGCTGCCCGCTGCTGACAGCGAGCTGACCATCCCGGAGGCTAACGACGTTGCTATGCTGGGCGGCAGTGCCTACACCAGTGGCAAATACTATGTCACCGGTGTGGTCGAAAGCATTGCCAACACCACCTACGGTAACCTGTATATTCAGGACGAGAACGGCAACAAGCTGTATGTCTACGGTGTATACGGTCCCGACGGAACCACTCGTTACGATTCTCTGGGCGACCTGCAACCTGCTGTGGGCGACGAGATCACTCTGTATGGTCCTCTGGGTACCTACAGCGGCGCCGGCCAGATGAAGAACGGCAGTCTGGTCGTGGAGACCACCGTCTGCGACGAGTGCACCTACAGCGGCGACTACGATCCCACCTGTAACGTATGCTACACCGAGCGTGAGATCACTCTGCCCGAGGCCGACACTGAGTTGACCTTTGAGGAGATCGAGGAAATCGCTACCGGTCGCGATCACAACGACTACACCGATAGCAAGTACTATGTGATCGGTACGATTACCGAGGTGTACGGTGCGGAGTATGGCAACATGTACATCGAGGATGAGGCCGGCAACTCCCTCACCATCTACGGCACCTATTCTGCCGATGGCTCCACCCGCTACGATGCTATGGAGACCAAGCCTGTGGTCGGCGACACAGTCAAGCTGTACGGCATCATCGGTAACTATAACGGTACCGTTCAGATGAAAAACGCCTGGGTGATTGAGCATACCGCTCACACCTGTGTGTCCGATAGCGAGTACGAGTGCACCGATGGTGTCTGCACCATCTGCGGCGCTGCCGTTGCCGGCATCGGCCACAGCTACTTCTATCCCTGCGACGTGGTGTGCCAGATCTGCTATCAGGAGACCAACCCCGACGCTGCCCACACCATCGTGGCTGTGGAGGCTGTTGAAGCTACCTGCTCCCAGAACGGTAACATCGCTTACTGGTACTGCTCCGATTGCGGCTATGTTTGGGCTGACGAGGCTCTGACTCAGCAGACCAACCGGATGAACATCGTTGTTCCCGCTACCGGCGAGCACACCTACGACGACGACTACGACGCTGACTGTAACGTCTGCGGCGAGACCCGCGAGGTTCCCGAGATACCTGTTGAGATCCTCTACGGCGATGCCGACGGTGACGGCGAGGTCACTCTGACCGACGCAGCTCTGCTGGGTCAGTGGCTGGCCGGTTATGACGTTACTCTGGGTCCGGTGTGAATATATAACGACACCGAGCTCAATTGGTAATTCCTAATCACCCCGAGGGACGCATACCGCCATAAACAACGGTATGCGTCCCCCATACGGTGACACTCTTTTAAAAATCCCCGGACGATAGCAAATACATTGGCACCTACGCCACTATAATATGGTTGCTACAAGCAGGGTACGACATCCTGCCATATCCGAGAAATTCCAGAAAGGTGTATACACAATGAAAAAGCTGTTTGCAATTCTCATGTCTATGCTTCTGCTGTGTACCATGATTCCTTTCGCTGCCGTTTCCGCTGCCGGCGAGTACTCTATTGAGCTTGTCGCTGACGCAGAGGAAGTCAACGCCGGCGATGAGGTCGCGGTAGAAGTTTCCATGTATGGTCACGAAGACCTGGGTCTGATCGGCGCCCAGATTGAGCTGGGCTTTGATCCCGACGTTTTTGAACTGGTTACTTATTACGATGAGGACGAAGAAATGTGGATGCCCCCCATCGAGGTCGGCCCCAAGTTCAGCGCCTCCAGCAATAAGTACATTCTG
>JAZQKF010000080.1:0-15715 GCA_045542015.1 Acutalibacteraceae bacterium
CCCGCTCGGCACGAGCGGGTGCTTTTTGATTTTTCACCCCTTTGTTTCCAAAAAATCTCAAAAAAGTTCACACTTTCTCTTTATTTTTCTTATATAGTGTGATAGAATATTATAATCTATAAGTATATTCGATAACTATGCTCATTTTTGAGGAGGGACACGTATGGATATGGATCTGGAGAATCGGCTGGTTTCCACCGATTACCTGCCGGAGGACGACGGGGACAACCCCCTGCGCCCCCGCACCCTGCGTGAATATGTGGGACAGGAGAAGGTCAAGGAGAATCTGTCGGTGTTTATCGACGCGGCTAAAATACGGCACGAATCTCTGGACCACGTGCTGCTGTACGGACCTCCCGGCTTGGGCAAGACCACGCTGGCGGCCATCATCGCCAACGAGTTGGGTGTGAATTTCCGCATTACCTCCGGTCCGGCGCTGGAGCGCCCCGGTGATCTGGCGGCGATGCTAACCAACCTGGAGGAGGGGGACGTGCTGTTTATCGACGAGATACACCGTCTGCCCCGTACCGTGGAGGAGATTCTGTACCCCGCCATGGAGGATTTCTCCATCGATATTATCAACGGCAAGGGACAGGGCGCCTCGTCCATCCACCTGCCGCTGCAGCACTTCACCCTCATCGGTGCCACCACCCGCGCGGGACAGCTGTCCGCGCCCCTGCGTGACCGCTTCGGCGTCATCGCCCGTCTGGAGATGTACACCCCCGATGAGCTGGCTCGCATCGTCACCCGCAGCGCCAAGATTCTGGAGGTGCCCTGCGACCCCGACGGCGCGCTGGAGATCGCCACCCGTTCCCGCGGCACCCCCCGTATCGCCAACCGTATGCTTAAGCGGGTGCGGGATTTCGCCGCGGTGCTCAATGACGGCGTCATTGACAAGCGTACCGCCGACGAGGCGCTCAGCCGCCTGGAGGTGGATCACCTGGGCCTGGATCTGGTGGATCGCCGCATTCTGGAGGCGATGATCCGCCATTACAACGGCGGTCCCGTGGGTCTGGATACCCTGGCCGCCATCACCGGCGAGGAGGCCATCACCATTGAGGACGTGTACGAGCCGTATCTGATGCAGCTGGGCTTCATCAACCGCACCCCCCGTGGTCGTGTGGTGACCCCCGCCGCCTACGCCCATCTGGGCATCCAGCCCAAGGGGCAGACTATGTTTTAATGCTTTGAGGTTTAACGTATGAGAGCAGCCGATAAATGGTTAGACTATGAATTGCTGGACGCCTCCCGCGGAGAGCGTCTGGAGCGGTGGGGCGACATCATCCTCATCCGCCCCGACCCGCAGATATTGTGGGATACTCCCCGCCGCGATCCGCGGTGGAAGCAGGCACACGCCCGCTATCACCGCTCCCATACCGGCGGCGGTCAGTGGGAGCGGTATCGCCCCATCCCCGACAGCTGGCAGATTCAATACGGCGATCTGACGTTTGCGCTGAAGCCTATGGGATTTAAGCACACCGGTCTGTTCCCCGAGCAGGCGGTCAACTGGGATCTGATGGCGTCGCTGATCGCGCGGGAGAACCGTCCCGTGCGGGTGCTGAATCTGTTCGGCTATACCGGCGCCGCCACCCTGGCCTGCGTGGCCGCCGGTGCCCACGTGACCCACGTGGACGCCTCCAAGGGTATGGTGGCCTGGGGTAAGGAGAATGCCGTTTCCTCCGGCTTGGCGGATAAGCCGATGCGGTGGTTGGTGGACGACTGTCTGAAGTTCGTCCAGCGTGAGCAGCGCCGCGGCAATACCTACGACGCCATCCTGATGGATCCCCCCAGCTACGGACGGGGACCCGGCGGCGAGGTGTGGAAGCTGGAGGAGCAGATCTATCCGCTGGTGGCGGAGTGTGTGAAGCTGCTGTCCGACGACCCGCTGTTTTTCCTGATTAACTCTTACACCACCGGCCTATCCCCGTCGGTGATGCAGTACGTGCTGGGCAGCCTGCTGCCACAGCATATCGGCGGCACTCTGTCCGCCGACGAGATCGGTCTGCCGGTGACGGCATCGGGACTGGTCCTGCCCTGCGGCGCCACCGCCCTGTGGCATAAGTAATACGAATCTTTTTCGCGCATACGGCGTCAAAATGCTCGTGAATACACACAGTATTCACTCCGCTTTTTCCTTGCCTACGCAAATAATCTCTCGTTTTACAAACGGGAAGAAATGTCGCATAAACGACAAAAAAAGGCCCCCTTGTGTAAAGGGGGTTGTCAGCCGCAAGGCTGACTGGGGGATTGTAGCCATCGAAGATGGCGTTTTCATCCCTCATTACTCATTCCTCATTACTCATTGAACAAAAGGAGGTGGACTTGATGGCTATGCTCAAAGCAGAGCAGCTGAGCTTTGACTACACGTATGAAAACGAAGCACCCCAGACCGTATTGCGGGGGGTGGATTTGACTGTTGAAAAGGGCAGCTTTATCGCCCTGCTGGGGCACAATGGTTGCGGCAAGTCCACCCTGTCCAAGCACTTCAACGCCCTTTTGTTGCCCACCGGCGGGCGGGTGTTGGTGGAGGAGATGGATACCGCCGACGAGGCGAACACCTATCCCATCCGTCGACGGGTGGGTATGGTACTGCAAAACCCCGATAACCAGCTGGTGTCCACCATCGTGGAGGAGGACGTGGCCTTCGGTCCCGAGAATCTGGGACTGCCCCCCGAGGAGATTCGGGCGCGGGTGGATGAGGCGCTGGCGGCGGTGGATATGACCGCCTACCGCGACCATTCCCCCCATAAGCTGTCCGGCGGACAGAAGCAGCGCATCGCCATCGCGGGCGTGCTGGCCATGCACCCCGATTGCTTGATACTGGACGAACCCACCGCCATGCTGGACCCCCAGGGTCGGCAGGAGGTGCTGGACACCGTCTGTCGGCTCAACCGTGAGCAGGGTATGACGGTGGTGCTCATCACCCACTATATGGAGGAGGCCGCGCTGGCGGACCGTGTGGTGGTGATGGACGAGGGCACGGTGGTGCTGGACGACACCCCCGAGCGGGTGTTCGCCCAAGGTGACCGCCTGACCGAGCTGGGTCTGGACGTGCCCCAGCCCACCGCCCTGTGCGCCGCCCTGCGGGCGCAGGGTATCGACCTGCCTGCGGGTGTGCTGACCCCCGAGCAGTGCGCCGAGGAACTACTCAAACGAATTCACAACTAACCGAAAGGAGGGCGCTGTATGGCAACCATTACCGTCGATAACATCACCTATACCTACGGCGCCTCGTCGCCCTTTGAACAGCACGCGCTCCGCGGGGTGTCCCTGGACATCCGCGAGGGTGAGCTGCTGGGCATCATCGGTCACACCGGCTCCGGCAAGTCCACGCTGGTACAGCACCTCAACGGCTTGCTCCGTCCCCACAGCGGGCGGGTGCTGCTGGACGGCAAGGATATGTGGGAGAACCCCAAGCAGATTCGCCAGGTGCGCTTTCGCGTGGGTATGGTGTTCCAATACCCCGAGCATCAGCTGTTTGAGGATACGGTATATAAAGACATTTCCTTCGGCCCCAAGAATATGGGACTGAACGAGCAGGAGATCGACCAGCGGGTCCGTCAGGCCGCCGCCTACGTGGGACTGCCCGAGGAGCTGCTGGACAAATCTCCCTTTGACCTCTCCGGCGGAGAAAAGCGGCGGGCGGCCATCGCGGGCGTGATGGCGATGGAGCCCGAGATACTGATACTGGATGAGCCCACGGCGGGTCTGGACCCCCGCGGACGGGAGCAGGTGCTGTCGATGATTCGGGAGTATCAGCGCCGTCGCGGCACCACCGTACTGTTGGTCACCCACAGTATGGAGGACGTGGCCCGCGTGGCGGACCGCGTGCTGGTGATGGATCGGGGTCGCGTGGCGATGCTGGATACGGTGGAGCGGGTGTTCTCTCGCGCCGAGGAGTTGGAAGCCATCGGTCTCACCGTCCCCGCCGTGACCAAGATACTGCTGCTGCTGCGTCAGCAGGGGGTGGCGGTGGACACCGCCGCCTACACCGTAGAGGAGGCGGCGGCACAGCTGCTGCCCTTGTTAGGGGGTGACGGCGTATGCTAAAGGACATCACCCTGGGTCAGTATTTCCCCGGTGACAGCCTGCTGCACCGCCTGGATCCCCGTATGAAGCTGACCCTCACCATGCTGTTCATTGTGCTGGTGTTCCTGCCGCAGAACTGGTACGGACTGGGTCTGGTGCTGCTGTTCTTGGGTGTGGTGGTGGCGCTGTCCCGCCTGCCGGTATCTCTGCTGTGGCGGAGCATGAAGCCGGTGCTGTTTATCGTGGCGCTCACAGCGGTGCTCAACGTGCTGTACGTCACCGACGGCGCCACGCTGGTGAAGTGGCAGTTTATCCACATCACCACCGGCGGCCTGGAGAATGCGGCGTTTATTGCCGTGCGCATCTTTACGCTGATCATCGGCAGCTCGCTGCTGACCTATACCACCACCCCCACGGCGCTGACCGACGGCATCGAACAGCTGCTGTCACCGCTGAAGGTCATTCGCATCAACCCCCACGAGCTGGCGATGATGATGACCATCGCCCTGCGGTTTATCCCCACTCTGATGGAGGAAACGGACAAGATTATGTCCGCCCAAAAGGCTCGTGGTGCCGACCTGGAGTCCGGCGGACTGTTCAGCCGCGTGCGGGCGCTGGTGCCCATTCTGATTCCCCTGTTCGTGTCCTCCTTCCGCCGCGCCTACGACCTGGCGATGGCGATGGAGTGCCGCTGTTATCGCGGCGGCGAGGGTCGCACCCGTATGAAGCAGCTGCACACCGCTACCCGTGACTGGGTGGCGCTGGCGGTGTATCTGCTGGTGGGCGCGGGCATCGTGGTGCTGAATATTTTACTGTAACAGAGAGGAGGTGCCGTCTTGGCACGGATTTTATTAACCCTGCGGTATGACGGCACCGCCTATCACGGCTGGCAGGTGCAGCCCAACGGCGTCACCGTCCAGCAGACTCTGCAGGATGCCATCCAGGCGGTGACGGGGGTGCGCTCCGGCGTCATCGGGTGCAGCCGCACCGACGCAGGGGTGCACGCGGATATGTTCTGCTGTACCTTTGATACCGACAGCGACCTGCGGGGAGATAAATTGTGCTGTGCGCTTAACTACCACCTGCCCCGCGATGTGTCGGTGTACGCCGCCGCTGAAGTGGCAGAGGACTTTCATCCCCGCTATAGGGCGGCGGGCAAGCGGTACGTGTACCGCATCTGGAACGGACCCCAGCGGCATCCTATGTGGGAGCCGTATGCCATCCACCAGCGCAAGGAGCTGGACGTAGACCTGCTCAACCGAGCAGCGGCGGACTTTGTGGGCACCCACGACTTTGCGGCCTTCTGCGGCGCAGACAGCGACCTGCAGGGGGATACGGTGCGCACCGTCCGCTCCTGTACCGTCACCCGTCAGGGTGAATTGGTGCTGTTCGCCGTAGAGGGCGACGGATTCTTGTATAATATGGTACGCATTATGGTGGGTACTCTGCTGGAGATAGCTGCCGGGCGGATGCCCGCGGACAGCATCCCCGCCGTTTTAGAGGGGCGTGACCGCACCGCGGCAGGCCCCACCGCTCCGGCAAAGGCGCTTTGCCTGGAGCAGGTGTTTTATTCCGAGGAATAGGAGGTCAGCGTTATGTTTAAGCGACATAAAACCAAGCAGACGGCAGAGCCGAAGACGCTGACCGCAGAACAAAAGCGGCGTATGCGCCGCAAGCGGGCACAGCGGCGCACGCTGCTGCGGACGCTGATACTGGTGGTGCTGTGCGTGGGCGTGATCCTGGTGATGTATAACTGGGATTCCCTGGCGCCGGACCGTCTGCTCAGCGCGGCCGAGAATCTTTTGGGCATCGGTAGTGGTAGCTTCCCCGTGGATCTGTCCGGTACGAGCGTGTATCGGCTGGAGCGGGCGCAGGGGTATTACGCGGTGCTCACCGATAGCCATTTGATCTATTTAAACCGTACCGGCGCCGAGGTCAGCCGCCAGAGTCTGGCCTGCCCCACGGCGCTGATGCAGACCGCCGGTCAGTACGTGCTGGTGGCGGAGCAGGGGGGGCATCGCCTTCACCTGAGCACCCGCAGTAAGGCGTTGCTGGAGATGGAGACCGAGCAGGACATCCTCAACGTGGCGGTGAATAAGCAGGGGGATATGGCGGTGCTCACCGACGGTCCCCAGGGCTATGAGGTGCAGCTGAGCGTGTACAATAAGCACGGTCGCCTGCTGTATACCCGCAACCGCAACCACACGGTGACCCAGGTGGCTCTGTCGGAGGACGGCGCACAGGCGGCACTGCTGAGCGTGGCGGCACAGGACGGCAACCTGAACACCACGCTGGACGTTTTCTCGCTGAAGACCTCCGACCCCGACGCCCTGTGTTCCTACAAGGTCGAGGACGACCTGCTGTATCAGGTGGAGTATCTGGGCGGCGGTTGGGTGGCCGCCATCGGCGAGTCCTGCGCGGTGATGCTGGACACCTCCGACGGTCTGGCCACCGTATACGCACCGGACGGTATGCGCCTGCTGGGCTATGCGGTGGGGGATGACGGACTGGTGCTGGCGACCCGCTCCTTCGGCGCCACCGGCGACGGTCAGGTGCATCTGGTCAATACCGCGGGCGAGCTGGTGACGGCGGTGGATTTCACCGGTGAATTCCGCCACCTTACCGCCTATAAGGATACCTACGGTCTGCTGACCGATTCGGCGGTGTATCGCATCACCGCCGAGGGGGAGACCGGCTCTGCCCCCACCGACGCCGACGGGCGTCAGCTGGCATTGGACGAGGATATGGCTGTGGTGCTGGGGCTTAACCGCCTCACCGCCCATTCCTTTGAATAAAATCTACATAACCGGAGGAAAATGATATGGCATACGTTTTGGATATTGCGGTCATCCTTATTTTTGGACTGATGGTGTATTTCGGTCATCGGGACGGTCTCATTAAGACGCTGGCGGGTATGATCTCCTTTGTGGTGGCGCTGGTGCTGTCCACCGTGCTGGCGGGTCCCGTGTCGGACTACGCCTACGATAAGCTGGTGGAGCCGCCGGTGACGGCGGCGCTGGAGGCCCATCTGGGGGACAACAGTCCCGCGGCGGATACGCTGGATGCGGCGCTGGCAGAGATGCCCGCCTTTGTCACCAGCCAGCTGGCGGCGCAGGGCATCCACGACGGTGAGACCGCGCTGAAGTATATTCACAACGCGGAGAAGGGTGAGAGCGCCACCGACAGCGTGATGCGGCAGATCATCCAGCCGGTGACCGCACCGGTGCTGGAGGTGCTGTGCTCGCTGGCGCTGTTCTTCCTGCTCCAGTTTATCATCTCGCTGCTGCTCAAGCTGCTGAACGTGCTGGCAAAAATACCGGTGCTCAAGCAGGCGAATAAGGCCCTGGGCATCGTGGCGGGCGTGGTGCAGGGTGCCCTGTGGGCGCTGCTGATCGCCACCCTCCTGCAGGCGGTGGCGGCCACCGGTCTGGTGCCGCTGTTATCCACCGAGGTGGTGGAGTCCACCATCGTCGTTAAGTGGCTTAACCAGATCAACCCCCTGCAGACCTATTTGCTGGACCTGTTTGCCGTGACGGCATAAATAGCGATATATCTAAATACGTTCGAGGTGTAAGATATGCAAATTCTGAATGTCCGTTGGCAGTGGAATATCCCCAATGTCCTGTCCCTGTTCCGCATCCTGCTGGTGCCGGTGTTTCTGACGCTGTACCTGACGGGGCGGGAGGACTGGGCGTTCTGGACCCTACTGGTTTCGGGCCTGACCGACGTGCTGGACGGCGTGATCGCCAGAAAATTCAATATGATTACCGACTGCGGTAAGCTGTTGGATCCCATCTCCGATAAGCTGACCCAGGTGGCGGTGGTGGTGGCGCTGGCCACCCACTATCCCGAGATACTGCCTCTGGCGGCGCTGTGCCTCGTTAAGGAGGGGTGCCAGGCCATCGGCGGCATCATCCTGCTGAAAAAGGGTTGTGAGGTCCGCGGGTCCAAATGGTTTGGCAAGCTGTCCACCGTGGTATTTTACGTATGTATGCTGGTGCTGGTGGTGTGGGGCGACGTCCTGCCGCCCATGGCCGAGTGGGCGCTGATCGGCGTTGCCGGTCTGTGTATGCTGATGGCCTTTGCCGGCTATCTGCGGATGTTTATCCGCATCAGCCGTGGTGAGTGTGAGTCGGCAGCCGTTGCCGACACCGACGAGATCCCGGAGAAAGGGTAATTGCAATTATGATGCTGTGTGCAAAGTGTAAGAGTCGTCCGGCGGTGGTGTTCGTCACCCGTATGGACGGCAACGAGAGCCGCAACGAGGGCTATTGCCTGCGTTGTGCCAAGGAGATGAACATCGGTCCCGTCAACCAGATGCTGGAGAAGTTCGGCATCAGCGACGAGGATATGGAGCAGATGGAGAGCCAGATGTCGGATATGCTGGCTATGGCCGAGGAGGAGGGCGCCGACGAGGAGGGCTTTTCCCCCGGCGGAGCGCCGTCCTTCCCCTTCCTGCAGAATCTCTTTGGCGGTCCCCGTCCCGAGGGTGCTGCCCCCGCCGACGGCAAGACCGAGAAGAAAAAAGATAAGAAACAGGAGAAAAAGCGGAAGTTTCTGGATCAGTACTGCACCGATCTGACCGCCAAGGCGCGGGAGGGGCGTATGGACCCCACCATCGGCCGTCAGCGGGAGATCTACCGCGTCACCCAGATCCTCAGCCGCCGCACCAAGAATAACCCCTGCCTCATCGGCGAGCCCGGCGTGGGTAAGACCGCCATCGCCGAGGGTCTGGCGGATCGCATCGCCCGCGGGCAGGTGCCGCCCCGTCTGCTGGACAAGGAGGTGCACCTGCTGGATCTGACCGCTCTGGTGGCGGGCACCCAGTTCCGCGGACAGTTCGAGAGCCGCATTAAGGGCTTGGTGGACGAGGTCCGCGCGGCGGGCAACATCATCCTGTTTATTGACGAGGTGCATAATCTGGTGGGCACCGGCGATGCGGAGGGCAGTATGTCCGCCGCCAACATCCTCAAGCCGGCGCTGTCCCGTGGCGAGATCCAGGTGATCGGCGCCACCACCTTTAACGAATATCGCAAGCATATTGAGAAGGATGCGGCGCTGGAGCGTCGGTTCCAGCCGGTGACGGTGGAGGAGCCCTCCATCGAGGCGGCCTGCGAGATCCTGCGGGGCGTGCGCCCCTATTACGAGGCCTATCACGGCGTCACCGTGACCGACGCGCTGGTGCATCGGGCGGTGACCCTGTCCGAGCGGTACATCACCGATCGCTTCCTGCCGGATAAGGCCATCGACCTGCTGGACGAGGCCTGTGCCGCCACGGCGCTGGCCAACAAAAAGGCGGACGAGTACGCTGCTCTGCAGCGGCAGCTGGCGGAGCTGTCCGCTCAGGAGGAAACGGCGATGAACGCCGAGGCCATCGACTACGAGGCGCTGGCCAATATCCGCGCCGATATGGCAAAGGTGAACGAACAGGCGGACGCCATCCGCACCGCCGCCACCGCCGCCCCCGTTACCGAGGAGGCGCTGGCAAAGGTGATCGAATTGTGGACCGGCGTCCCCGCCTCGAAGATACAGGAGAGCGAATTGTCCCGCCTGTCCCATCTGGAGGAGCACCTGAGTGCCCGGGTCATCGGGCAGCAGGAGGCGGTAGAGGCGGTGGCCGCCGCCATCCGCCGCAGTCGGGTGCAGATCGGCCCCCGCCGCCGTCCCGCGTCCTTCATTTTCGTGGGCTCCACCGGCGTGGGCAAGACCGAGCTGGTCAAGGTGTTGGCCGCCGAACTGTTCGACACCCCCGAGACCTTGATCCGGCTGGATATGTCCGAGTTTATGGAGAAACACGCCGTATCCCGCATCATCGGTGCCCCTCCCGGCTACGTGGGCTATGACGAGGCGGGTCAGCTGACCGAAAAGGTGCGGCGTAAGCCCTATTCGGTGATCCTGTTCGACGAGATCGAAAAGGCGCACCCCGACGTGCTGAACATCCTGCTTCAGATTCTGGACGAGGGTCGGGTTACCGACGCTCACGGTCGCGTGGTGAATTTTGAGAATACGGTCATCGTGATGACCTCCAATGCCGGCAGCAACCTGAAGGATACCCTGATGGGCTTCGGTCAGACCCAGGGCGAGGCGGCTAAGGAAAAGGCGATCAAGGCGCTGGGGGATTTCCTGCGCCCCGAGTTTATCGGTCGCGTGGACGAGGTGGTGTTCTTCCGTCCCCTGACCCGCGAGGATTTCGTGGAAATTGCCAAGCTGATGCTCACCGAGCTGGTGGAGCCGTTGGCGACCCGCGGCATCACCCTGACCTGGACCGACGCCGCGCTGAATGCACTGGCCACCGAGGCTCACGGCGGCAAGCGGGGCGCCCGCGACCTGCGTAACGTGATCCGCCGTCGGGTGGAGAACGTGCTGGCGCAGGAGCTGGTGGTCCGTCACGCCGACCCCTTCACCGCGGTGTCTATCGACGCCGACAGCGAGGGCAAGGTTACCGTCCTGTGCAACTAAAATAAAAAAGCACCCCGAGAGAACACATCTCTCGGGGTGCTTTTTTTTACTTATAAGGAATTAGTGCTTACCCTTGCCGCCGCCGTTGCACATACGGATGACCAGCACCACCACAATGATAAGGATGGCTACCGCCACCGCCGCCGCGGCGCAGATGAGTATCACCTGCTGATACTGCTCGATAAAGGTGACGAAGGCGTTTTTCGCCGGCTTGGTCTCTGCCGGCGTCTGGGGCGCGGGCTGCTCCACCTCAATCGTGGCGGCGTGATACCGCTGGACGGTGCCCTCCGCCAGGTCGTAGGTATACAGACCGGTCTCGCCCTTGGGGTTGGTCAGCTGCAGGATGGCGTAGTCCGCCAGATCGGGGTCCTCATACACGTAGGCAGTGACGGTGCGCTCCCCCACGGGTACGGTGCCGGGTACGGTGCCCTCGGGTCCCGTTTCGGTGTCGGTCAGGTCGTGGATGGTGTACACCGCCTTTTTGTCGGTGATCTGCAGGAAGGGCTTGAGATCCTCGGACACGGTGTCGTAGATATAGAATGCGCCCTTGCCGTCCTCCTCGGTGGGGAGTAGGTATAACAGCGTCAGACCGGAGGCGGCCTGCTTGGCGGCGGGCACCTCTACGCCGTTGACCGCCGCGGTATCCCATTCAAATCCGGCAGGCAGCTTGGCATCGGGACGGGCGTCGGCGATGACCATACTCTTGCCCTCCAGCAGCACCTCCAGCGCATCGTCTGCGGGGGGAGCCTCGGTGGAGGAGGTGGGGTCACCGCCGGTGGTGGACTGCTGTGCCTCGCGGGTGAATACCACCGTGTATTTCTTCACGGTGCCGTTGGGGGCGGTGACCGTGATGACACGGGTGGTCTTACCCACCGACAGGTCCGCATTCTGGGTGATCTCGGTGCGGGCGTTGGGGTCGTTGGCGGAGTAGTTCAGCAGACCGCGGGTGACGGTGTAGGGCACCGATACGGTGTAGCTGGTGACGTTCTTGCTGAATGCAGGGGTCAGCGTCCCCTTGGAGGGGCGCAGATAGGACAGGGTGGCGTCCCCCGACAGGGTGGGGTTGGTGGCGGATACCGACAGGCTCTTGGAGGGGGTACCCAGCAGGGTCTCCGCATCGTCATAGAAGCCCTCGGTGGTCCACTTAAAGTCGCCGGCGCCGGGGGCGACGGCCTTGAGCTTAATGGTGACGGTCAGAGATTTGGGTGCGTTGACCTCGTAGCACACGTAGGATACCTTCACGTTGCCGCCGCCGCCGTTGGCGGTGGCACCGCCGCAGGACACGTATTCAAAGGTCTTGGGATTGTAATAGAACATCGCGTCCATCGACCCGATGCCGGTGGCGTTGCTGAATTTGGCGGTGACGGTGACCGTCTTACCCACCGTGACGGTGGAGGCGTTGGCGGTGACGGTGGCAGAGCCGGCGGCGGACACAGGCAGCACCGCTACGGAGGCGGTCAGCATCAGCGCCAGCAGGATACAGCATAGTTTTTTCATAGTCGTTCACCTCAGGGTTGCAGGTCTTTGAGCAGACCCAAAATATAGCGCTGGGCGCGGCGCAGGTCCACGGAGTTGACCTTGCCGTCCCGATTGGCGTCGGCGGCGGAGAGGAAGTACCCCTCCACCTTGATGACGCCCAGGATGTGCCGCTGGGCACGGCGCAGGTCCACGGAGTTGACCTTGCCGTCGCCGTTGACGTCGCCGTAGATGACTACGGGATAGCTGGCGGTAAGTTTCTTGTCATTATCGTACACCCGCAGGATGTCGCCGGTGGCGACGGCGCCGTCGGTCTTTTTACTGCCGGCGGCGGTGTAGAGGGCGGCGGTGCCGTTCTTCACCTTAATGGCGGAGAGAAAATCCTTCGCCGTGGTGGCAGGCTGTACGCCGGTGACCGTCTCGCCCACGGTGTAGCTGCCGCTGACCGAGGGGGTCGGGGTGTTGCCACCGGAGGTGCCGCCATCCTCAGGGGCGATGATGGTGACGGTGTAGGTGCGGGTCTGACCGCTGGTGGCGGTGACGGTGATGGGGAATACGTTTTCTCCCGGCTTTAAGGTCTTGGTGCCGGTGCCCACCACCTTAGCGCTGCTGTAGTTTTTGGTGGCGGAGATCTTCACGCTGGTGACGGAGGGGTCGGTGATCTCGCCCGTATAGGTCTTGACGTAGCGGTCAAAGGTGGGGGAGATGGTGCACCCCGTCACCGTGATCTTGTCCAGGAAGTTGTTGTTGTTGCCGGTCTTGGGGGGCAGGGTGGTGGCCTCCTCCGGCATGGTCTTGTATACGGGGATGATGAAGGTCAGCGCCCCCGCCTTTTCGGCTTCGGTGGCGCTATTTGCGCGGATGCGACCCTCGGAGGAGGGAGCCTGTACGTTGGTCATATACTGGTGGTTGTACAGGTTTTCGCCCGCCACGTTGAATTTTTGATAGTACAGGGTGTTTTGCCCTTTGTTGATGTAGCCGCTGCCGATCTTTTCGGCGCTGCCCAGCAGACACTTGTAGGGGCTGTCCCATCCCGCCTGCTTGGCGTAGATGGCGCCGTTGGTCACCGCCCCGTGATAGGCGCCGTATTGGCTGCCTGCGTAGGCGCCGTAGTTGAAGAAGTTGTAATAGCCCGAATAGTCGGTGCCGTCGTCCCCCACGAAGTCGCCGTCGATCTTACTGCCCTCCTGGGTCATACGGGTGGCCAGGAAATAAGCGCTGACCGTGGTCTCCTTAGCGGCCTTGAGCAGGTCTTCGGCGTACTTGTCGTACCGGCTGGGCAGGATGGCCTTGACCCCCGCCAGAGTCTGGGTGTCGGAGTACTGCAGATCCTCAAACTGGAATATGTAGGTCTCATCCAGGAAATTGCGGGGATCCATATAATAGGATACCACCTGCTTACAGGCGGTCACCCAGCCGCCGGAATCCACCGGCACGTAGGTCTTGGTGGTCCAGTTATAGGCACCCTTTTCCATAGACATCCAGGATTCGGGGGTGGTGATGGCGTTTTTCAGCGCGCGGCTCTCCTCGTTGGTGGCCCGCTTCCAGGTCATAGAGAGGTGCTGCGCCTTGAATATCCAGGTGGGGTGCTGTGCCCACAGCTGACGGAGCTTTACTTTATAGGTTTCGGGAAATTTCTGGGCGGTGAGATACGCCTCGAACTCCTCGTCGGTTTGATAGTCCACGTTGATGCGGATGTATTGGGCGCTGGAGTAGCCGGTTTTGCCGCCGGGGGTGGTTATCTTGTACCAGGTGATGCCGCCGGCCTCTTTGGTATCCAGGATGGTCACCACGTCGCCGTTGACCAGCTTGTCCAGCACCGTGGCGGAGGTGGAGGCCGACTCCCGCACGTACAGCTTGCTGTCGGCGTCGATGCCGAATACGGTGCCGGTGACGATGGTGTCTGCCGCCTGCACGCCGAAGGCGACGGTGCCCATCAGCAGACACAGGCACAAGAGGACGCAGAGCGCTCGCTTCATCATGGGGGTGACCTCCTTTCTTAAAAATACTACACAATATACCATTATATATGTATATTCTACAGAAAAACCCATAAAAGGTCAAGAGGGATACGGCACTTTGCTTTTTTTACCAAATCCTCTTTACTTTTGCACGGTTTTGGTCTACAATGAAGGATAGTTATTTTGTTTTGAGAGAGGATCCGATTATGGCATATTTTCCGTTATCTTGGGCAATTACGATCTATTTGGTGATGAACGCCGTGGGCGTGGCACTGCTATTGTGGGACCGCCACCTGGCGCGCAGCCGCAGCCGTAAGTGGGTCAATGAGCTGCTGCTGCAGTTCGTGGGTCTGCTGGGCGGCGCCACGGGCATGACGGCGGTGATGTTTGCCACCCGTCACAAGCTGCGCAAGCCGAAATTTTATATGACCCTGCCGCTGATGACCCTGGTGCATATCGCCCTGCTGACGGTGGTGGCGATGTTCGGTCCTCACTACGATATTAAAATCGAGATCGAGGTCACCTATCTGCTGCTGTATCTGGCGGTGGTGAGCGGCGTGGGTGTGGTGCTCACCTTTGTGGATAAGCACAGAGCCCGTCTCGACATCGAGCGCCTGTCCGAGGACACCTTGATGCTGTGGGCCGGTCTGGGCGGTGCGGCGGCAATGCTGCTGACCATGCTCAGCATCCGCCACAAGACCAAGCATATTAAATTTATGCTGGGTCTGCCCATTATGATCCTCATCCAGGGCGGTCTGTTCTTCTGCCTGTGGACGTTCAGCGACGTGGTTTGGTTCTACTATTGATGGTAGCCTCTTGACAAAACCCACTGTGCGGTATACAATATGTGCATAACATTCACATATTGCGAGGCGATTACGTGGACGGTCAACAATGGGAGATGATACAGGGGACCTGCGGCACCGAGGGTGCCGAGGGGGTGTCCACTTACGGTGTGGCGGTGCGCCACCCTGACGGCAGCGCGTGGACCTGGTCGGACGTGGATACCGACCCGGCGGTGGTGGCGGTTCTTTTGGAGCGGCTGCGACTGTGCCGACCGGAGCCGTGCCACTATGGAGATATGGTGCTGGATTTCATCCACGAGGTCGCCGCAGGCGAATTGTAAAAACCTCTTGCTTTTATAAAAGGTATGTGATACAATATCTAGTATGTAAACGGCGATATTTTCGTCGCCGACCACATTTAGAGGGGGTACTTGATATGAAATGTCCTTTTTGCGGATACAGTGACAGCCGCGTGATCGATTCCCGTCCCACCGACGAGGATAGCCGCATCCGTCGCCGCCGCGAGTGTATCCAGTGCGGCAAGCGGTTCACCACCTATGAGATCGTGGAGAATCTGCCCATCGTGGTGGTCAAGAAGGATAAGTCCCGTGAGCCCTTCGATCGGGATAAGGTGCTGAGCGGTCTGCTCCGCGCCTGTGAGAAGCGTCCGGTATCCCTGGACCGTCTGGAGAAGGCGGTGGACGACATCGAGGCCCAGATCCAGAACTCTCTGGAGCGGGAGGTTTCCACCCATAAGATCGGTGAGTACGTGATGGAGCAGCTGATGGATATCGACGACGTGGCCTACATCCGCTTCGCTTCGGTGTACCGTCAGTTTAAGGACATTCAGTCCTTCCACGACGCCATCCGCAAGCTGATGGAAGAGGAAGACATATTTCGGAAGGCTCGAATGAAATAAAGCTGCTTCGCTTAAATAAGGATAATGCGACAATCGGTTTAATAACCTTATGGGATTCGGATGCAAACGGTTATAAAATTCGTGTA
>JAZQKF010000081.1:0-7287 GCA_045542015.1 Acutalibacteraceae bacterium
GTTGGCGGTGGGTTTATCCATTTTGTTGACAGCCACGATCAGGGGCACGTTTGCAGCCTTGGCGTGGTTGATGGCTTCGATGGTCTGGGGCATGATGCCGTCACCGGTCAGAGCGGACACCGGCACGCAGATGGCGTCGCCGCCCCACTCCTCCGGCACGATCTCGTGCTCGGTCAGCTGCTGCAGCACGCGGTCGGGGTTGGCGGTGGGCTTATCCATCTTATTGATGGCGACAATGATCGGCACATCGGCGGCCTTGGCGTGGTTGATGGCCTCAATGGTCTGGGGCATAATGCCGTCGTCGGCGGCCACCACCAGGATGGCAATATCGGTCACCTCACCAGCCCGGGCACGCATAGAGGTAAAGGCGGCGTGACCGGGGGTGTCCAGGAAGGTGATCTTCTGACCGTTCACATCCACGCGATAGGCGCCGATGTGCTGGGTGATGCCGCCGGCCTCGCCGGAGGTGACGTTGGTCTTACGGATGGCGTCCAGGATGGAGGTCTTACCGTGGTCAACGTGACCCATAACCACCACGACGGGGTCACGGGGCAGCAGGTTGTCGTCCACGTCCTCGGAGTCGTCGATGATGCGCTCCTCGATGGTGACGACCACCTCTTTTTCCACCTTGGTGTGGAATTCCTCCGCCACCAGATAGGCGGTGTCGAAGTCGATCTCCTGGTTGACGGAAGCCATCACGCCCATGAGCATCAGCTTCTTGATGACCTCGGCGGAGGTGGCCTTCAGACGGGCGGCCAGCTCACCCACGGTGATGACGTCGCCCACCTGGATGGTGGCCTGCTTTTTCTTGCGCTCCATATCGATGCGCTTCAGACGCTCGGCCTCGGTCTCCTTGCGGCGGGGCTTCTTCCAGTTCTGCTTGGACTTCTGGTTGATCTTTTGCTTCTTGACGGCGCCGCCATCGCCGCGGACGCGGTTGCTGGTCTGGGCCATCATATCGAACTTCTCGTCGTACTTATTGGACGCCATCTGCTGGGGCTTACGGGTGTCCACGGTACGGCGCTCCTGGGGAGCCTTGGGCTGGGGAGCGGGCTGCTGCTTGTTGCCCTGCTTCTTCTGCTGGGGCACAGGCTTGCCCGCCACCGTCTGGGGAGCCTTGGGCTGACTCTTGGCGGCGTGCTCCTCCTCGGTCATCACCACCACGGTCTCTTCCTTCTTGGGCTCCTCTTTCTTCCGCTCGTTGGCGGTGGCGAAATAGGCATCCAGGTTATCGGTGTTATGCTTTTGGGTGTAGTGCTCGAAAATAACGTCCAGCTCGTGCTCCTCCAAAGCGGTGGCACTCTTTTTGCCGGACAGGTTATGCTCTGCCAGAATGGCAATGATCTCCTTGCTCTGTACGCCGAAATCCTTGGCGACATCGCTGACGCGATATTTAATCATCATAGGGCATCGTCCTCCTTTAAGTGGTTGCAATGCTTGAGCATTGCTTTAGCGAAACCGTCGTCGTCGGTGGCGGTGACCGCAACAGGCTTTTGCAGACCCAGAGCGGCGGCCATTTCGTCCTTGTTCATTTCGACGGTGTGTATGGGGCAGGTCGTATCCCGACCGACAAAGCGCAGTTCCTTCTCCGTCTTGGGGGAGCAGTCGGACGCCAGCAGAATCAGCCGTGTCCTCTTAGCGAGCAGGGCTGCCCGCACCGCATCAAAGCCGATGAGGATGTGTCCGGACCGCTTGGCGATGCCCAGCAGACCGCACAGCTTGTTATTCACCCTCCATCATCTCCTGTTCCAGTCGGTCGTAGATCTCGGAGGGAATGGCGCAGGCAAAGGACCGCTCCAGCGCCTTGCGCTTACGGGCGGTGCGCAGACAGTCGATGCTGCGGCACACGTAGGCACCGCGCCCGGGCTTGCGCCCCGTCAGGTCCATGGAGAGCTCGCCCTCCGGACTGCGGACCACGCGGACCAATTCATTTTTCGGTTTCATTTCGCCGCAGCCGCTGCACTTGCGCAGGGGTATCTTTCGCTCTTTTGCCATAATCGTTCACCTCCAAGGTTGTTATCCGTATCAATAGTTTGATTACTCCTCGTCCTCGTCTTCGCCGTAGAAACCGCTTTCGGGACGGATGTCGATCTTCCAGCCGGTCAGCTTAGCCGCCAGGCGGACGTTCTGACCGCCGTTGCCGATGGCCAGGGACAGCTGGGCGTCCGGCACAGTGACGCGGCAGGCCTTTTCGCCGTTGGCGTCGGGCTCCACGCTGAGCACCTTTGCCGGCGCCAGAGCGGCAGCGATAAAGGTGGCGGGATCCTCGCTGTATTCCACGATGTCGATCTTCTCGCCGGCCAGCTCGTCGACGATGCCCGCCACGCGGGTGCCGCGCTGACCGATGCAGGCGCCTACGGCGTCCACGTTCTCATCGTGGGACAGCACCGCCATCTTGGTGCGGCTGCCGGCCTCGCGGCAGGTGGATTTGATCTCCACGGTGCCGTCGAAGATCTCGGGCACCTCATTCTCAAACAGGCGGGACACCAGACCGGGGTGGGTGCGGGATACCAGAGCGCGCATACCCTTTTCGGTCTGCTTGACGCCCACCACGTACACCTTGACGCGGCTGCCCTCGGTGAGCACGTCGCTCTCCATCTGCTCGCTCTTGGGCAGGACGGTCTCGCCCTTACCCACCTGCACGGTGGCGGCACCGGAGCGGGGGTCTACGCGGACCACCTGCACGGTGACCAGCTCCTGATTGCGGCGCTGGAATTCCATCACCTGCTGATTCTTCTCCGCCTCACGGATGCCCTGACGGATCACGTGCTTGGCGGACTGGGCGGCGATGCGACCGAAGTGCTTGGGGTCCAGCTTGATGTCGATGGTCTTGCCCACGCGGGCGCGCTTGTTGTACTGCTGGGCCTGCTCCAGGGTCAGCTGCTCGTCGGGGTTCTCCACCTCGTCCACCACTTCCTTGCGGATGATCACCGAGAACTCACTGGTCTCGGGATTCATGGTGACGAAGATGTTGTCGTTACCGCCGAAGTCCTTTTTGACCGCCACCACGATGGCGGCGCTGATGCGCTCCAGCAGGTAGTCCACCTCGATGCCCTTTTCCTTGGCCAGCATAGCCAGCGCGTCGAAAAATTCTGCAATGTCTTTCTTAGTCATAGTGATTAACCTCCACAGTTATTGTGACTTATTCTTCTTCCCACTGGTCGATGGCGTGGACAGCGGCCACCGCCTTTTTATCCAGTGTGAGGGTCTCGCCCTCTTCGGTCTCGATGGTGAAGCCGTCGTCCCAGCCGGTCAGCAGACCGACCAGTTCCTTCTGCCCGTTGTCGTCGGGGCGGTAGAGCTTCAGCGTCACGGGATAGCCCTCGTAGTAGGCATAGTGCTCCTCGCGGGTCAGCTCACGGTCGGCGCCGGGGGAGGTGACCTCCAGGCAATAGGACTGGGGAATGGGATCCGCCTCGTCCAGCACGGGGCTGAGCGCGCGGGATACCGCCACGCAGTCGTTAATGGATACTGGCTCGTCCTCGCGGTCGATGACCACCCGCAATATCCAGGTGGCGCCCTCTTTGACAAAGCGGATGTCCCACAGCATCAGCTGAAGCGATGCGGTGATGGGCTCCACCAGGGGGGCAACCGCGCCGGCGATGCCGCCGGGTGCGGCGTTCTGTTTAGCCATTGAATACTCTCCTTCCCGACAACGATAAAGGAGCGGGTCGCCCCACTCCTTTACCTTCAACTTATTCACTGTGGTTAGTATATCACACGTATGACCAAAAATCAAGCCTTTTTACCATATTTATATAGAATACACAAAAACCGCCGTCCCGAAGGACGGCGGTTTGGAAGGTCAATTACATCTCACCCTCGTGCTTGGAGGATTCTTTTTTGCCAACGGTCAGCGCCTTGTCACCGGACAGGTACATGGTCAGCAGACCCAGCAGCACGCAGCAGGTGGATACGTAGGTGATGACGGGGGTGATCTGCTTGGAGATGACCTCGCAGATCATGGCGCCGGTGCCACCCTCGCCGCCGCCGATGATGACGGCCGCCAGGTAGCCGAAGAAGGTCAGACCGCCTGCGAACAGGCTCAGCATAACGCCCCAGCCGAAGATGAGCTTCAGCACGGACACGATCTTGTTCAGTACGTTTTTCATAATCGGCACCTCCTTACAGACCAAATACGGGCCAACCCAGACCCAGGATCGGCAGCCAGCCCATCAGGACGACCACCTGCAGGATGAACTGGGCGGCAACCCACCACAGGTTGTTCTTGAACGTTTTATTGAAGTCGGACTCCGCCAGGGTCATACCGGCGTACATACCCAGACCCAGGGGCGGGGTGATGCCGCACATCACACCGCAGATGCAGGGCAGCATAGCGGCGCTCAGCAGAGGATCACAGCCGGCACCCGCCAGAATCTGAATAAACACGGTACCGAAGATGACCACCAGAGAGGAGCCGGGGATGACCATACCCAGGAAGCAGGTGATGATACACACCGCCAGCACGGTGCCCAGCTGACCGAAGTTCCAGCTGCCTACCAGCTGAGCCATAGCTTCGCCCACCTGCAGGTCGGCGAACAATTCGCCCAGCATATAGCCGAATACGCACACGCCGATGGCGGGGGCAATGGTCTTAACGCCGTCAGCAAACATCTTGGCGATGCGGTCGATGCGGACCTGACTCTTATCCTTGGTCACCAGCACAGCGTAGATGGCGGAGATGCCACCCACGAACAGCAGGCAGGCACTGGACAGCGCCTTGGCGCCGGCGGCACCCAGCTGGGCGGTGAAGAAAGTATCCTTGAACACAGAGTCCAGGATGAAGGGGGTCAGAATGATGACGGGCAACAGCAGACCGGTCCAGCCGTTCTTCAGGGTCTCCTTGAGGGGAGGCAGCTCGTCCTTGGACATGGGCTGCACATTATAGTGTTTGCAGAAGGCCCACACCATGATCAGACGCTGGGCGATGAAGAAGATGGAGATGCCCCACAGCACCATCCAGAACTGACCGGTGGAGATCTCGGTGCCGGCAAAGGCGGCATAGGCGCCCATAGCGGCTACGATGTTGGAGGAGGGGGGGATCATATTGCCCATATAGCTGGCGTTGGACTCTACGTTGGCGGCCAGGTGGGCGGGGAAGCCGGAGCGCTTCATAGCGGGGATGGTAATGGCACCGGTGGCCATCACGTTACCGGGACCGGAGCCGGACAGAGCGCCCATAAAGGCGGAGGCGATGACGGCAGTATAGCCGGCGCCGCCGCGAATACGGCCGATCAGCGACAGGATGACGGCGATGCACTTGTCCACCACCTTGGTTTTGGTCAGCAGTATGGACATGGATACAAAGGCCACCATCGAATACAGCAGATTGGTCTTCAGTGCTTCGTCAATGTAGAGCAGGATGCTGTCCCACTTGCCGGAGATGATCACCAGCACCACAAAGCCGAGAGCCACCGCCTCGTATACGGGACGCTTAACAACGACGAACCAGACGATGATGATGACCAGCAGCAACAACAGGTACCAGATGCCTGCCGGTATGACCGACATCCAGCTGAAAGCGTTTTGCAGCCAGCCGGCGGCCAACAGAGTCAAATCCATTTCGCTCATTCCTTTCGACAAGTTATAGTAATTATTACTCGCTAGTTATACTATAGCGGATGTTTCTGAATTTGTCAATAGTTTTTTAGTTTTTTTCTTGCCAAACGCGGAAAAAGGGGTATAATGAAAAGGTAATAGCTTCTATTTTTATTTGGTAATTCCGAAAACATGAGGATAGGAATGATAGTATGAACTCAAAACAGATACAATATGCGGTGGAGCTGTCGCTGGATCTGAATTTCTCCCAGACCGCCGAGCGGCTGGGCATCTCCCAGCCGGCACTGAGCAAGCAGATTTTGTCGCTGGAAAAGGAACTGGGTGTGCGGCTGTTCGACCGCGCCACCATGCCCATGACCCTGACGGCGGCGGGTGAGCATTTCATTAGCCGGGCAAGAGAACTGCTGTATCGGGAGGATCAGCTGCTTCGCTCTATGGACGCCTATAAGGCGGGGGAGAGCGGGCGGCTGGTGATCGGCATTTCCCCCTTCCGCAGTCAGTATCTTATCCCGTCGGTGGTGGCGGCGGTGCGGCGGCAGTATCCCGGCGTGCAGGTGCTGCTCCAGGAGGCGGGCAGCGATCAGCTGCGGCGTGAGGCCGCCGAGGGCAAATACGATCTGGCGGTGGTGAACCTGCCGGTGGACGAGGCGGCGCTGGACGTGATCCCGTTGGATGCGGACAATATGGTGCTGGTGGTGCCCCGCAGCTTGACCGAGGGTCTGCCCGCCACGTCCATGGACAGTCCGACCTGCATTGACCTGAGTGCCTGCGTTCACCTGCCCTTTGTGACGGTGGGTGACCAGCAGGAGATGCGGCGTCAGTTTGAGGACGCCTGCCGCGATGCGCGGTTCCACCCGCAGATCGCCGCGGAGGTGGTGGGTCTGAGCACCGCCTACGCCCTGTGCCGAGCAGGCGTGGGTGCCACGTTGCTCCCGTTGCAGTACGTGCGCAGTCATAGCGATGACGGCAGTCTGGCACTGTATGCGCCGGAGCAGTCGGTGCGCTCCCGTCAGCCGGTGATCATCACCCGACGCGGACAGTATCTGTCCCCCTATGCCCGCTATGCCATCCAGCAATTGACCAATAAGGATTAATGGGTGAACGAGATGAAAAAAGTATTACTATTGGGCGATTCCATCCGTATGGGCTATCAGCAGTACGTGCGTGAGGCGCTGGCGGGGGAGTATGACGTGCGCTACCCCGAGGATAACGGGCGCTTCGCCGCCTATACGCTGTGGCAGCTGAATCAGGAGCTTAAGCACAACCCCGATATTGCGCTGGTGCACTTTAACAACGGCTATTGGGATATGAACGTGGAGGCACCCATGACCGAGGCCATCCACCCCGTAGAGGAGTACGTGAGTTTTTTGCGCCGCATCGTGGCGCTGTGCCGCCAGTGCGGTGTGACGGTGGTGTTTGCCACCACCGTGCCGATTCTGGAGGACGGTGCCGCCGGTGACAACACCGGCGTGCAGGGAACCATCAACTATAAGAATGAATGGGTTACCGCCTACAACGCAGCGGCGGTACGGCTGATGACCGAGCTTCACGTGCCGGTGAACGATCTGTACGCCCTGTGTATGGAGGACGACCGTCGGTATAAGTGCGAGGATCTGCTGCACCTGTCCGAGGAGGGCAGTCGCCGCTGTGCCGACCGGGTGGCGGAGTATATTCGGAAATATGCAAAATAAAAAAACGCCCCGTTCCCGTTGGGACCGGGCGGTGTTG
>JAZQKF010000082.1:0-19072 GCA_045542015.1 Acutalibacteraceae bacterium
CACCGGCTGGGTCAGCTCCTCCGCCACCTCGGCGGACATAAACAGGTCGTCGGAATTCTTGGCACGGCTGTCGCCCGCAGGGGGCTCGTTGCCGGTGAAAGTCGGATCGTAGCCATGTCGTTCTGTGTGTCAAGGAGTTGATTTATGACATTGTCTTCCTAAGACCGCTTGGCCTCCGACTTCACCGGCTGGGTCAGCTCCTCCGCCACCTCGGCGGACATAAACAGGTCGTCGGAATTCTTGGCACGGCTGTCGCCCGCAGGGGGCTCGTTGCCGGTGACGGTGCGGAAAATGGTGGCGGCCATACCGTACACGTCGGCGGCGGCGGTCACGGGGGAGCCGTCGTACTGCTCCGGTGCCGCATAGCCGCTCTTCAGGTCGGGGGTCAGCTCATTGCCGCAGCAGTGGGCGGCGGCGATGGAGAAGCTGCGCAGGCGCGCCTTGCCGTCCGCACCGATGACGATGCTGTCGGGAGAGATGGCCAGATGGCAGATGCCGGCGTCGTTCAGATGGCTCAGGGTGGGCAACAGCGCCATAAACAGGGGGCGCGCCTCCGCCCAGGACATCCGTCCGCCGGACAGTTTGATCTTCTTGGTCAGGGTCATACCCTGACAATAGTCGGACACGGCGTAGACGGTGCCGTTTTCCTCAAAGATGTCGTACACCGGCACCACGGCGGGCAGCTCCCGCATACGGGCCAGCGTCCGCATAGTGGAGCGGAACTGCTCGGCGTAGTCCTGATAGGCGCGCTCATAGCCGGGGAGCGGCTGAACGCCGCCGATGGTATCGCGGGCGCCCACACCGGCAGGATAAAACTCCTGGATGAAGCAGGGCTCCCGCATCTGGCGGTCATAGGCCAGATACAGCAGATGGTCGCTGCCCTCGGACACCAGGCGACCCACGATATAATGCCCCTGCAGGGACGCGGTCACCGGCAGGCAGTGGTCGGGATTCTTGTCGGTGGCGGGATCAAAGCCGCAGATACTGCAGACCGTGCTCCCCTCCGGCAGAGGGTTCATACAACCCATACACAATTTAGCCATACTATATACCTCCTATATTCGGTGTCATCAGCCCATAGACTGACGGCGGATGATCTGACGGATGTCGCGACCCACGCACAGCAGCGGCTCAAACCCGCCGCTGATGCGGCTGGCGATCTGATCGCCGTACCGCTCCTGCAGAGCGGTGTAGCTCAGGTTGGTGCTGATGACGGTGGGCTTGCCCTCCAGCAGGCGGGCGTTGATAACGTTATACAAGCAGGCGCGGGAGAAGGGGGTATCGAACTCCATACCCAAATCGTCCAGCACCAGCAGGTCACAATTCACCAGCTGACCCTCGCTGTCCCCCTGGGCGCGACCGAAATGCTCCGCCTCCAGCTGGCGCACCAGCGGCTGAACCGAGCCGTACACCACGCCGTAGCCCTGCTCGGTGACGCCGCGGGCGATGGCCAGACACAGATGGGTCTTGCCGATGCCGGTGGCGCCCTGCAGCAGCAGGCTGTCGCTGTGGGGGGTGAAGCACGCGGTGTAATCGCGGCAGTAATTGATGATGTCCGACATATGCTGACGGGGAGATACCCCCAGCTTGGGATCCGGCAGGTCGTCGTAATAATCCAGCCGCATAGAGGCAAAATCGGTCAGCCGTGTGGCGGACAGACCGGACAGATGGCGGCAGGCCTCCTCCTGCAGCAGGCGGCGATAGCAATCGCACACCGCCCCGTTCACGTAGCCGGTGTCGCCGCAGCGGGCGCAGGTATAACGGGGCTCGAAATTATCCCGATCACAGCCCGCCTGACGGAGGATGGCCGCCATCTCCTCCTGCAGCTGCAGGTTGCGGTTGCGGATGTCCTCGGCGGCGTCGGGGGTGCCGTCCAGTATGGCGCGGGTCAGTTCGGGGATGGCCGCCGCCTTCTCCCGCTCGATCTCCCGCAGACGGGGGAACTGCTCGCAAAGAGAATGGCGCAGGGCGGTGGCGGCAGACTCCGCCTCGCGGCGGCGCTTCTCCAGCCGCTCGCGGGCTGCCCGCACCACGGTTTCATTATATGCCATTATACGCCGCCTCCTTTACGGTTTCTTGTTGAATTTGGGTCGATAGCGCAGCAGCTGATCCTCCAGCTCCCGGCTGTTCATACTGCTCTGCTCGGGGTTGGTGGCAGAGACGCCCTTTTTCTTGGGCTGGACGGTGACGATGCGGTCGGGGGTGCGGATACCCTCGGCGTTCCACCGCTCCAAAATCTTGTCCATATAGGCAGGAGTGAACTTATCGCAATTATCCATCGTGATGGTGTAGGCCTGCTGCAGCATCTCGTCGGTAAACTGCCACTCAACCAGCCATTTATACGCCTGCTTGCTCTGGGCGGCGGTGAGGGGACGGGGCAAGGACAGCAGCTCCTCCACCCTGCTCGCCGACTCGCGGATCTTCTGCAGCTCGGCGATCTTGCGGTCCACCTGCTCGGGGGTGATGATGTCCTCATCCGCCCAAGACAGCGCCACCCGCTCGATGTAGCGGACGTTGTCCTTACCCATCGAGATGGCATATCCCACCGCCATCAGCACCGACGCCATAGGGATGCCGGCGGTGGTGATCAGATACATCAGCGTCGCCTCGTCCCCGTGGGTCAGGGTGCGTCCCAGACGGACGCTGACCTCCTGAAGGAAGGCGGTGAACTCGCGGTGCTCCCGCTGATAGGCTACCACCTCTTTCCACAGGGGCTTCACCGCCGCGGCGGGGGCGGCGGGCGCCTTAGTGGCGGGGACGGCGGGGGTGGCGGGCGCACCCGTGGCGGTCAATACCTCCTGCTGTGCCCAGAACTGCAGGCAGCCCTCGCACTCAGCAGGGGTCAACCCCAGCGCGGCGGCGCAGGCGGTCACATCGAAATCCTGTCCGTGGCGGGAGAACCACATCAGCACCCGCAACTGTTCGGGGGTGGCCAACGGCAATTGATCCACCACCGCCGCCGGCATCATAAACACCTGACCCAGCACCTGCGCATTCCATACGTATTGGGACATTCGTTCTCCCTCCTTTCGACAAAATTTCGCTAAAATGCCATTATTAAATTACTATATCACAATTCTTTTTTATATTCAAGTAGCAACTGCAAAAATCTCGTTATCTTGACATTTGCTCCGGAGAGTGGTATACTTTCCCTTGCAACTGAACAGACAAAACAAGGGGTGCTGCCTCACGGCGGCTGAGAGAGCGACGGCTTAACCCTATGACCTGATCCGGATAATACCGGCGGAGGGATGTTTTTCTAGAGAACACCGACGGCCATCGGCTGTGTCACCTCCGCTCACTGTGAGTGGAGGTTTTTTTGTTTGTCCTCTTGCAGAATAAAAGAAAGGAGAACGAACAATGAAAAACCGAAACATGCTCCGTCTGGTGGAGAGCGGGCTGATGCTGGCGGTAGCCACCGCGCTCAGCCTGGTCAAGGTGCTGGATCTGCCCTATGGCGGCAGTATCACCGCCTTCTCTGCCCTGCCCATCCTCATCGTGGCCTATCGCCACGGTATGCTGCAGGGTCTGCTCACCGCCTTCGCCTACGCCCTGATGCAGCTGGTGCTGGGGGGCAGCGCTCTATCCTATGCCACCTCCCCCGCTGCGGCGGTGGCCATCGTGGTGCTGGACTTCCTGCTGGCCTTCACCGTGTTGGGCTTCGGCGGCATCTACCGCCGCCGCGTGTCCCATCAGGGTACCGCCCTGGTACTGGGCGCGGTGACCACCGGTGCCATGCGGTACGTCCTGCACGTCATCGCCGGCTGTACCGTGTGGGCGGGTCTGTCCATCCCCACCGAGGCGGCGCTGGTGTACTCGCTGGCATATAACGCCACCTATATGGTGCCGGAGACGCTGGTGACCGCCCTGGGCGCCTGGTATCTGTCCCGCGCCGTGGACCTGCGGGAGGATACCCTGTCCCGCGCCAAAAACGCCCCCGTGCGCCCCGCCGCCTTTGTGGTGGGTCTGACGGGTGCCGCCGCCCTGCTGGTGGCGGCGGTGTGGGACGTGGTGGAGATATTCCGCCCGCTCCAGGACCTCGAAACCGGCGACTTCATCATCACCAATCTGTCGCTGGTGAACTGGACCACCGTGGGTGTGGTCACCGCCGTCGGCGTGACGGTGTGGGGCATCCTTGCCCTCATCCGCCGCCGTCTGAACCACCCGTAAACAACAAAAAAACCGAGTCTGTCCCGTGGGACAGAGGCGGTTTTTTGCTTATTTCACCTTTTCGGCAAAGGTGTTGTTGACCACCTTATGGTAATCGGCGGTTTGACTCAATTCGCCCGCCTCGGTCATCACCGTCTGCAGCCGCATAAAGCTCTCCTCGCTCATACAGGGGTCGGTATTCCACGCGTCGATGGCGCGATAGGACGCCACCGACTTGACCAGCAGGTCAAAGGTGGTGTCGGGGAAGCTGTCCGCCACCGCCTCGGCCACCTCCTCGTCGGTATGGGTGGCCACCCACTGCTGACCCTTATACACCGCGTTGACAAACCGCTGAATCAGGTCGCTGTTCTCCTCGATGTAGCTCTTTTTGGCGAAGTAAGCGGTATAGGGAATGTCCCCCGACGCCTGACCCACCGACGCCACGATGTAGCCCTTGCCCTCCTGCTCAAGCATCGAGGCGGTGGGTTCAAAGGCGGTGACGTAATCCCCCGTACCGCCGGTAAAGGCGGCGGTCATCATAGAGAACTGGACGCTGTTGTCCAGCACCGTGTCCTTGGCGGGGTCAACGCCGTTTTGGCGCAGGACGTGCTCCAGCGTCATATACGGCACTCCGCCCTTACGCCCGGGGAGCACCGTCTTGCCCCGCACCTTATCCCACGTGAAATTCTCATCCGGCTCCCGCCCGATGAGGAAGGAACCGTCCCGCTTGGTGATCTGGGCGAACACCTGGGTATAGTCCTCCTTACCCTCGTTATACACGTAGATGGAGGCCTCCGGACCGGCAAAGCCGATGTCGATATTGCCGGACAGCACCGCCGCCATCACCGCGTCGGCACCCTGCCCGTTGGAGAGTTCGATCTCGATGCCCTCCTCCTCAAAAAAACCGAGGGAAATAGCCGCGTACTGGGGGGCGTAGAAGATGGAATGGGTGACCTCACACACCGTCACCTTGTCCTTGCCCTCGTCCTTGCCGCACCCCACGGGCAACAGCAGCAGCGCCGCCGTCAGCAGCACCGCCAAGCCCCTGCGCCATACTTGATTCAATACAACCACTCCTCACTCACGTTAATTGCCGAAACGGCGGCTCACCAGCCGTTGCGCCAGCGCCACACTCTCGTACAGCAGAGCCGCCACCACCGCCAGAATGATCACCGACGCCATCACCAGATCCATCTTGAACACCTGACCGCCGTACACGATCAGATACCCCAGACCTGCCCGCGACACCAGGAATTCTCCCGCGATAACCCCCACCAGCGACAGACCGATGTTCACCTTCAGCGAGTCGAACAGGGTGGGAATGTTATAGGGCAGTACGATCTTGCGGAAGATCTGTCCCTTGGTGGCGCCGAAGGTGGACGCCATACGCAGCGCCCCCGGATCGGTATCCCGAAATCCGGACAGCATCTCCAGCACCGTCACCACCAGCGAGATGGCCAACGCCATAAACACGATGGCCCGTGTGCCCGCCCCCGCCAGAATGATAATGACCGGTCCCAGGGCGATCTTCGGCAGGCTGTTGAGCACCACCAGATACGGTTCGCTGACCTTGGTGACGAAGGGGCTCCACCACAGCAGAATGGCCAGCAGCACCCCCGCCGCCGCCCCCAGCAGAAAGCCTGCCAGCGTTTCGGTGACCGTGACCCGCACGTGGTACCACAGTTCCCCCTGCGCCATGGTCACGTAGGTCTGCGCAATGCGGGAAGGCTGGCTGAAAATGAAGCTGTCGATGAACGAGAGCCTCGCCGCCACCTCCCACGCCAGCAGGAGCATCAGCAGAAACCCCCACCGCCACAGCCGCACGGCCCATACGCGGCGGCGGTTCTGCCGTAGGTAGAGGGCTCTCTCCGCCGAGAGACCCTCGCTCGTTCTAGGCCTCATGCATCCCCAATTCCTTCCATATAAAGTCGAAGTAGGAGGCAAAGGTGGACTGGGAACGACACCGCATGGGACTGCGCTCCGGCAGGTCAAATCGGATGGGCAGTTGACTGCGTATCACCGCAGGGCGGGGGGACATAATCAGCACCCTGTCCCCCATGGATATTCCCTCCGGAATATCGTGGGTGACCATCAGGGTGGTGACCCGCTCCCGACGGATGATGCGGTATACGTCCTCCGTGACCTCCATCCGCGTCTGATAGTCCAGGGCGGAAAACGCCTCGTCCAGCAGCAGCACGTCCGGCTCCACCGCCAGGGTGCGGATCAGCGCCACCCGCTGACGCATACCGCCGGACAGCTGGGACGGACGGCTGTCCGCAAACTCGGACAGCCCGTAGGTTTCCAGCAGTTCCTCCGCCCGCTGACGGCTGTGGGGGGTCAGGCGGTGGCGTATCTCCAGACCGAACAGCACGTTCTGCCGCACGGTGCGCCACTCCAGCAGGTTATCCTGCTGCAGCATATACCCGATGTGGGGACAGGGTCCCTCCACCGGATGCCCTCCCACCGTCACCCGCCCCGACGTGGGCGACAGGGTGCCGGCGATGATGGATAGCAGGGTGGATTTGCCGCAGCCGCTGGGACCCACCAGGCTGCAGAATTCCCCCTGCTCCATGGAAAACGTGATGTCCTCCAGCGCTACCGTCTCCCCTACGGGGGTCTGGTACGCCTTGCGCACACCCTCCACGCTCAGCATCGTCATACGCCTCACCCTTTCCGCCAACCTTTGCTCTCCTTGTAACAGAATATGCATTTCTCCCCCACGGGTGAGTTTTTTATGGGTGGAAACCCTTGACAAACCCACAAGATATGGTGTAGTATAGTAAGCGGTGGTATTTGTATTTTTTGATACCCTATGCCGCCGCGTTTGGACCGTACCCAGTACGGAACGAGAATAGTCTACGGCGTCCCCTCGGGGGTTCACGCTCTTTTTTTAATACACGGTCGCTCCCCGTGAGCGACGCTTTGAAAATTGAAAAAAGTCCCCCGGGATTCGCCTTTCGTACCCACATTTTTAATTTAGGAGGTGTATCCCTATGTTCATCGCGAACACAGCTGTGTTCGGTCTGGATCTGCTGACGGTCGGTATCGGCGCGGCAGCTCTGGCGGTTGGCGCCCTCGTGGCAGGTGTGATTTCCTACCGCGCCGGCATCAAGCACCGCAAAAAGGTGGCTGAGGCCGCCATCGGCTCTGCGGAGCTGGAGGCTCAGCGCATCCTCGCGGACGCCGAGAAGCAGGCAGAATCCAGCAAGAAAGAGGCCCTGGTAAAGGCCAAGGATGAGATCTACCGCCTGCGCAACGAATCCGACAAGGAGATCAAGGAGCGTCGCGCCGACGTACAGCGCCAGGAAAACCGTCTGCATCAGAAAGAGGAATCTCTGGACCGCAAGATCGAAAACTACGAGAAAAAAGAAGAAAAACTGGCTGAGCGCGTTAAAGAGGTGGAGGCCAAGATGGCGGACGCCGAGGCGCTGAAAAAGAGCCAGTACGAGCTGTTGGAGCGCCTGTCCGGCTTCTCCCAGGAGCAGGCCAAGGAATACCTGCTCAACAGCCTGTCCCAGGAGCTGGAGCACGAGAAGGCGGTCAAGCTGGCCGAGTTCGAGACCCAGCTGAAGGCGGACGCCGACCAGCGCGCCCGCGCCCTGATCTCCCACGCCATCCAGCGCGTGGCCTCTGATCAGGTGTCCGAGACCACCGTATCCGTGGTGGCCCTGCCCAACGACGAAATGAAGGGCCGCATCATCGGCCGCGAGGGTCGCAACATCCGCGCCATCGAGACCCTGACCGGCATCGACCTCATCATCGACGATACCCCCGAGGCCATCACCCTGTCCGGCTTTGACCCCGTCCGCCGCGAGATCGCCCGCATCGCTATGGAGCGTCTGATCTCCGACGGCCGCATCCATCCCGCCCGCATCGAGGAGATGGTCAATAAGGCCCGCCGCGACGTGGAGCAGACCATCAAGGCAGAGGGCGAGCGCGCCATTCTGGAGACCGGTCTGCGGGGCATCAATCCCGAGATCGTCAAGCTGCTGGGCCGTCTGCACTACCGTACCAGCTACGGTCAGAACGTGCTGCAGCACTCTATGGAGGTGGCCTTCCTCTCCGGCATTATGGCCAGCGAGCTGGGCATTGACCCCGAGATCGCCCGCCGCGCCGGTCTGCTGCACGACATCGGTAAGTCTGTGGACCATCAGGTGGAGGGCAGCCACATCGAGATCGGTGTGGACATCGCCCGCAAGTATAAGGAGAGCGAGGCCATCGTCCACGCCATCCAGGCCCACCACGGCGACGTGGAGGCCCAGACCGTGGTCGCCTGTCTGGTACAGGCCGCCGACGCCATCTCCGCCGCCCGTCCCGGTGCCCGCCGCGAGAATCTGGAGAACTACATCAAGCGTCTGGAGAAGCTGGAGGAGATCGCCAACAGCTTTGACGGCGTGGAGAACTCCTTTGCCATTCAGGCCGGCCGCGAGGTGCGCATCATCGTCCGCCCCGATAAGGTCAACGACGACCAGATGGTCATTCTGGCCCGCGAGATCGCCAAGAAGATCGAGGGCAATATGGATTACCCCGGTCAGATCAAGGTCAACCTCATCCGCGAGAACCGCGCGGTGGACTACGCCAAATAATCAAAGGCATAACAAAAGCCGAGCAACGGTACCGTTGCTCGGCTTTTTCGTTTTGCGGTTACTCTTCGTACTTCTCAGATTGTAGGCGGAACATTTCGGCGTATTTGCCGTCCTGAGCCAGCAAGTCTTCGTGAGAACCTTGCTCCACCAGAGCGCCCTTTTCAAACATATAAATCGTGTTGGCAATACGGGTGGTGGACAGACGGTGGGAGATAAACACCACCGTCTTATCCTGCGTATGGTGCAGGATGGACTGGTTGAGCTGATACTCCGCCATAGGGTCAAGAGCAGAGGAAGGCTCATCCATAATCACGATGGGATAATTCGCCGCGAACACACGGGCGATAGCTACCTTCTGCGCTTCGCCGCCGGAGAGATTGGTGCCGTCTTCTTTGAACTCACGGGTCAGGTGGGTGTCGATACCCTGCTCCAGTTTGCTCAATTTCTCGGTGAAGTCGGATTTATCCAAGGCATCCAACACAATATCCCGATGGGCGTTCTCGTCGTATTCGCCATTCATAACGTTGTGAGCAACGGTGGTGGCAAACAGTTTATAATCCTGGAACACTGTGCCGATGTGTTTACGATAGGCGGCGGGATCGTACTCACGAATGTCCACGCCGTTATACAGTATCACACCCTCGGTAGGGTCGTACAGACGCATCATCAATTTGATAAGGGTGGTCTTGCCCGCTCCGTTATAACCTACGATGGCCACCTTGTCTCCCGCCTTAATGGTCAAGTTGACGTGGCGGAGCGCCTCACGGCCCTCTTGCTCCTCAGCCCGGTGGTCAGCATCGTGGAAGCGGTATTTGGGATGAGCCGAAAACTCATAGGTAAAACTCACATCCCGGAATTCCAGGCTCTCGAAGGGCGGCAGTTCGGTGCGCTTACCGGTGATGACCGGCTCAAACCGCAGGAACCCACGCCACTTCTCAATATACAGCGAGTGCATGGGGAACTTGGTGATACGCTCGATGAGGTCGGTAATCTGCCAGCGGATATTCCACACCACCTGAATGGCGGCGGCAAAACCGCCGATGGTCAACAAACCCGCTTTCAGTTTAAAAATCATATACAGCAGACTGCCGTAGAACGTGACATTCTGCATCAGACCAAAACCCAGACCGTACAGCAGGAAATACTTTTTGCCGCAACGGATCTGCACCTCGGTGATTTTGACGTTATTCTTATCAAACTCCGCCATCATTAGGTCGTTGGTATCGCTGCTGCGCATCTCCTTGGCATAGTCTGCCAGATGGTACACCCGGTTGATATAGCCGTTTTTGCGCCACAGGGGCTTCATTTCCTTTTCCTGCTCGTAGTGCACTCGATTACCCAGAGTGTCGCACACAATAGACACCACCGAAGAAATAAGGAGTAGCACCGCAATAAAGGCATCCACCGACACCATCAGGCCGAATAAAGACACCGAGGAAATCAAGCGGGAAATCAGCTGTCCCGTATCCTGCACGACCCACATGGCACGCTGGTTGGCCTCGTCCATAGCCCATACAAAGTCGGTGTAGAACTCCGGGTCGTCAAAACAGGCCAAATCCAGTTTCTGCGCTTTCCGGAACAGTTCCTCGTGGAGTTTACTATGCAGTTTTTCCTCCAGCATGGGCTTAAACACAAACCAGAACCACTTATTGATAGCATAAGCAATCAGCATACTGACCGCCATCACCAAAATCATCAGCGCCGCCTTGGCAAACTCACCCATAGGGGAACTGACTTCATTTAGCAAGAAATAATTAAAATAGGCAAAGCCGGAGTTGAGAGCGCCCATGGCCACCGCCTCAACCACGAAGCCGACAAACAACCACGGGGTATGGCGTGCCACCTGCTTGAGAACAAACCAGTTGTTGCCAATGACCGCAGAAAACTTTTGCCGTGCTCGTTTACTCTTACGCATGAGCGGTCACCTCACTTCCCAAATAGTTCTCTGCCTGACGGCGGAACATAGCGGCGTATTTGCCGTTTCGTTTCATCAGTTCTTCGTGGGTGCCACACTCCACGATCTCGCCACCATCCATCAGCGCCACCCGGTCTGCCAGCACAGCAGAAGACAAGCGGTGAGAAATAAACACCACGCTTCGTCCCTCGGTGGCACGCATCATATTCTCAAACATCGTATATTCCGCAATGGGATCCAGTGCGGAAGAGGGCTCGTCCAAAATCACAAAGGGCGTATTGCGATAGAACACCCGGGCCAGCGATAGTTTCTGCTGTTCGCCGATGGACAGATTTTCGCCTTTATCGTCAAACTCACGGGTCAAAACGGTGTCCAGGCCATGCTCAAAGCCAGCAATCTTGGGATAGATGCCGCTCTCTTTCAGGGCATCAATCACCGCTTCGTCATCTACCTCGGCAGCACCCAAGGTTACATTATCCCGCACAGTGGCGGCCAGCACCTTAAAGTCCTGGAACACGGTGGAAAACGCCTTGCGATAATCCATCGCCGGTAAATCTTTGATGTTCTCTCCGTTCAGCATGACCATACCCTCGGTGGGGTCGTACAAACGCAGAAGCATTTTCACCAGCGTGGTTTTACCGCTACCGTTGGCACCCACCAGGGCGATGCGCTCGCCCTTATGTAGAGTCAAGTTGATGTGCTTGAGAGCATCCTGCTCAGCACCATCGTAGCGGAAGGACAGATCTTTTACCACCAGGTCGCCGGTCTCCTCCGGCATGGGTTTGTCACCATCCTGAATAGCGGGATTGTAGTCCAGAAAATACCGCACATCCTCCAAGAAGAAGGCCTGTTCTCGGAAATCCGCAAAATTCTGAATTAAGTTGTTAATGCTGTTAGAAATAGAGCCGATAGAACCCAGCACCACCAAGCAGTCGCCTACCAACATATCTCCCGTCACCATCGTCCGCCACACGGCATACAGGGTAGCACCCAGAATGGTGAACACCTCTAAACCAATCTGCTGGATGTAGCCGAACAGGGCACGACGACCGCCATGCTTTTTGATGATGTCCCGCAGTTCCGTGTAACACGCCTTCAAATCCTCCAAGAGCAACCGCCACATACCGCCGATACGCATCTCCTTAGCGTACTCACCCAAATAGAAGGTGCGGCGGACGTATTCCACCCGGCGTACCACCGGCTTTTTCGCACCCTCTTGGTCATACAGCGCCTTAACCTCTTTGCGCTTAAAGATGCCAAACACCATCGGCAGCAGAGCGAACAGGAACAGCCACGGATCGATAACGAACAGTAAGAGGGAATTGGCGGTCAAAGAAACGATTTTATCCAACAGACCATCCACCGCCTGCATCGTACGGTCAATACGGTTATAGATCTCGTTCATCGCCTTGACGTATTTGTCGTAGAATTCCGGGTTTTCGTAACAGGACAGTTCCACCTGTGCCGCTTTGCGGAACAGCATCCCCTCTGCATGGGCCGCAAACTTGCGGGTCTCGGGAGGGCTCATCACGTTCCAGAAATAACGCAGGCAGGTGTTGACCACAATGGCGGTCACACCCAGTATCACCACAAAACGGATGGTTTCGTCAATGCCCTGGGCCGTCTGGGCGGTGTTGACAACCATACGTAATACGTAGGTCTCGCCCAAGAAACCGAAGATACCCCAAATGATCGTGCAGAGAAAATACATAATTAAGTAAGTGGGGGTTGCAGTCCACACCACCTTCAGCGCAAACCAGGTGTTGGATGCCACCCGCTTGGCGCTGAGACTTTTTTCTTTTTTCTTACGTTTTATAAACATCATATCCTCCAAAAATAAAAAGAGTCTTCCTAACGAAGACTCTACCATCACGTTATATTCTGCCACATTGCATCAAATGCTCAGCCGTGAATGATAATTGTCCCCGTCGTATCTGTAATGCATCTTCATTATCATTCACCACCTTTCATTATTAAGATAACATACATATCCCTCACCGTCAACAGGGCTTTGGTTGAATGCCGCTCAACCGTTGGTTTTCCCCACTCCGTGGTGAAAGTGTGTAAATAAAAGTGTACCCCCCCCGACTTTATTTGTCAAGGGGTTTCTTTTGCAATATTTTTTCTTCGCATTGCGCAGGGAGTGCGCCGCTTTTTTGTCATTATACCTCACTGTTATCATAAGTACAAGTCTTGTTTTTGGACAGAAAATGTGATATAATATTAATAGAAAAAGCCGAGCAACGGTCCCGTTGCTCGGCTTTTTAATTTACAGTATTTGCTCCATCCCGATCTTCTGGGGGGTCAGCCCCAGCGACTCGTAAAAGCGCAGGGCGCTTTGGTTGCAGGACCACACGTTCAGGGTCACGTTATAGCACCCCCTCTGTCGCGCCAGCGCCACCGCCGCGGCGTACAGTGCCTTGCCGAGCCCCTGCCCGCGGCAGGTCTCGTCCACGCACAGGTCGTCGATGTACAGCGTTTTGATATCGGTGAGCACCCCGTCATCCACGTGCTGCTGCAGTATGCAGAAGCAGTAGCCCTGCACGGTGTCGGCATCGTCTACCGCCACCAGGATCGGGCGGGTGTCCTCCCCCAGCAGTGCCGTCAATTCCTCGTCAGAATACTTGCGCCCCACCTTAAAAATGTCCGGTCGTCCCCGATGATGCACCAGATCCACCTGGCACAGCAGGTCGCCCAGGCGGGGGACGTCTTTTTCGGTTGCAAAACGAATGGTCATACTCAGCGCTCCTTATCAGACAATACTTAGCCAACGAAGTCGGCGTGCCTCCCTTGCCTAAAGGGGGCCTTTCTTCTTATCTCTCGTTACTTATCACACCCGATTAATCGGCGTTCCGTTGAGGAACTGGCGGATATTCTCCGCCACCACACCCATCAGACGGCGGCGGGTCTCCACTCCCGCCCAGGCGACGTGGGGGGTGATCAGCAGATTGGGGGCGCCCAGCAGAGGACAATCCTCCCTCATCGGCTCCACCTGCAACACGTCCACGCCGGCACCCATCAGATGCCCGCTGTCCAGCGCCGCCCGCAGAGCCTGCTCATCCACCAGACCGCCGCGGGAGGTGTTGATAAAAATCGCCCCCTGCTTCATTTTCGCAAAGGCGGCGGCGTCCATCATCCCCACGCTGTCGGCATTCAGGGGGCAGTGCATACTCACCACGTCCGCGCGGCGCAACAGCTCCTCAAAGGGCACCTGCTCCACGTCCTCGTCGGGGATGGGACGGCGTCCGCATACCAACACCTTCATACCAAAGGCGCGGGCCATATCCCCCACCCGTCGGCCGATGGCACCGTAGCCCACGATGCCCATGGTCTTGCCGCACAATTCCGTCAGCGGAATGGGAAAATAGGCAAAGGTGCGGCTGCGCACCCAGTCCCCTTGCGCCACGGTGGCATTATACTCGTGGCAACGGTCGGTAATCGCCAGCAGCAGCGCAAAGGCGTGCTGCGCCACCGCCTCGGTGGAATAGCCGGGCACGTTACACACCGTCACCCCGTGGGCGGCGGCATACTCCACGTCGATATTATTATAACCGGTGGCGAACAGACCCACATATTTCAAAGTGGGACAGGCCGCCATCACCTCGGCGGTGATGCACACCTTATTGCAGATGACCGCGTCCGCGCCCTGCAGACGGGGGATCAGCTGCTCCGACTGGGTCAGATCGTAGACGGTCACCTCGCCGAATTCCTTTAAAAACTCCAGGTCGATGCCGTGACCCACCACCGTGGCGGCATCGGCAACCACAATACGCATAGAAAAACCTCCTTGCGCTGTTCTTCTTTATAGCATTTGCGAGTATTTTAACGAAGATAGAGCGGAAATCCATCTTCCTAAAACGGAGTTCGGATTTGTCACTCTACCCTATAGTTTATCACATTTTCACAACAATGAAAAGAGGGAATTGCATCATCCGCCGAGGAGTGGTATACTATTCAGTACAAAACCAACTCTCCGTGAAAGGAGCCAACACCATGACCTATTCCGTATTCGACGGCAACCGCCGTCTGGCTGAGGACGCCGCCGCCTTTATCGCCGCGGCGGAGCAGAGCTACGACCGTCAGCTGGAGGAGATCGCCGACCACATCGTCGCCCATCGGGACGTCTGCCCCATCGTGCTCATCTCCGGACCCTCGGGCAGCGGAAAGACCACCACCGCCCTGATGCTGGAGCACAAGCTGGATCGCCGCGGTCTGCAGACCCACACCCTGTCCCAGGACAACTATTTTAATACCCAGACCGAGGAGGATCAAAAGCTGCTGGAGCAGGGCAAGTTTGACCTGGAATCCCCCGAACGGGTGGACGCCGACCTGCTGAACAGCCAGCTGCAGGACCTCATCGACGGCAAGACCATCCGGCTGACCGAGTTTGACTTTCACACCGGCACCCGCCGCGACAGCGGCAAGACCCTCACCCGAAAGGCGGGTGAGGTGGTGATCCTGGAGGGCATCCACACCCTAAACCCCGACGTGGTGCGTTTGCCCGAGGAGAAGACGGTGCGGCTGTACGTCAGCGTGCGCACCCGCGTAGAGGGTCCCGACGGCTGGGTGATGCACCCCAAGTACGTCCGTGTGCTGCGGCGGATGCTGCGGGACGTGAACGGCCGCGGTCGCCGCGCCGAGGACACCCTGCGTATGTGCCACAGCGTTAACGTAGGCGAGGAACGATTCATTATGCCCTTCAAGCACCGCTCCACCTTTGACGTGGACACCTTCTTTGCCTATGAATTGCACGTGTACCGTCCCTATCTGCTGGACACTCTCAAAGAGCTGACCCATTACTCCGAGGTAGCGAAAATACTGCCGGTATTGTCCGCCGCCGAGGGATTGTCCGCCGATGCGGTACCCCCCACCGCCCTCATCCGTGAGTTTATCGGCGACAGCGCGTATTATGGGTAATAGGACGCCTATATCCGACGTGGGATAGGGTGTAGGCCCCCTTGTAAAGGGGGCTGGCTGCCCACAGGGCAGACTGGGGGATTTAAACGAACCCCGCAGGGGTTCTCATAACGATTGCCGCAGGCAATCTCATAACCCTAAACTCATAACTAAATCGCAATCCCTCCACCGCCTAGCGGCGGTCCCCCTCCCTTTACAAGGGAGGCAGGGGGCTGTCCGGCGGGGGTGGGTGTGTATGCGGGGCGGGAAACCCGTCCCCTACAAGCCCGATTCTACGTTTCGTTTTCCCGGCCGCCGCGGTTTCCGCGGCGGGTTTTCACTTTACTTTGGTAAATTTTTTGTGCCCCTTCGACAACTTTCCGCAGGATTAAAAATGCATTTTCTTTGCATATAGCAATTGACACCCTCCCCCCAATTTGAGTATAATTATAAGTAATTATAGGTGTAGTGTGGTTTCGTGTTTCCACTATACACGTGTAAGACCCTTTTGAGGAGGTTTTTTGTTATGAAAATGAACGTACGTAAATGGTTGTCTGCCGTTCTGGCAGTGACGATGATCGTTGCCGCGATCCCGTTGGGCGTGACGGCCGCAACGGTCAAAACGGCTATGACCGACACCGACAGTTGGGTTTCCAACGGCGACTTTGAGTGTTGGAAAGACAACGGTAAAGGCAAAATAGAGCCGGTCTATTGGCACGGCGGCGCCTTTGGCGAGGGAGAGACCTACGGCAAATACGCCCGCATCCACGATATGACCAGCACCGAGACCCGCAGTATGTACCAGACCATTGCGGTAGACAGCGGTGTCACCTATAAATTGACCTTCCAGGCGAAGATCGTTGCCGGTAGTTCGTTCACCGTCAGCATCATTGACGAGAACAACGTCTCTTCTCTTAAGAAGGCCTGCACCGGCACCGCCGGTCAGTGGACAGATTTCCTGTATTTCTTCCAATACGAGGGGGATCTGGAGCAAACCACCCTGCGCTTTACCATCGAGGATGCCAGCGCTGACGTGTATATCGATAACGTTCTCATCAACCGCGATCTGTCCGGTACCGAGTCCGCGGATGTCTCCTACGACGGCTACATCACCGACGGCGATTTTGAATCCGGCACCACCAATTTCTGGAACATCACCGGCGGCCAGATCGTGGAATACAACGGCAGCTATGCTCTGAAAGCGACCACCACCTCCCGCTACTCTAACGTAGCGACCCAGACCATCATCGTGGAGGAAAACACCGACTACACCCTGAGTCTGAAATCTCTCTACGTGGGCAGCCATGCCAGCGCCATTGCCCGTGTGCACATCTATGCCGGCAACAGCGGCTCCACCGAATTGGCCACGCCCTCTTACTATTGGAACATCTCTGCCAATGCGCTGGATACCCATCAGCTTACCTTTAATTCCGGTAGCAACACCACCGTGCGCATCGTCATCCAACAGCACGCCGCTCCCTCCTCTTCCACCGCGATGAACGGCAATATCTATTACGATGAGTTTGTGCTGCGCAGAACGGCAGACATTGAAGAGCCCACCGTCTCCTTTGACGGCTATATTACCGACGGCGATTTTGAATCCGGCACCACCGACTATTGGACGGTCTCCGGCGGACAGATCCTGTCGTACAACGGCAGCTCCGTGCTGAAAGCGACCACCACCAGCAAATACTCTACTGTAGCCGAGCAGACCGTAACCGTAGAAGCCAACGTGGACTATGTGCTAGATGTAACGGCATTGTACGTTGGTACCGACACCTCGGCACAGGCTCGTGTTCACGTCTATGCCGGCAGCACCACTACAGATCTGGTAAGAACCTATTATTGGAATGTTAGTGCGAATACCGTGAATGCGCATCAGCTGACGTTTAATTCCGCCAATAATACCTCCGTGCGCATCGTCATCCAACAAGCAATTACCAGCAACGGCAACATCTATTACGATGATTTCGTATTAGCCCGCGCCGACGGACAGGCTCCCCCCGCCGTCGATGATCCCGACACCCCCGATACCCCCGAGAATCCGGACACTCCCTCTGTCATGGACGGTTACACCTACTATTACAGCAACGCGGCATACAGTTCTATGCTGAACAAAACCGTCACGGGTGAGACCGGTAAGACCTATCGAATTTCTTTCTCTGCCCGCGCCGTCACCAACGGCTTCCGTGTGTACGTCAACCAGAGAACCGAAAACGGTGCCAACGTATATGACTACACCGATTTCTGGGGCGAGGATACCCGCAGCCGGACCGACATCTCTTTCATCTGCCGCAGTACTCTCGACCAGCTGGAGATCAAGGTGGTCAACCTGGGCAACGGCACGGTGGAAACCAACCTCTATATCACCGATTTCGAGGTTACGGAAATCCCCGATACGCCGGTGGATATCATCCAGTATAAGGGTATGAGCGCCCGCGAGCAGGCTCCCGAGCCGGATAACATCACCGCCGGTCTGGGCTTCCTGTTCCGCGTGAATATGAAGAACGCCGTCACCGTTAAGGAAAGCGACGGCCACATCTATCAGACCAATACCGCCACTGCCTATCCCTTCACCAACAGCTACTACGCCGACGATCCCTACCCCTATACCGTGGTACGGGTGGGCGCCGTTATGAGCCTCGATCCCGACGCCGCCAATGCGGGTCTGACCCTGGAGTCTACCAATGCGGACAGAAGCACCATCGACGTCGTGGGCCGCAAGCGCTGGACCTATAACGACACCGATATGGCCAACGGCTACAGCTATGCCGTGCGTATCGTCAACATCCCCGAGCGCCACTTCGGCACTACCATCTACGCCCGCCCCTACGTCATCGTTCAGGCAGGTGAGCGCACCGTGACCCTGTACGGTCAGATGCAGCAGGGCACCTATGAGAGTTTCTTCGGAACCGAAGCATAAGGAGGAATCACTGTGAAAAAGAACTACAACTCCCCCGCCCTCACCGAGGTGACCTTTGCCCCCGCCGAGGCCATCGCCGAGGACCCCAACAGCTTCCCCTATAACGACGGCGAGCTGGGCTGGACCTAACATGCGCGACAAACGGCAGCGGACAACCCCTTGCTTTTTGTCGAATCGTCTGTTATAATGGTGTTACACAATACCATGTTCCCCTAGGAGTATTGCTATGTTAATTCTTAATCTTCCGTTTGCGGCGGCTGTCAAAATGACGGTCAACTGGCTGTATCTGGCCATCGGTCTGGTGGCTGTGATGGCGCTCATCGCCCTGGTGGCGGTGTTCATCCCCTGGCTGCACGACTTCCGCCACGAGCTCAAGTACCTGAATATCGAGATCGGGCGTTCCGAAGGACGCGAGCAAAAGCACTGGATCAAAAGACGGCGCCGACTGTGGCTGTCCATCCTGCCCTTTTTCCATTATCACGGTCATTAACGCAAAAAAACCGCCGAGGCGTGGCCTCGGCGGGGTTTATTATTCCTTAATGGTAAATAAAAGGGTGGGGACGTCCCCCCCGCGGGTGGGAAAAACCCCCCCGGTAACGGTGG
>JAZQKF010000083.1:0-3656 GCA_045542015.1 Acutalibacteraceae bacterium
CCGCCACTAAGTAATTCAAGAAAATTCAGTAGCAAGCTACCTTCATTTCAGCGAATTACTCCGTTCGACTTGCATGTGTTAGGCACGCCGCCAGCGTTCGTCCTGAGCCAGGATCAAACTCTCAAAAATGGTATTAACACAACCTCTCGGCTGTACTAATCATGTTTTGAGTTTGTAACTCATTCTGACGTCTAGCGTCCGAGGAGCTGTCGCTCCTCTTTTAGAAACAATTTCTTGTTTCCGGATTCTTCTCATACTGAGTAAGAATTAACGGGTATTGTGTGTGTTTTCGTTCTTGTCTTACACTGTTTAATTTTCAAGGTCCTTGCGGTTTTGCATCCCTCGCAGACGGTTGCCTGCAACTGCAAAATCACAGCCGTTTTCTATAGCGGCTTTGCTATCATACCATAGAAACACAGGGTTTGTCAACACTTTTTTTCGTTTTTTACATACTTTTTTTCAATGTTTTTTCAGCCCTAAATCTAGTGGCGGAATTGGTGGAAAACACACTAGATTTAGGGGGCGAAAACGCCGCCGGACAACCGACGGCGTTTCTGTTTGTATAATCTACACAATCAGCGGCGCATCCACACGCCGGACAGCGGCGGCAGCACCAGGCAATCCTCTGCCACGTAGCCGTCCCCCACCACCACGGCGGCGGCGGTAAAATCCTCCGGCAGGTGCAGCACCCGCAGCTCCTCACCACGGTTGACGGCGCACAGCAGACCGCTGTCCCCGTCGCGGCGGGCAAAGCACACCACATCGTCGCCGGTGGGCACCGGCAGGAACGCACCCTGTGCCAGCGCGGAGGTTTCCCTGCGCAGGGCGCCCAGGCGGCGATACCATTCCAGCAGGTCGGCGTCCTCGCCGCCCCAGGGATAGGTGCCACGGTTAAAGGGGTCCTTGTACCCCTCCATACCCGCCTCGTCGCCGTAATAGATGCACGGCACGCCGGGCAGGGCGAACTGCAGCAGAGTCGCCAGCCGCAACCGCTTCTGCGCCAGCGACCGCTGATCCGCCGTCATACGGCGATCCGCCTGCCAGCTGCGACCGCGACCGTAGGTGGGCTCGTCCCCCAGCAGGGTCAGCGCCCGTTCGGTATCGTGGGTGCCGATGTGATTCATCAGCAGGCACAGGGTCTGGGGCGGGTAATTCTCCACCACGTCCCACACCTTGTGGATACATTCAGCGCCACTGCCGCCCAGCAGATACCCCAGAATTGCATCGCGGAAGGGGTAATTCATCACGCTGTCCAGCTGCTGTCCCAGCAGATAGCGGCGGCGGTGACCGTAGCTCTCCTTGTTGGTGGCGTCCTCCCACACCTCGCCCAGCACCAAAGCATCGGGGTCGGTGGCCTTGACCCGACGGCGCAGGGCATCCAAAAAGCCGTCCGGCAATTCATCCGCCACATCCAGCCGCCAGCCGGAGGCGCCCGCCTGCAGCCACTTGGGCACGATGCCCTGCTCGCCGTTGACGTAGGTCATAAAGCCGGAGGACAGCTCGTCCACCTCCGGCAGGGTCTGGAACCCCCACCAGGAGGCGTAGTCGTTGGGCCAATTTCGAAAATGGTACCAATCGGAATAGGGAGAATTGGGGGAATTATAGGCGCCGTCCCCCTCATAGCGGCGTTGGCGGTTAAAATACACGCTGTCCGAGCCGGTGTGGCTGAACACGCCGTCCAGCATCACCCGAATGCCCCGCGCCTTGGCCGCCGCGGTCAGCGAGCGGAAGTCCGCCTCGTCCCCCAGCAGGGGGTCGATGCGGGTGTAATCCGCCGTGTCGTAGCGGTGGTTGGAGTGGGACTCGAAGATGGGATTCAGATAAATGCAGGTGACGCCCAGCGACGAAAGATAATCCAGCTTATCCTCAATGCCCTTCAGGCCGCCGCCGAAGAAATCGTTATTCAGCACCTGACCGTGGGGGTTGGGGCGCCACTCCGGCGCCTCCGACCAGGCGGCGTGGATCACGCGGTCGGCGGGGACGCCGTCCTTGGGGGTGCCGGAGGAGGCAAAGCGGTCGGGGAAGATCTGATACAGCACACCGCCTGCCAGCCAGTCAGGGGTGGTGAAATTCTGCTCATAGCAGGTCAGCTGCCACCGTCTGCCGTCGCGGTCAGGGGAATAGGCGGCGGTGCCGTCAAAGCAGCGGGTCAGAAAACCGCCGCCCAGCGCCACCTCCACGCGGAAATTGTACCAATACACCCCCGCCGCGGCGGGGGTATAGGTGACCGTCCACCACTCGTGGTCGCCGTCGCGCATACCGCCCCACTGCATCGGGATCTCGGTGCGGAGCTGTCCGTCCTGCTCCATCATCAGAAAAGCCGAACGGCAACCCCAGTTGCGCGGCATACACACCCGCAGGGTGACCGGAGTTCCCTCCTCCACAGCGCCGAAGGGGGCGCGGTATTGACTGTCACGGGAATCAAAAAACGCAGGCATCGTAACACTCCTTGCGATAGGGTAGAGCGACAAATCCAAACTCCGTTTTAGGAAGATGGATTTGTTTCTCTACCCTAAAATACTAAAGCATCTATATCATACTCCATATTCGCGGTGGGGTCAACGAAAAAATCGTTGCTTTTGCAGAAAAGGCGCATTATAATATAATGTATAATATATATAAGGAGCGTGTTCGTAATGAAACGCCGTCTGATTTCTTTGCTGTGCGTGCTGTCGATGGTCGGTCTGTGCCTGTGCGGCTGCCAACCCCGACCCGCCGACCCCGATGCCTATCACTTTCAAATCAGCCAACAGGAAAACGGCACCTACTCCATCGAGGTGTCCTCCGCCCAGGGGGAGGAGTTGTACGTCCGCTCCCGTATGCCTCGGCAGCCGGAGTGTCTGGCGTTGACCCGCGACCTGCTGCAGATCGTGGGCGGCAGCGACGACGGCTCCCGCTGGACGGTGTTCTGCCACGTGACCGCAGGTAAGCGGTCGGAGGCCTTCGGCAACTACGTGGCCGCCAATAAGACCAAGGTGGCCTACGTGGACTATCGCAGCAACGCCTATCAGCTGTTCGTGCAGGATATATTTGACGAGACGGTGTATCAGCAGGCCACCGCGCTGAACGGTCTGGTGGTGAACGAGCACGGAGCGCCCACGGTGGAGGCCGCCCTCAGCGGCGAGCGGCTGACCGTCACCTACCCCACTGCGGCGGGGGACGTGACCATCACCATGGCGATGCCGAAATAAGTGTATACGAGAGGATGCCCCTGCCATCGGCAGGGGCATCTTTTTTTGTGTGAGGGCGACATGGGGTGGCTTGCGCGGGAGGGGACGATGTGGGCATCGTCCCCTACGAATCCTATCCCGCGTCGGGCTTGAACAAAAGGAAAACCCCCACCGAATAGTCGGTGGGGGTTTTGTTAGCTATTCAGCTGTGACAACGGGACGAAATCAGCCCATCACGGAGTTGTAGGAAGCAACAACTTCCTCACCGTAGATGGTGACCGGCGCGCCGTCGATCTCGATGGTGAAGTAGGGAGTGAAGGTGATCTCCACAGCCTCCTTACCCTCGGGGATGTTCTTAATGCGGATAGCGAACTGAGCAGAAGCGCTCACATCGTCGTCGCACAGATACTCAACGGGAATATCCACAGTGCTCACGCCGTTCGTAGCAACAGCGCCCATAGAGATCAGCTTGTAGTCGTTCACATA
>JAZQKF010000084.1:0-6483 GCA_045542015.1 Acutalibacteraceae bacterium
GTATCAGCGCCAGAGTGCGGGGGATGGGGGTGGCGGACATGACCAGCAGGTGGGGGTCCTGCCCCTTGGCGGCCAGCTTCGCCCGCTGGGCGACGCCGAAGCGGTGCTGCTCGTCGGTGATCACCAGACCCAGCCGCGCAAACTGCACGCTGTCGCTGATGAGGGCGTGGGTGCCCACCACGAAATCAATATCGCCACCGGCAATGTGCTCCTGCAGCACTCGCCGCTTCGCTGCCGGCACCGAGCCGGTCAGCAGACCCACCCGCACCGAATCCCCCAGCAATTTCTGCAGGGTCTCGGCGTGCTGCTCTGCCAGTATCTCGGTGGGCGCCATCATCGCCGCCTGCCACCCCTCGCGGATGAGGGAATAGGCCACACCCGCCGCCACGGCGGTCTTGCCGCTGCCCACGTCGCCCTGTATCAGGCGGGACATGGGACACAGCCCCCGCATATCCCCGATGCAGTCGGCGATGGCACGGCGCTGGGCGCCGGTCAGGGTAAAGGGCAGGGCGGCGGCGTATTCGGCGGTGCGGTCGGCTGTCAGCACCGCACCGCTGAGGCGACGGCTGCGGCTCTTCAGCCGCAACAGCCCCAGCTGCAGGATAAACAATTCCTCGTAGATGAGCCGCCGCCTGGCCTGCTCCACCGCCTTGTGGTCGGTGGGGAAGTGGATGTTGCGGATGGCGGTGACGCGGTCGCACAGACCCTCGGCGCGCACCGCCTCCTCCGGCAGTATCTCCGGCAGACCCACCCGCCCCAGTATCTCCAGCGCGGCGGTCACGTTCTGCTCGATCATCTTGTTGGTCAGTCCCTCGGTGAGGGGGTAGAGGGGACGGATCTTGGCGGCGTCCACCGTCTCGATGCGGGGGCTGGTCATCTCCGCCCGCCGTCCGTCCGCCACCACCGTGCCGTACAGCAGTATCTCCTGGTCCCGACGCACCTTGGCGGCGGCGTAGGGGTTGTTGAACAGGGTCACCTGCAGGGTGGCATAGCCGTCGGACACGCGGAATTTATACAGGGTCATGCCCTTGCGCACCCGATGCTCGGTGGGGGAGGTGACCACCCAGCCGCGGATACAGCAGGGCACGCCCGCCTGCGCCTCGGAGATGAGGGTGGGGTTGGACCAGTCCTCATACCCGCGGGGATAGTGTTCCAGCAGATCCCACAGGGTGCGGATGCCCAGCTTTTCGTACAGGGCGGCACGTTTTTCGCCCACCCCCTTGAGGGAGCGGACCGACTCGTTCAGCGGCACGGACAGCACCTCCTTCCATTTGTTTAATACTACTATATCACACCCTGTTGTATTTTGCAAATCCACGAAATTCTAAAAAATAGTGGAAATGCACGGGCGGATATGGTATAGTGTAGGTGTAAGAATGGGTAATTTTTTAAAAAACTACCCCCGCAAACGACCGAGAAAGAGAGGACACACTATGAAACTGCGCCTGAAAAACCTGCTGTCCCTGCTGTGCGCGCTGTTGCTGGTGGTGGGGCTGATCCCCGCTACCGCCTTCACCGCCACCGCCGAGCTGGGGGGCGATTTCCCCTGGACCGACGAGGAAAAGCCCATGCTCATCGAGCAGATTCTGGAGCGGGACGGCTTTATCGACGGCATCTGGTTCCCGTGGTTTAACGGCTCCGGTTCGGGCCATAATCTGACCGGCAACGAGCTGATGGCCGCGTATTACAATTCCAGCGCCAGTTCTGACTGGAACCGCGTGGAGCTGGATTACATCGGTGCCGATAAGATCTATCAGCAGATCTACAACCTGAAGACCATGGGCTATAACATTATGGCCTACGGCGGCTCCATCTACGGCGAGGGCGTTGAGTTCAGCGAGACCGGCAACGTGGTGGGCATTAAGCAGGACTATCTGGACAACGCCCGCCGTCTGCTGGATATGTGCCGTGAGATCGGTATGCCGGTGATGTGGAACGTGTATTTCCACTGCTCCTCTATGCCCAACTATCACGGCATCGACGGCTGGAAGGTGATCTGCCAGATGCTGGGTAACCAGGAGATCGCCCGCAACTATGCCGAGAACTTTGTGGCTCCCCTGTGCGAGATGCTGGCGGAGTACCCCGACGTGGTGGCGCTGGTATCCATCGCCGACGAGCCGGAGAACGAGATCAACGACGTGGGCAAGGGCAACAACTTCAGCGGCAGCCGCACGATGTACGGCGTCACCCAGGAGGATATGGTCTACTTTATGAAGCAGATCAACGACACCGTGCGGGAGAAACTGCCGAATGTGGCCCGCACCGTGTCCTCCAACGCGATGAACAAGGCCATCTACCGCGACTTTGACCTGGATCTGATGGGGCACAACCGCTACGCCGATGCCCTCAACCAATTCCCCGCTGTGGAGGACTTTGTCACCGACGCGGACCCCATCCTGACCGAGTTCAACGTGGGTAACGCCTCCTACGACGACGAGCAGTTCACCCAGATCCACATCGGATTCCGCGAGGAGATGCGGGAGAAGGGGTATAAGGGCGGCTTCGCTTGGTGCTGGCTCCCCAACAAGTCCTATGTCAGCGACTCCGACTATTACCTGCTGCGCAATGCCTACGACAACCTCTCCTTCCGCAAGTCGGTGACCGACCTGCGGCACTATATGGACAACTGCCGTAAGAAATACCGCGGCGAGGCCGCCGGTCTCTCCGCCCCCGTGCTGTATGCCAACTACGGCGACGGCAAGGTGCGCTTTATCCCCGCCAACGATGCCGCCGCCACCATCACGGTGGAGCGTTCGGACGACGGCGGAAAGACCTGGAAGGCGCTAGTCAAGGATGCGCCCCAGTCCAATTACGTGGATCAGTACAGCATGGGTCTGTATACCGATACCGACGACGCCAAGCCCAAGAGCGGCTACTGCTATCGCATCACCGCCAAGCGCAGCGGCGTCACCGTCACCTCCGAGCCCAACTATCCCGCCGGCGCCGACCTGGCGTATAAGAATACCTTTGTGAAGCCTACGTACAAGGCGGGCATCTATTATCAGCCCACCACCCAGACCAAGGCAGAGGCAGAGGCGGACAAGACCAAGCTGATCTCCTTCGGCGACCTGCTGATCCGCCCTCAGTCGGATTCGGTCAACCTGATCAAGAACGGCAGCTTTGAGAACGCCTCCGGCGGTCAGTGGAACAACCGCTCCTTCCTGAACCAGTACATCTCGGTGGTGGAGGATTCCACCGCCCCCGAGGGCAAGAAGAGCCTGAAGTTCGACACCTCCGCCACCCAGGAGCCCGGCTGGTATAAATTCACCGTGTCCGGTCTGGAGAAGGAGAGCAACTATGTGCTGTCCACCTGGATTAAGGGCGACTATCTCAAATCCACCAATAAGGGTATGGCTTCGCTGGGCGTCATCGACCCCGACACCGGCACGTTTATGACCTATTACGAGTATTATCGCGGCTATGCCCGTTCTTCCCGCGAGACCCAGCAGATCTATCCCACCGCGTGGGATAAGGATTGGCACCTGCGCAGCGTGGTGTTCACCACCGGCGATAACACCTCCTTCACCTTCGCCCTGTACGGCTACGGCAGCGTGATGTGGCTGGACGGTCTCGCCGTGTACAAGAACGGCAACGGTACCACCTATACCAACGGTCAGTCCGAGGGCCTGGACACCAGCTACATCTTCACCTCCGGTCGCATCACCTGTGACCCCCGCGACAGCCTGGTGGAGGACGTGACGGTGGACGACAAGGCCTATTGGACCGCCGGCAGCGGCTGGCGCAACGGCTTTATGAGCTTCCACGAGAGCCGCGTGCAGTACGGCAACGCGCTGAAGTACACCGCCTCGTCGGATCCCAACGGCGTGTATTATCTCAAGTCGGTACCGGTCAAGCCCAACACCGACTATTACGTCTCCTTTGACGTGAAGATTCTGGAGAGCGGCTCCGGTCGCGTGGTGCTGATGAACAACGGCAAGACCGAGCTGAGAGAGGCGCTGGGTATGGAGCTGGACGCCGACATCTACGGCGACGACTGGTATCACTACCGCGCCAAGTTCAATTCCGGCGTCTATAAGCAGGTGAATTTCGGTGTCTGCGACCTGGGCGGCTCGGCGCTGATCGATAACGTCCGTATTTTTAAGGAGTCGGACGAGGAAAGCGTCAAGGAGCTGTACACCTATTCGGTGAAGACCACCAATAAGGTTGCCTATGGCAAGACCGCCTCGGTGGAGGCACGGGCTACCGGCGACGGACTGAAGTATCAGTGGTACTTTAAGGACAAGGGTGCATCCAAGTTCTCCCTGACCACCTCTTTTAAGACCAAGACCTACTCGGTGCAGATGAACAAGTCCCGCGACGGACGGCAGGTGTACTGCGTCATCACCGATAAATACGGCACCAGCCGCAAGACCGCCACCACCACCCTGACGGTGAAGCGCGCCACCCCGAAGATCACCACCCAGCCGAAGACCGGCTATGCTCAGCTGAACAAGACCGCTAAAGCAACGGTCAAGGCGACGGGCGACGGTCTGAAATACACCTGGTACGTTAAGAACGACGGCGCCACCAAGTACAGCAAGTCCTCCATCACCTCTGCTACCTACTCGGTCAAGATGACCGAAAAGGTGCACGGTCGCCGCGTCTACTGCGTGGTGACCGACGTGTGGGGCAACAAGGTGCAGTCCAACACGGTGCTGCTGCGCCGTGCGGCATCCATCGTGACCCAGCCCAAGAGCGTGACCGTGGCGAAGAATAAGACCGCCAAGGTGACGGTGAAGGCGGCGGGTGACGGACTGAAGTACACTTGGTATATCAAGAACGCCGGCTCTTCCAAGTACAGCAAGTCCTCGGTGACTTCCTCCACCTATTCCTGCAAGATGACCTCGAAGGTCAACGGACGCTACGTCTACTGCGTGGTGACCGACAAGTACGGCAAGACGGTGAAAACCTCTACCGTCCGCGTCAAGATGAAATAAGTTTTCAGCGCGAGAGCATAACAAAAACCGCTACCCGTGAGGGTAGCGGTTTTTGCCACCTCCACGTTGGATAGACTCCTAGCCTCCCTTGTAAAGGGAGGTGGCATTTGCGAAGCAAATGACGGAGGGATTGTCAACAACACGGGCGGTCGAGGACGCCCGCCCCTACACCACCACACCACCGCGGATAGAATCCGTAGGGGACGGGTTTCCCGTCCCGCATAGAGGACGCGGCGGCGGGAGTGAGCCCGCGCCCAACGCCCCAAAAATGAGGGGTAGACAAATCGGGCGTCCTGCGGTATAATAAATTTGTAATCATCCTGCGCGAAAGGAGTTTTCTCTGATGAAACGAATCAACGTAACCAAGCTGACCGCGCTGTTGAGCGCGCTGGTGCTGATGGTGGGTGCCTTTGCGGTGCCGGTCAGCGCCGATAGCCCCTGGAATGACACGTTCCTGGATTGGGGCATCTGCGCCGAGCACGAATACACCGACGCTGCGGATATCTATTGCAACGTTTGCGAGTATCCCCGCGTGGTGATCCTCACCCAGCCAAAGACCGCTACCTACGGCAAGGACGGCGCCACCGTTAAGGTGACGGTCAAGGCCGACGGCTACAGCGATCTGACCTATCGCTGGTATATTAAGAACGACGGCTCCTCCAAGTATTCCGAGTCCTCCATTAAGACCGACACCTACTCGGTGAAGATCAGCGACAAGACTCACAACCGCCGCCTGTACTGCGTCATCTCGGACGATCTGGGCAACGAGGTGAAGACCGCCACCGCCATCATCCGCCGTCAGGTGTCCATCTCCAAGCAGCCCTCCTCCGCCGCCGTCTACGCCAAAAAGGGCGCCAAGGCTTCGGTTAAGATCACCGCTCTGGGCGACGGGCTCAAGTACACCTGGTACATTAAGAACGACGGCAAGACCTCTTACAGCAAGTCCTCTGTGACCTCCTCCACCTATTCTGCCACCATGAGCAGCAAGGTGAAGGGCCGCCGCGTGTACTGTGTCATCAAGGACAAGTACGGCAAGTCCGTCCAGTCCAAGACCTTCCTGCTGCGGGAGAGCGTGTCCATCGTCACCCAGCCCAAGACCGTGACCGTGGCGAAGAATAAGACCGCCAAGGTGACCGTTAAAGCGTCCGGCGACGGGCTCAAGTACACCTGGTACGTGAAGAACGACGGCGCATCCAAGTACAGCAAGTCCTCCATCACCAAGTCCGCCTACTCGGTGGAGATGACCTCCAAGGTGCACGGACGCCGCGTCTACTGCGTGGTCACCGATAAGTTCGGCAATACCTACACCACCAAGACCTACCTTCTGCGGCGGCAGGCCACCATCACCTCCCAGTCCGCCACCACCCGCACCGCTAAGTGGGGCGCCACCGTGTCCGCCAAGGTCACCGCGGTGGGGGATGGGCTGAAATACACGTGGTACGTGAAGAACGAGGGCGCATCCAAGTACAGCAAATCCTCCATCACCAAGGCCACCTATTCGGTGACCATGGGCACCAAGGTGAAGAATCGCCGCCTGTACTGCGTG
>JAZQKF010000085.1:0-35787 GCA_045542015.1 Acutalibacteraceae bacterium
CGGCCAGGCATACGGGACACTTCCATCAGCCACGAAATCTCACAATACCTTCGCAGGATGGTTCACCGCAGCTACCGGGGGAACACAGATCACGGCATCTTCCACGGTTGCAATAACGCAAGATCAGATATTATATGCCCAGTTCGTAGAGGAGCCATCCTATTTGGATGTCTGGTGGTCCAATGACTACGCCAACGGCTCCGTTGAGATCGTCTTCGACTTCTCCGGCCTTGACAATTCCAGCACCCACACCCTTAGCATCCCACTATGGAAATACAACGGTACGGAGACCAGTTTGCAGGACGATCCCCACGGACTCCTTCAATTCGATGCTACACCGTACACAATCCAGATAGAGAACGGCTACAATTCGAACATCAGGGTATCGGTCCTCAATGGCAACAGCGTCATCAAAGGCCCCATAACATATTCCGTCGGTAATTGGCAGCAGTACGCATTGGAGATTGATGCACAATCTGGATTAATCACCTTCAAGGGAATCCACAACATCCTCGACAGGATCACCCAGCCCTTCTCCTTCGTCAACTACACCGTCACATACACCGCTATCGCAGCCGATCTATCCGATGTGGTCAACGGAATGGCCATCGAAAGGATATATCACGGGGACAACGGCGGAACGGTCAACCCTCACTTCCAGGTATCCAAGACCACCACATATCTCAACACCTTCGGTTTCGTCATGAACGATCCTGAGATAAACATAATCGAGAAGTTCCCCAACTACAACGATCTCCGTCTCAACTTCTACTCTTTCGCCTATTACGGTGACACCATTACTATCAACGGTCACACCATGAATGTCGAGAACGGGGACATCATCCTTTACTACATACCGAAGAACACTCCGATATACGATCCGCAACACACTTACATTGTATCGTACACCACGGAGAACATCATCACCACCGCATCCGACGAGAACGCCAAGGAGCTGCGCACCCCTCTCATGAACATATACGTCACGTGGACCAACATAAAGTCCGAAGTCGAGACGGAAAGGGTCTGCACCCTCACGTTCGTGGATTCGAAGATGACGATAAACATGGGGAACTTCCAGCCGGACGATCTCACAATATCGTTCACGGGCACATGGTACTTCACCACGTACCTCTACGAACCCTACACCGCTATGGAAAGCACATATGAGATGGATTGGTGGGATTTCTCCAACATCGATAGAAACGGATTCATCCTGATCTTCGACCTCATAATCATCATCGGCTACATCGTGGCCAACAGGATTTACGTTCCCGGATTGATGGACAAGGCCGTTGTCATCGGCGGATTGGTCCTCTCAATGGTATTACTCACGGTCTGATAACATGATTGGAATAGATGATTTACAACAGATAATCGCGGACACCTTCCTTGACGGGAACCTGGACCTCGCTGGCATCGCAATATACATATTGTCCATGCTGGTGGTATTCGCCCTCACCGACCAGAACAGTGCTTTCAAGGCACTCATAGTCGGTATGGCCGTTACCATGTTCTTCTCCCTCATGGGGGTATTGTCCACGGAACTGACGATATTGCTCATAATCGTATCCGTCCTCGGTCTCGCTTACACATCGAGGGCAGTATGGAGGGATTGAGGGTATGGAAGGTAATTCGTCCTTCGCATACAGGATGCTGATCTTCTCCATAGTCATCATGGTAGCGTTGCCCATGATGATTACCACCTTCATTCCGCAGCTTGAACTGGATGTGGATGAGGCGGATGTGATGGACGATTATTACAGGTTCACCGGGCAGGACAAGGCTACCAAGGAGGCCGTGTGGGTTCTCACGGGTATCTATACCCCAGTCGGCACCAATTCCGCAGGAGAACCCACAGGCTCATACGGGATAACGGACGATCATTGGGTCTACGGGTCCCGTGTCACCTACAATCGTCCCTCACAGTACATCGGCACGCCCCAGGATTTCGATGTCACCCGTGACGAGAAGACGGGAATCTACAAGTACGCATCGAATTCCGCCGATTATTCCGAACCAAAGACCACTACGGACAAGGACGGCAACGAGATCACCACGAATGAAGGTACGGGACACGCCAAGGGAGACATATACACATCCGTCACGATGGACATCTCGCAGAAGAGCAACATATTCTTCGCTGAGAACATGAGGCACGGCCAGAACGGGGCATACGTGGACGGGGAACCTTTTTGGTATGAGTACACGGGGTATCGTTACTCATTCCAGCCTCTTTCGTCGCAGGTCATGAAGGATGCTGACGGTAATACCGTCAACATCCCGGCTACGACCTCTTCGTTGTCATTGATTTGGTTCAACTATTATCGCAGTGACGGTATTTCGGGCCAGTTGACGATAAGCGGTTCCGATTCCGGCGTAGCATATCTAACATCGGAGAACATTATCAAGGCATTCAATTCCGTCACGAACGTGGCGAAATTTAATCTAGTCTTTAACGGGGGAATAGAGATGGGTATATACATCCAAATCTCGGCATATTACCTCTCGCAAGGGCTTACCGTGGAGGAATGCTACAACTACGGTTACTGGTCCGTAATGGTCACATCCAAGACCACGGACCAGGCAGCTTACAACAGTCCAGACTTCAACCTCGATGTTTGGGAACTCTTCGATACAGTCATCGATCTCATGACCTTCGATTATTCCGACTACAAGATGTCCCCCCTCATGGGTTCGATCTGTTCGTTCGTCATCATCATCCCCCTATATGCCGGACTCGTAGCGATGGCCCTGGGTTCATGGCAAGCGATGGCGGTTGTCGGAATAATGGGATTGATCGAAGTGATAGCATCGGCTATCAAGAACATAGGATGGCCGTTCTGAGGCAATAAGATATTGGCAAATGAATAGAGGTATGTAAATGAATACAAAGAAAATGAAATTCATGGCCATATTCGCAGTATTGGCCATGTTAGCGGTCTGCATCGTACCCGTCAACGATTCTGATAACGGACTCGACGCAGCCGTAGGGGACGGAGGCACATACTCGTACACTATACAGTATAATGCCTCCGCAATGACCACATCGACCGCCACGATGAGTGTAGCAAATATGACTCCTATCAGTCATACTTCCGGGACCACTACATTATCAATGATGAGCGCTGGATCGTGGACATGGGATACAACGACAGGATACGGGCCGTTCAACAGCTTCTATGCTGCTTTCGACTTGACTGACGGTAATAGTTTTTACGCAATACTCGATCCTTACGACCTCACGAAGACAATCAATGGAGGTTCGTTGTCTCCATTGACCAACTATAACATAATGTGGGTGCTCCCTACCGTATATATCAAGTCAACTTCGTCTTCGTTGACGTTAACCAATGTCAGCACCGCCGGAGGGACCGCATACGCACACACGATTAACGGCCATACTTACAATTACCTTGCATACGCAGTATATGAAGGATCCACCACAACAGTGGACGGAAGCGTTGTCCTCACATCGACAAGCGATACGACACCAGTCGCAAGTCAGACCAGACCGACATTCAGGACCTATGCACACAATTATGATATGTCCTCGTCCCTCGCTACGGATACCACCCATCCAGCATATTCCCTTCAATGGAACTTCGATCAGTGGAAGCTCTATCAGGACATCTGTTTTGCCGTGATGGAGAACACCAACTCGCAGAACATCGTCGGTAACGGTCATGTTTTCTCCAATCCCTCGCAGTATGCTTATACCACGGGAGCATTGAATCAGATGGGGCCCTACGCAGGGAACCCTGCACAGATCACCGACTTAACGACAGCCGCAAGTTACGGTGTCGATCCCGTCAAACTCTTCATCGAGAATGCCTGGGGTGGATTGGATGAATTTGTGGACGGGGTGGTATTCAACGCCAGAACAGCCGTATATATTGATTCTTCGAGCAATCCTACCGATGCTAAGACCGGAACTCATATCGAATCGATCTCATGGACATTACCATCATCATCAAATTATGTGACTTCCATCCAGTCCGGAAGTTCTCGTGTATGGGGATTCCCTGGAAGCAGCACATCAAGTGGTTCGGCAACAACAGGTCTGGCAGATTACTTCTACACCGGTTCGAGCGATAACCGTCTTCTGTGTGTCGGTGGCTACGCCGTCTACAATGACTCTAGTAACTCCAATAAGTACGGATTGTCCGAGGCCCACACTAGCTACCCCTTGACCAACATGCGCCCGGACATCGGCTCCCGTTTGGCCTTTGTTTTCGATGTCGTTCCGGAGCCGGAGCCGGTTGACCTGACATTTAGCGTTGAAGGGTCTGGATACGGTACGTTGAGCGACGGAACGCAGACTGGCCAGACCTCTATATCCCTTAGCGATGTGACCGACGGTACGACCCTCACGGTAAGCAACAACACCATCACCGTAGGGGACACCGTACCGACCACAATCACCGCTACCTCGACAACATCCGATGACCATTGGACTTACTCATTCGACGGATGGTACATCGGGACCACAAAGATCACCACATCCACTACCGTTTCCGTGGACACAACCATCAACGCCAAGTTTACCAGAACCGTCACGTTGCATGATGCCCAGGTAGAATCCAACAACACCGCATGGGGTACGGTCTCCGTCGGAACGCTGACGGACATCCCTTACGGAGAGACGTTCACGGTCACAGACCACACCCTCACGATCTACGGCCAGTCCGTAGTTGCAGTGGAATCCCCCGATACCGTGGAATTCCAGTACAGCTTCGACGGTTTCGAGACCGAAGGGGTCAAGATCGTAACAGGAACGCAGATGTTGAAGGACCTCACCATCAGAGCGATCTTCACATCATCGCAGCTCACGTACACCGTTATAATCCATTCCAACAACACCGATTGGGGCAACGTCAACGTAGCATCCATAACAAATGTCCCCGGAGGAAGCGAGTTCGAGGTCAACGGCAATTCATTGAAGGTCGCAGGAACGACTGTCACCGCCACAAAGCACACCGATGATGCGCAGTACACCTACGGATTCAGCGGATGGTACGATGACCTCACAGGCGGAACGCAGGTCCTTACGGGTTCCACCGTCACCGACAATATGGAGGTTTATGCGAGATTCACCGCAACGACCAACAACTACACCGTCACGATACAGGATGACGGTTCCGGCTACGGTTCAGTATCACCTACCACGGTCCAGAACGTCCCCTACGGCACTGTCATAACCGCCAGCACTAACACGCTGAATGTCAACGGTTCCACCGTCACGGCCACGCCTGAGACCGATACCGCCCAGTACGATTATTCGTTCAACAACTGGACGGTCGGCCAGTCGGCGGTCACGGAATACACGGTGACAGGCAACACCACGATTACCGCCAACTTTAACAGGGCGATCCAGACCTACACAGTCAACTTCCAGTCCAACAACGGCGAATACGGTTCCGTCGAACCCACCTTCATCGGTTCCGTTCCATACGGTTCCCAGTTTGCGGTCAACAACAATACCCTCACGATCAACGGTTCCACAATTACCGCAACACCTGCACCCAACACTCAGGAATTCTCCTACTCCTTCACGGGATGGTCCGTTTCCAGCGGTGATACGGTCACGGGAACGATGACAGTCACCGCCACATTCGCGCAGGGTCCAAGCACCTACACAGTTACCCTTGTTGCCAACAACGGGGACTACGGTTCCATAACCAACCCCAACTACGGCAACGTCCCCTACGGAACGGTGATCTCCATATCAGGCGATGAACTCAGCGTTGGAAGCATCGGCACGTCCGAGGCGCAGCCCAGGCCGAACACTTCGCAGTACAATTACGGATTCACCAACTGGACTATCGACGGCACACCCGTCACAGGGGACATCACAGTTACAGGGAACACCACGATTACCGCCAACTTCACCCGTGAGACCTTTGGATACATTATCAAATGGGTTATAAACGGGGTCGAGACCGAGGAAATCTATCAGTATGGGGAAACACCCACACACACCGATCCCGTGAGGGCCAACTACACTTTCGCTGGATGGCAACCCACTATTGAGATGGTCACGCAGAATCAGACCTATACCGCGGTATTCACTCCCATAACCTACACCGTGATCTTCGAGGGAACGGGAGGAACGCCCGATGTCAACGTGGCCACAGGTTCCGTTGAGACCGCTATCGTGCTTCCCGGATGCACCTTGGAGGGCAATAACCTTGAAGGATGGTACACCGAGGACAACATCCTGGCAGGTTACGAGGGTGCTGATTACTTCCCTACCGCCAACATTACCCTCTATGCACACTGGACCACCGCTATCACATACCACTTCTCGCTGGTCTACAACGCCAACGGAGGAGAAGGTGCGCCCGAAACTCAGACGTATTCCACCGAGGATAACGCGATGGTTGTCTATGAGTTCACGATCAGTTCAGCCCAGCCTACATACGGTAACTACAAGTTCCTTGGATGGGCCACTTCTTCCAGCGCGGAGGATGTGGAATACAAGGCAGGGGACAAGATCGAGGTCGCAGCTAACAAGTCCGTAACGCTTTACGCGGTATGGGAGGACAACAGTGCGACTGAGGTATTCAGTTGGCTCTTCCAGGCCATCGCAATCCTGGTCGGAGTCGGACTCATGGTTGGTGCGCTTGGTGCGATCATCAACAGTCGCAATTCCGGCGGAGACAATCTGATAAGCACCATGGTTACAGTCGTAGTGGGTTCCATACTCTATGTGGTCGTAATGCTACCTTTATTCGGGGTGATTTGAATGGCAAAATGTATAAGACATGTCTACAAAACGATGTGCGAATATGACGCGAAGGGCAACCGCAAGGGAAAGGCCCAGGGCATCAAGTATGAATCAAGACCTAAGAGGGGGTCCGCCCCCTCAAAGGCAACCAAGACCACGCAGATGAAGAAGGTCGATGCGAAGGAGGAGATCAGAAAGGCATACGCCAAGAGGACCGAGGAAAGGAGACAGAAAGCGATGTCCGTAAAGGCAGCCGTCAAGGACTTGCTGGAAGAATATCGCACCACCTATTCCGATCTCTACAACAGAAGAGAAGACTTCTCATTGGAGACCATCGAAAAGGCGGACAAGTTCATCAAGGACCGCCCCAAGTTGGTAGGGATGTTCAACACTCTCAGGCAGGACACTCTGATGTCGGATAGAGAAGTGGTCGCATTCCACAGGGCCGTCATGAGGTCTAGGCACAAGAACCTGCTCTATTCCCTCGATAGGAGGATGTGAGTATGACATCCAAGAATGACTACATCGCATTCGTCAACGGTCTCAATTATGGGAGGCACCCTCAGACCATGAGCATGTCGAATCTGGTCATGCACCTATCGATGACAGCTCGCGCAATGGCTCCAAGCAAGGCCAAGGAGGTCATCGCATCGTTGCTCAACGATGGCGTGATCTCGAAGAAGGGTGACGAGATAGACCTTTCATATCTCTACGATCCTGCGAATCAGAGATACGTTATGAGGGGAAAGTCTGGAAAGGCCCTCAAATCCAAGCCAGGAGTCACGGGCGCACGTACAGTCAAGTACATAGCCCCCGGACATACAAGGGTCAACTATGCCCACAGGGTCCTGGACATCCATTTCAAGGAGACACCCAAGGAATTCCAGGCCAAGGCCCGTCTCAGAAGGTCCAAGGCAGCTAAACAGGCAGCTAAGACCAGGGCCAAGGAAATGGATGCCCTCTATCTCGAAAGGGATGAGAACGGCAACACCATAACCGTCACCAAGACAGGGCGCAGGGCCGATAGCAAGGCAAGATCACGTTCCGAGAAGGGAAAGGCGGTAATTAGAAGGGGCAACATCGCCAAGGACCGCTATTCCATCGAGGACATGAGGGCCATGCTCAGGGACGATCACTGGGAAGAGGTCGTGGGCCACAAGAAGTGGAATTACGATGACCGTTCGACGGTAAAGGAATTCAACAGATACCTCAAAACAAGGATTTGAAAACTTTTTATGCCAGGGAAAGACCCCTGGCATTTTTTTTTGGTTTTAGAGAGGTTGGTTAGGCCCCCCCCCCCCAAGGCGTTCCTTTGCTCTTTTCTCGCGGACTTCTAGGAACTCGCGGATAGCAGCGACATACCATTGGGAGGCGGAGTTGAACTCTTTCGTTTCCTTTACATCCTTATCCACTGCTTCTTTCAGACCAACAGGGACACGGATGCAGACGTTGCAAGCCTGGTTCATTCCGGCCATGATATTCTAATCCGATTGCGAACATATATAATATGGCCCTATTTTTCAATGCACATATTGAAAAGATATTCATTAAATATTGGCTTTGCAATGCAACAAGCATGGACAATAAGTATGTTCGTAATATGGTGGTGAGGCTCCCTATGGGGACCTACCAAGAAGTACAGAAAGTAATCGAAGAGGAGAAGATCGCATTAAGCGTATCAGACTATTGCCGTCAACTCATAACGGCCGATCTTCACAGAAGAGCGTCTAGGAATGACTGATTTCGTTCAACAGGTCATCGATGACCTGGACAGGAAGGGCGATTACCAGCCTAGGACCTACAAGTTCTATCGTGAGCAGTGCAAGTGCATCCTTGCCTACATGAATGAGACCATCCCCGGAATCGATCCATCGAATCTCGATGACGAATCTCTGAGGAATCTGATCTCGTCCATGAGACAGGAATTCGCGGTTTCTACGCAGCGCGGTTACGTCACCGCATTGCGCTACATGTGCCGTCTCAATGGTAATGATGTCTTCAAGAGGGTAGGTATCAGATACCAGTCCGATACCAGGCCCAACGTCGATTGGCTGACCTACGAACAGGCCCAGCAGTTGATGGACATGTGGAAGACCCCACTGGAAGATATGATCGTCGTTCTCGAACTACTACACGGACTCAGGCGTGTGGAGGTCATCCGCCTGAGATTGAAGGACATCCATTTCGATAGAGGATACATCGATGTCCGTGGGAAGGGGAAACTGGGAGGTAAAATGAGAAGTGTCCCCATGCACCCGGATTTTGAAAGGGCATATCGCAGATGGATGGAGGAAAGGCGCGAACTCTGTAAGAACGTAGCATACGCCAAGGAGGACCATGTTCTCGTTTACAGGGGCAAGCACTCGATCCAGCATTATGAGGAGATGAAGGGAGGAGCGATAGACAACCACTTGAAGGAGTTATCGGCCCGTGCCGGATTCGATTTTTCCAACCACACACTGAGAAGGACGTTCGGGAGGGAACTTTACCGTTCCGAAGTCTCAATTGTCGTTATCGCAACCATACTTGGTCACAATTCCATTCAGACCACGATGAAATACCTCGGAATTTCGATGGATGACATGACCGTAGCTATGGAGAAATTCAGATTGAAAAGAGTTGATTGAAATGGAGTTTTCAAACATTGAGATGGGCACGGCCACGCCAAAATTGGGCACAAATCCCAGTAGGGCCACTCGCCAAACCTATCCAGATCGTCAAACCCCCTTGTCACAAAACCCCCTATTCGACAGGTCGAAAACGGGTGTTTTTGTGACAGGTTTTGACCCACGCGAATTCGAGCGTGCAACAACGGTACTCAACGGTATAACGGGAGTGCCGTTTGGACCCAAGCCAGATTGCAGAAATGAGGGTATCCCGAAAGACCCCAAACTGGAATCGATTCCAGTTTCCCCCGTTAAGAAACGGGAATTAGGCAGTACGGGGGACCTTCTTTGAACCAATCCGAAAGGGAGGAGTTCGATAAGAAAGTCCTCGCCTACTTCAAGATCAAGGGCACGCTATGTCCGAACGATGTAGCGAAGCACTTTAAAAAGAAATGGGAGACAGCGTTCAATTCTATACGCAGATTGGTAGATTCCGAGCAGATTTTCTACCATCCCGAAATGGGCAGGTCCCCTAGTGTCTACTCGATTTGGCCCGATCATGCGTCCCAACGGTACTTTGGCCCTAGCCAGCAGTCCGAAAAAGGGAATGAGACGGGAAAATCAACGATGTCTACGTTCGATTGTTCCCCCTTCGACATGGGTACCGTTAGAGGGCAAGTGTCACAAATCATCGAGAAGGAGGGGTTTTTGTGCCACCCCTCGATGAAGGGTAAGGACATCCCTAGAACGTTCGTCCGCGGACACATGCACGGGCAATACTACGTTGATGTAGAGACCGTCGGAATGATGCCGGAGACCTACATCGTACCCGGTACGGAGATCACGGGCGGATGGCTGAAAAGGAAGATGAAGGGCAACTCATGCTATTTCGGGCATGTCAAGTTCCCCGAAGACCGTTTCCCGTTCAAATGTCACGCCATGAGCAACAAGGAAGGGGACATCAAGGGACTGTCTGTTTATCCTCATCCTCGCTACTTCTACTACAAGAACAACGAAAGGACGGCAGCCATTGAGTTCCGCCAGCAGGTAAAGGATGTCCTCGCTATATTGGAGCAGTATGGCTGGAAGTTCGGCTCAATCTACATGAAGGGCAACTATTCGATGGCCATAAACGACCCTATCCTTGCAAGCCATGTGCCTGTAAGCCACATCGAGTCCAGCACGGATTCCGTCATATACGACTCGTCCCCGATGACATCGGAGGGCGGATGCACTGAGGCGGAGGTCATCGCGGACCACGAAGGGGCGGAGGCCGAAGTGGAAGTGATGGTAGAGCTGCCACAACGTATCTGGACGATGGAATCGAAGATAGACTCCTTATCCAAGAACGTCAACGGCATGGTCAATCTCCTGTCCACGACGATACCCCACATGGAGAATCTTACCAAGACCGTCCATGATCTAACGATAGCGACCGAGTTCAACACCACGGCCATATTCGGCACACCGCATCCGCTGGCCCAATCAGACACGCCGTATATCGCCAAATCCGAATCCAAGGGGGATGCGATGTATGGCTGATCTCGACTCACTCATCATCAGGATAATCAAGGAGGCAGAACGTCCCCTATCCATCGGAGAGGTACTTCAATCCCTCAACGATGATTACGGGGTCCGTTGCACCTATGATCGCGCATTCGACCGTCTGATGTCGCTTACGTCACATCGTTATCTCGATACCGAGAAGACGAAGCAACCCACGGGCGGATACAAACGTACATTCTCGCTGGTGACTGCATGAAGTGGGGAGAAGAGAAACTTTTGCCCTACGTGTCGGACGTTCCCAGGACTACGCCTGAGTACGCACGTATATTGTTCCCGGATGTCAAGAGCATCACCCAAGAGCATCGCTCACAGACGCATAGGATGCTGAGATCGTTGGAGAAGAGGGGGTTGGTGGAATCCCGTGTCATACGCAACGAGACGCTACGCCCTTACAGGTATTGGGTAAAGGCTGGCTGCACGGCGAAACTGGACGAATTGGAGGACCACACTACTCCGAATATACTGTCATCGGTCACTGATGAATGGCAGTCAACCAGTGCGATCTTCACTGGCGCATACGGTAGAATCCCGTCAGGTAATGAACGTGACCGTGCGAACCGTACACTGAAAAGGGCATGTGATAGACAGTTAATCGAACATACGACGGGACAGCATGGGCGCAATGAATGGAGGTTGCCAGCATGATAAGGGTCATAGAACTCTTTGCTGGAATCGGCGCACAGGCCAGCGCATTGGAACGCCTGGGCATCGAGCATGAGAGGGTGGCCGTCTGCGAGTGGAACGAGAGGACCTACAACGTCTATTGTGCCCTTCATGGCGACACGCCAAACCTTGGTGACATAACTAAGGTCGAACACTTGCCGGAATGCGATCTCATCACATATTCGAGTCCATGCCAGGACATTTCAATCGCCGGACACAAGGCTGGATTGAAGCAGGGCAGTGGGACCCGTTCCGCTACGCTATGGGATGTAGGTAGGCTATTGGATGACATGAGAGAGAGAGACGTGCTTCCAGAGGTGTTGCTGATGGAGAACGTGGACTCGATCACATTCAAACATGCCCGTCCTGATCTCGACATGTGGATACGCAAACTGGAAACGTTGGGCTATACGAACTCATGGAGCATCATCAACGCCAAGGACCACGGGATACCTCAGAACAGAAAGAGGTTCTTCATGGTCTCCACATTGACCCAAGGCAAATTTGTATTCCCCAATCCGAGACCGTTGAATTTGTGCTTGAAGGACATGTTGGAGAAGAACGTACCATAGTCCTACTTCCTCAGTGCCGAGACAGTGGCCAATTACAGGGAACACAAGAAGAGGAACGAGGAGAAAGGTAACGGATTTGGCTTCGACCCCAAGGACCCAGAGAGAGAGAGAGTAATCAATTCGGTTACGACGAACCCATACAGGAACGGTTCTGGCAACTTTATTGTTGTCCCAAAAGCGAGGGCCAAGGGGAACTTGGCCTTATCGAATCTGGCAGTCTCAACAAGGATGGTTATCTCGACATCATGAACAGGGTCTACGATCCCAACGGACTTGCACCCACCATTCATTCCAGGACGGGGGGGGGCATGATTCCGAAAATCGATGTCACTGGCTTGGAGAATGGTTCCGATGAATGACAGGATTTGTTGGGCCGTTGCGTTCGTATGTGTAGGCGTTACCATCGCAGTCTCGATCATGTTCGTGGCCGTGAGCATTCCGGCCGAGGCCAACGCGACGGATGGGCCGATGGAGACCAGAACACTTCGCTTTGAGCGTGAAACGTTTGATTTCGACATTCCAACAGGTATCGTCCAAGCACATTCAGGGGACGATCTTTGGAGGCAGATGCCCGTAACCTTGTCATCGCCTAGATTCGCGGTGACGGATGCCGTCATAGATTCGCTATTCGATGTGCTGGACGAAAGGATGTCTGGTATGTCCGATCTCGAAAAGGCCAATGCCTTGCTGGATTTCGTCTATCTGAATTTGGATTACAGGAACGATTCCGTTCAATTCGGTTGTTCGGAATATGTCCAGTATCCTAGCGAGACATTATACAATGGAAAGGGGGATTGCGAGGATTCAGCCTTGCTTCTGCATGTCCTTTACGATAAAGCAGGTCTCGATAACGTCCTGATCCTTTGCGACGGCCATGTTGCAGTCGGAGTGGATGTGGACGCACACGGAAAGACCGTTTCGTTCTTCGGACATGAATACGCAATAGCGGACCCCACATGCAGCTTGGCAGTGGGAAAGCCCATCCTGCACGATGTATGGATGTGCATCAGGGCTGATAACTCGATTCCAACGGATTTGTTTCTCCTTTCCCTGGTTGCGGTCCAGTTGGTGATCGGATACATGATCTTCAATGAATGGAGGTCGGGCCATGAGTGACGTTATCCAGCGGCCGTCAGGCACTAAAAAAGGCTACATGGACGCAACGGACGGCGATGGCGTGGTAATCGAGCGTCCCTGGGCAGCCAGAGGTACGGTGCAATCTCAGATTTCACCTACTCTGACTACCAGCAGGGGGGGGGTGCAGGAGTATGTGTCCCTACGCCGGAGGGATGCCGAATGACCGAAGACGTTTGTATTCGGTACATCACCGAGCGCGAGGCGTTCCGTCTCATGGGCCAGAGGGATGATGCGATAGATCGTATCTTCGAGACCGAGAAAGCGAAGGGCAGATTGTACGAGATGGCTGGCAACTCTATTGTGGTTGACGTGCTGGCCGACATATTCAAGGGAATCTACCTGGACAGAACATTCGGTAAAATCTCCAAACGTCCGAGTTTGGAGGACTTTTTCTAACGGAGGATTACAACATGAACAATACAGTCTATGTGTTAGACACTGAAACATCCAACACTGGATGGAAGGACGGTAGGCCCAAGGACGGCCATATCGTCGAGATAGGCATCGCCCAGGTCGATCTGGAAGCGATGACGGTAAAGCAGCTTTACGGATACATCGTCCGTGATGAGACCGCAGACAGAAAGGCATGGGTATTCAACAATACCACGTTGGATTACGACGAGGTATTGAACGGCCATGATAGGAGCATGATTTCAAGGATGCTGGCCAAACAATTCGCTGGCGAGTCCTTTACGTCCTACAACATCGAGTTTGACCGTTACATGCTCCAAAAGGATATGCCGTTGTTCAATGACTGCATCCATTGGGAGCAGGACATCATGGAGAGGGCATCCTATGTATCCGAGATTCCGAGGAAGCACGCTGGCGGTAATTGCTATCCGAGGGCCGAGGCAGCTTACAACTTCTTGTGCCCGGACGATCCATGCAATTTGAACGGCAACGAATTGCACCGTGCATCAGCGGATGCCGAGATGGAGGGCTACATTCTCTTGGAGTTGTTCAAGAGAGGGTTGTGGGGACAGGAGGCATCCGAATGAGCGCAATATCCGTCTGGATGAAGTGCAACGGATGCGGATGCGAGGACTCGATCTTGCTTCGTTCCCCCGTCCAATTGGATACATTGGAGATCACAGTCGAAAGACTGGCCATGAAGCATGATTGGAAGGTTCGCACTCCGGCTGGAAAGCCCAAGGTCCAGATTTGCCCCAAATGCGTCAAGGAGGGGAAGATATGACAGAAGACCCCTTACCAGCGACAAAGGAGGCTAAGGCATTCCTCGTTGCATTGTCGGATTATTTCATGATGGGTGCAGACGAGATCACCCATGAGTTCAGGACAAAACGTGGATGGGTGCTGACAGTCACGGCCAAAGTAGTCAAACGTCCAAAGGAGGGGAGGATTTGAAGATTCACCATCTGAAACTGGACGCCAGATGGTTCAAGGCCGTGGCGGACCTTCAAAAGACATTCGAGGTCCGTTACGATGACAGGGGATACCAGGTCGGGGACTATCTTATTCTGGAAGAGGTCACGAAGAACGCCGAGGGGTCCGTGGACTACACCGGGTTCGAGATCACCGCACAGGTTTCCTACATCCTCAGAGCAGACGATTTCCCAATGGGATTGCAGCCTGGATACGTTGTCATGGCCATTAAGGTCCTGGGCGTGGGCGAAAGAATCAGCAACGAAAGATACAAGGAGTTGATTGCATGATGTATGAACCATGCCAACTAGGGCTTAAATGCCCCTACCTTTGCTATGACATTGAAGACGGCGATTTGTGTTGCTCGTATCCGAAACTGGCTAAGAATCTAAAAGAGGGCACACCAGTCTCACTGGTCTACGATGTCTCGTGCGAATTGATGGACATCGATTCTGATCTCTCTCTGCTATTGGAGACCTATGCGAACAAGGAGGAGATTTTCAAGGAACATATTAAGGAGACCATTGTAGAACACGAGAAATGGTTGGAGGAATGGAAGAAACATCGTGAAGAGATGGAGAGACGTAGACGGGAATACGAGGCCCAGCACGGGAGGGTGGAGATATGACCGAATACAAGGTAAGGTTCAATGAGGCCCATGATGAGTGGGAGGCCGTCGAGGTCATCCATTGCACCGATGGAACAACAGTAACCAGATTGGTAGCCACTGGCGATAGGGCCAAGGCATACCGTGACAGGGGGTGCGAGGAATATGGCTACTGATACCTCAATCAAGGCATACCACGAACTCCAAGAGAAATTCAAATCTCAGAAGGAATGGGTTTTGTATTGCGTCAAGAACACCTACAAGCCGTCCAATACCGACATTACCAACGTCTCCAAATTGCCCCGGACATCCGTTTGCGGACGTTTGAAGGAGTTGGAGGATGAAGGAGCGATCTACAAGGCTGGGAAGAAGACCGATCCATTCTCCAAGATGGAGGTATGGTGGTACGCACCGACAGGAGGGAAAGCATGATGCCCCCGTTCTTCGTCAAATGTTCCCAGTGCAAGCAGCTCTATGAGGCATCGAACATGTTGTGTCCTAATTGCAAGTGTGGGCGCATCATCCAGCGCATGTTCTGGACAAAGGCGGATTTCGCCGAGGAGGTCCGTTTGAGGCAGGAGGCATCCCATGAGCATTGAGACGTGCAAGATCACTCTGAGGGAATTGCACGGAAGGGCAGCCGACATAGACCCGTCCAAGGTCATCGATTACGATCTCGCATGGGAAGTGTCGGATTTGACCGCAAGGGAATACGTCACGGGATTGTAGGGTATCATCCAGGAGGAAAGCAGATGATCTATACCATATCCCAAATCCGTGTCAAATGCGATGATTGCGGAAAGGACATCCCCTTGGACGGATTTACCGCCAAGATTGACGCGATGTATGCGTTGAGGTATCAGGGATGGGCATGTAATATCAGTCGCCACGACTACGCCACATGCCCGGAATGCAGGAAGAAGAGGGTTGGGGGAACGTTCAGGGTGGAGGAGAGCGCATGAGTCACATAACAAGCGGTCTCATGTCATCCCTCACGGACAACTGGCCCACACCAGCCTACGTCTTCGACAAACTCGATGAGGAGTTCCACTTCACGCTGGACGTATGTGCGGACGATCTCAATCACAAGTGCCCGGAATACTACACCAAGGAGACGGACGGATTGAAGCAACCGTGGACGGGCACGTGCTGGATGAACCCCCCGTATGGGCGCACGATAGGAGATTGGGTCAGGAAAGCCTACGAGTCCGCCAGGGGGGGGGGTTGTGGTTGTCTGCCTACTGCCAGCCAGGACGGACACAAAATGGTGGAGGGATTACGTCATGCGTGCCTCTGAGTTGAGATTCATTAGCGGTCGCGTAAAATTCGGTGATGCCAAGACAGGCGCACCGTTCCCGTCCGTGATTGCGATCTTCGGGACCCCGACAACGCCCAGGATGGTCCAGACATCATTCGAGGAGGTCAAAGCATGAAACCGATATGCGGAAACGACACCTATCTCGTGATGCGCAACGACAGAACGAAGGTCACGATGGTTGAAAACAAGAAGAACAGAACGATCTGTCCTATTGACGATAGGGATTGGCAGCCTTTCGTTGAGATGATCCTAACTGCCAACAAACATGTCATCAGAGCGATGGAGGAAGAGAAGAATGTGCAGTAAGGACGAAACATTGACATGTCCCGATTGTGGGTCCGACTGTCCCGATCCAGAAAATTACGATACGAGTTGTAAGTTCAACTCATGGAGGATAGAATGCAGATGCAATCTTACATGCCTAGGGAATTCCCCGGACGAGGTAAGGGCCACATGGAGGAACATGGTCATCAGCAGATGGAAGGAATTGGAAGAGGCACAGGAGAGGTATGGAATATGACCGACGAACAAATCACCTACGCAGTGGCCTACGCCCGTGTATCCACGGACGATAAGGGACAGGACCCCGAATCGCAGCTTGTGGCGATTCGCAAATTCGCAAAGGACCGCAACATTGAGATCATGGAGGAATTCCGCGACGAGCAGACCGGGACGAACGCCAATCGTTTCGGACTTCAAGCGATGTACGGTTATTGCAACATGAACCGCAAGGTAAGGAAAGTCCTAGTTCTCGATGCAGACCGTCTTTCGCGTAATATGGACGATTCACAGGCTATCGTCAAAATGTATAATGACATCGGAGTTCAGATAACCTACGTTGCAGACGAAAATCTCGATTTGACCACAAAAGAGGGAAAACTAATCAATGCGTTCAAATCGTATGGAGCGCAGACTTACACGGATGACCATAAAATCAAGGTAAAGGCTGGATTGGAAAGAGCAAAGCAAAACGGCAAAACCCTAGGCAGACCCCTAAAACGTGCGAATGACATCAATCCCCAAACTATCCTATACATGATAGAACACGGGTATTCCCTCAGACAACTTGAAAAAGTGTTCAATTGTTCAAGGATGACGCTTATACGCAGAATCAAGGAATCGGGCAATTTCGAGAAATACGAGGAATTGGTCAAAAACCGTCAAAAGGCTGGAATTGAGCCAAAACCCGAATTCTAAGGCATTTGGGTTTAAACTAGAAATCGAATACAACTCATGGAGATTGAAAGAATGTCCGAAATAGACAATTTCACAGAAAAGCCGAAACAGGATGTATTGAGGATTACCCTGTCATTCAACGGAAAGACGATTAGGATGGAAGAAAAGGGCGAAACCGCCTATCCCACCTACGTTGAAATGATGGGCATTTTCACGAAAAAGAATGAATCCGCCTGAATCTCAACTCTTTTCACCTTTGAGAAAAAACCATTTTCAAACCTTTTCCTCCCTTTTCTCATTTTAGCGAGTTTTCGTAAAATCGGTAAAATCTCATAATTCGCACATGATCCTTATTCTCGTTCTTAGACCTGTCACAAAAAGACCTGTCACGAAAACACCCCCCTCGACCCCAAAAGACTGTCACAAAACACCCCTTTTTGCCCCATCGTTTTACCGTCACAAAACAGATGATTTGTGACATTAGAATAATGTTTTGTGACAGTAGAAAGTGAGGAATGCCGGGGTTGCTTGGTTTCGGGCATCCCTCGATCTCTTATTTTCGAGTGGTCATAAAAAATTGACGGGACGGCGATAATTGATTGGATGGATGTGATGCACGGTTCCGTCCCGTCTAAGAAGTTTGGTCTACTGAGGGCAATCCCTCGTGTAGCGTGATTACTCATTCAAGCGAACTCTCTTCAACAAGGACTTGCCCTTGATCTTATCATTAGGGTCATCCTTATTGACGCAGCCGTTCTTGCAGTAGAAGTGCAGCTCTTCATCATCACGTGGTTTGTTGCCCATATCATAGAGAATATTCAACTCATTGCAGATCGTGCAACGCCATACTTCCTCGATCATTCCTCTTCCCTCGCAGCTTTCTCATCTTCTTCCCACCGTTTCTGCCATTCCTCCTAGCAGAGTTGATGCTCCAACCCTTCCGATGCCAAGATCGGCTTGAAACCAGGGCACGGCCTACCGCATCCTTCCTCCCAATCATCGACATCGACAGCGTTATCGAAGAACGAACATCCATAGCCCTGCAACCCCACGGACGGGTCAGAGTCATCGTAGAGGTGCTGACAGTATTGGCACGGGTCACATTTGCTCATTCGCTCTCCTCCTTAGTTTTGTCCCCGGTCGCAATCGATAGATCGTGGACAGTCTTGGATAAAGAGTCTATCTTCGATTCCATCGTCCAGATACGTTGTGGCAGCTCTACCATCAATTCCACTTCGGCCTCGGCCCCTTCATGGTCTGCGATGACCTCCGCCTCGGTGCATCCGCCCTCCTCCGTAATTTTGCCCCCGGTCGCGTTATTCGTAGCATCATCACAGGTGATTTCCTCTATTATCTCCCCTCTCATCACCAAGACGTTATGGGCGATCTCATCAAGTACTTTCTCTACATAGTCGATTTCTTCAAAAGTCAGGTGATGCAGATAGAACGATACGCGACAGTTCCCTTCACCTTCTTTCTTGATTTCTTTCTGTATGCTGATCGGTACGTTGCCGTTGCCTCTGACCTTCCCATGAATCGTATTCATTCTTCATCATCCTCCGTAAATTCCCACAATGCCTCGACATCTTCATCTTCTACTTTCGGACAAAGCAATGTGTCCTTGATGGAGTCCTTGTCGTTCATTCTTCCGACCACCCGTATCTCTCATTCCATATCTTGATTGCATCTTCCTTGCTTTTTATGGATTCTGTTTTCTGCCCACATATTCCGCATTTTACATAATATACGGTCACGTTCGATAGGACGTGATATATCTCGCCCGTATCAGGGATGACCTTTCTATTGGGGACACGGAGCAACCCGAACCTCATACATGACCAACAGGGATTGGGCTGGTCTTTCATTCCTATACCTCCCACGGCACAACCTCGCAATGGTCTCCAATAACCTCGTTCAGAGTCCTGGCGCATTTCTTGGCGTGATACTCGGATTGGAATAGGGCTTTGAGCGTATGGTAGCCTTCGGGGTCGAAGATGACGGCGTATAGTTGATCTGTCATTCCTCTGCCTCCTTTTCCTTGTTCTCTGCCATGTTCTTCTGTGTTCCCCTACCTAATGGGCACCTGTTCGGGTCTTCACATTCCCGGTAATGGGAACATCTGAATCCACCGAAGCAAATCACGGTCTTTTCTCTGCCCTCAGATTCTAGTCTCATTCCTCTGCCCCCTTCATGGACATTTTCACCATTTCCTCGATCTCTTCCTTGGATTTGCCCTCAGTGGCCCTATCGACTTCCGGCGCAACCTTCTGATAGATTGAAGCTGCGAGACTGAGCATCGTCTTGAACGTGTCTCCGATGCCCTCGATCCTTACGATGGCCATGATCTCGCCCTGCATGTATTGGAATACCATGCGTTGCGCTGGCGGTACGCCGTCCCTGTCCAACATCGTAAGACATCCAGACAGTCCGGCTAAGTGTGCTATTGATTCTGGTTCCATTTCAATTACCTCTTTTTCATTCGATCTTTGGTTTTCTTTCAATCACGCCTTAGATTGATATGTAGGGGATGCAAATATCCGGGGCGCATCCTCCTTTTCTTTGACAACCATATTATGAACTGTTTTGCCGAATTTTCCATCATGCCTGATCTCGTAGATTTTGCCGTCTAACTTGCAATATGGCCTGGACTGACATGTGAACATGGCTCCAATGATTTCGTTTTCCCGATTTCTGATGCGAGATAGTGTGTCCTGTCCCAATTTTCCCGATTTGACCAACGTCACGTACATTTTGCATAACGTCTCTATGTTTTTTGATGGGAAAGAATGCGATTCATCCATCCAAAGGACAAAGTTGGGTTCTCCGATACAGATTGGATAAATCCGCTCCGTATCGAGACGGCCATCATCGAGGATGATAGATGCGTTGTTATTACGGTCGCACCAATAATGGTATTTCCATTCTGGGCTTTTGTGGACAGAGCCTATAATCACCCCTTCATCATTAATGATGAATGCAATGATTGCAAGCGGAGACACATACCTCGTGCCATTCGTTTGGATAGCAGCTTTTCTGGCTTCTTGGATGCTACTGTAATAAGGCAACTTTCCATTGACAGTATATCTCATGCTTTTACCTCCCTAGGTTGCCAAACGATCCCGTACATGTCCCCGTCCAAGAAGTATTCCCTGTCAGGGTGCATGGCGATCTCAATCTTCATGCACAGCATGACGGTTCCTATGGACTATCTGGTAGTCCTGTTGTCCAGTACCATCGTTCTGGCCATCCGTCATTCCTCTGCCCACTGGAAATCGTGTCCGTTCTGCCAACTGTCCAAGGCTGTGTCCTCCACTTTGCGGAATTCCTCCCACTCCTTCGCGGTCCATTCCGTTTCTGAACCGTCGGCGTAGGGACATTTCTGGCAGTCGGCACTGAGGCCATCTGCGATCATCGGGCACTCTGAGTAGATACACATCAGATCACATCCTCCAATGGAATGACATCGAACTGGTTGTCTGATCCTCCGACAAACGCGATGCGTTTGTCAATACCAATGTCTCTGAGGACCTTGTTGAAGTACGTCTTGGTCGCAGCGTTCGGGTGCGACGCATAGACCTGTACGTTTCCGTTGATGGGATTGACGGTCATTTCGGCCCCGTTTGAGTTGACGATGATGCAGTCCGGGGACATCTGATAGATTTCGCCCATCAGTATTCCTCCTTCATGACTGCGATCTTCCAATCCGCGACATCGGTATCCTCGAAGTCGGACAGATTCAACTGGTAGCAAGGCCCGGTGATTTGTTTCTGAACGTATGTCTCTTTTCTCACGTGTTTCACATCCTTTCGGGGTTTTCCCCTACAATTCATGTTATATCGTTTGAATATAAGTATATTGTGTTTTCAATATGTATGCAATACGATTATATTGATTTAAATAAAGGATGTAATAGGCTGCTATGATAGCAAATAGTAGCATTTTTGCAATTATCTCTTCTTTTTCTTTCTAGAATTTGTATAAGGTGTTTGTCCGGCATATCTCCATTTTCTCTGAGTTTCCCCAATCGGATACCCCAATGTCCAGCGGAATGCCTTGCATTCCGTCAATCCCGATCTATGTTCATGTTTCCCGTGCATGATCCTTGATGCGGTCCATTTGGAGTTATTCTCGCTTACGAAAAGTCCCGGCAGCTTTTTTCCGTTGTCCCTTTCGTTGATGATTACCGACATAACATCATGCGGAACGATCACCACGGGTTTTCCGTCCGAGATCATGATGTGTTTGTAAGGGATGCCCAGTACATTCATTCTGGCGGATTCCTTGGATAATATTTCGACTTCGATGGGATTCATTTTCGAGCCTGGCCCCCATGAAGTTATTTCATTAATCCTTTAAACCCAAGTGGAAAACGATAGATAAGTAGAAATATCGGCGTGACAAGGTAATTTGATTCGTTGTTAGGAGATATTCAGAGGAAAAAATATGACGAAATATCTCTTGGAATACTACGCAAAGAATGCGCGTAAACCGTACATGGTGCGCGAAGGACAGTTACCGAACGGACATCACCCGACTTTTACCAATTCGCCGGATTGCTTCAATTTCGCATTGACACACATCGGGGGAAGGGTCAAGGTCCGTTACAAGTCCAACGGCGCACTCGCAGCAGAGACCTACATCGACGTGAACGGCAACGGCCGTCTGAGGTGGAAGAACTGATCGTATTCGTTTTTCAATATAATGTGAATATGATTATATTGAAAAATGAATATGTATGTATTAAAGGTAATGAAAAGGAGAAAATGGTAAGATGAACACATATTACGTGTCATTCAAGCGCGGTTTGGGCGATAAGGCCCCATTGAGGGCAATGAGAGCCGCCAACATCGACAATCTGAGGAAAGCCCTCTCCAAGAAGTTGAAGGTCGGCGAAAGATGTTTTGTCTATAATGACAAGGACGATCCTAATTCGTATGTCGGCGGAATGATGAATCTCGGAGTTCCCAGGAATGGCTGGCCCGAATACCTCTGGGTTGCGAGCGGTATGGACTACTCCGTAGACTCCAACACTGGAAAGATCAGGAGGTTTTGAACATGAAGGTCTATTTTGTCACAAAACTCGATGAGAGAGCCAAAGTGGTCGATGTCAAGACGTATCGCGCCAAGAATTTGGACAACCTCAGAAAGAGATTGCTGAAAGAGGTTGACCTCAACAAATATTGGGTCAAGGTTGGAAAGCAAAGCAGGGGAACCGTTGTCACAATCGGAGAATTCTATCGTCAGTGGGGTAGACCAGTATGGAAATCATACCTTTCTCATGACAAGTACAGTATACTGGATGATGGCAGGATCAGTGGAAAAATCGAGTGAGGTAAGAACATGACAAGATACTACGTCTATTCTGGAAAATTCAACATCCAGACAGGTAAAGCCCCGAAGATTCGTGATTTCACATCATCTGCAAAAGCAAGGGCATACGCGATCCAGGTGATGAACAGGCTTGGAGAAAAGGCATGGACCGTTTTCTCGGATTCCAAGTGTACTCGTCCGGCCTATGAGATCGAGAAAAGGAAGAACTACTACAACGCTTGGGATTTGAAGACGAATCGGGACGTGATCGTTCATAAGGACGGCACTCTGATTCAGCCCGATTACGTCACTGGGAAACCGTACTGGGGCCAGGGCAAGAAAAAGCAGCTCAAAACATACTATCTGCAAGAGGCAGATGGATTCAAATGGAAAATAATGGCTACCGATGCAGTTGATCTCAGGAAGAAGATTCTTGCAAAGGAGTTACCCAAGGGCCACTATTACGCATATCGTAACGAATACCTGATAGGATCAGTGCTCGTCAAAGGCCCACACAGCAAGTATTGGTCTTCTTTCAGCAGTAAGGCTGGGTGGAGTTCAATGGAGGAAATCACTCCATCTGGGCTAACAAGACAAGACATTAGATCAAGGGGGTTGTGATAATATGTTCTCAGATACGGAAGGTCACAATTTCAAGACACTGGACGCTGCAAGGAGGAAAGCTGTCAGCAGTTACAAGATTGGAGACTATTGGACTGTGGATACCATTTACTACGGACCCAGCGGAAAGCCTGGAAAACATGCCGGAACGGTATATTTGCCCGGTTGGATCGGCCTTACAACGATGAATTTCGAGGGCATTTGGATACCTACTAAGAAGGGCGGTGTCGGACTCGATTTGACCAAGGCCAGATTCGTCAACAAGGATGGCTCTCTCGGAAAGAGCGCAACAGCATTTTGGAAGAAATTTAGGAGGAATTGACATGCAGACATACTACGTCACTAAGCACTACCCCATATCCGGCGGTGCAAAACCGGAAGCCGTGAGGGCGGAGAATATCGATAATCTAAGGAGGAACTTGGGAAAGAAATTGAAGGTTCATGACGTCGTATTCGTATATTCTCAGCCGTTTGCACTGGCATCCCTGGGTTCCCTGGGACGCTATGGCAAGAAAGACGACGTGCCCGAACTTCTATGGATAGATAACATCGGCAGATCGTATGCCGTGTCCGAGAGCAACGGAACAATCAGGAGGATTTGAACATGGCATAGATCGTTTGCGAATCCATGACATTCGGACTGGTCTCTAAGTCCGTCTCTCAGGCCCACTACACGGTGATCTTCACCAACACCGGGGTCGGAAAGGAGACTAAAAGGGACATGAAATCCACCAGCATCGTCAATCTGAGGGCCAACATCATCGCCACTGGGTTGCTGGAAAAGTACCCGTTGGCATTGATCTACACGGCAAAGGGCGATTTCGTAGGTTCCGTCAAGAGGGCGAAGTCCGGCAAGACCGCTAGATACGTTTGGCAGGGCAGGGGCGACAAGCCTTACAGATGCCATACGGACGGAAGAGTGGTCCCGGTCAAAAAGGCGGTTGTCAAAAAGGCAGCCAAGAAGACCACGGCCAAATCCGTTCCAGCATCTAAGCCCGTTGTCCTGGGAAGGACTGGAAACAAGTTCCTCGATGACCACATCATCGTGGCAACGTTGCCTAGATTCAAAGGGAGGGCATGAACATGGTTGTATCCGAGGGAACATCAAATGGCACGCCGTGCTATTTTGTCGATCTGGCAGGAGGCAGATACACTGTCAAATTCTCGAAGAAGACCCTATCTTTTCTCGGAGCAGATGATGTTCATACGGGCGAATACGTCGGTTATGAACGCTCAGAGTTGAAGGAGTTCATGCGCTGGAATCCCAAGATTTATGTCGCAGCGGTTGAGGAATTACAGAAGCACCTGGCCAAGAAGAAGGGAAAGAAGGTCCCTAAGAGGAAGTGATCCCATGAAGACCTACACAATCAAGCATCATGGATACCAGTGGTCCGTCCGCGCCAAGAACATCGATAACGTCAGAAAGGACATGATGACCAAGGGCCATCGCAATCGCAATTTTCTGGCATGGATCGAGGACGAGAACGGACTTCTCGGACAGATGAGGTACGATTGGGCCAATCAGAGGTTCATTTGGTACAGGAACCGCGAAACCATCAACGTTCTGAATAAGGACGGAAGCACCGGGAGGAGGATTTGAACATGAATACCTACACGATAAAGGATATGCACTCCAAGAAGGAGTATACCCTAAGAGCTGCCAGCATCGACAATCTCAGGTTGAGGTTGATGGCTGAATCCGCGTCGAAATCAGGAAAACATGTCGATCTGATGGTATCAATCAATGGAAGGGTAATCGGAATGTTCCAAGGCCCTTACGACAACGGTTGGCGCATGGAATACACTTGGAGAAAGGCCAACGGAGACCTTACAGGAATCAGGCCGAACGGCACGATTCCACCTACGAGATGATCCCATGACATACCACCTTACATGCCCCATTTGTGGCAAGGAGTTTTCAAGGGATACCGTGCCCGGAATCAGACGTGTCGCGCTGGCCGTTTTCAAGAAGGACCGTACCGTTTCGAAAATCTGGATAAGGGATGGGAAGAAACGCATCGGTTACATGAAGAGGGTAGGCAACATCGTCTACTGGAAGACGGTCAACAAGCGCAAGGAAGAAATGAAGATCGTCAACGAGGACGGTTCATTGATTTTAAGGAGGATTTGAGCATGGCAGCTACCAAATGCGATTGTATCTGCGTGCCCCGTGACGAGTACGAGAGGTTGAAAGCACAGAAAGGTACTCAGAAGACCGCAAGGAAACCCAAGACGGTCTCCGCCAAGGCTAAGACCTCAAAACCCCGTCAGAAAGCAAGGCAGACGCAAAGGATGGCCGAACCAAAGGTTATGGCGATAGCAGAACCCAAGGAAACGGCCAAGAAGACCGCTAAGAAGACAACCAAGAAGACCACGGCCAAGGCGAAGTCCAAGGCCGTCACCAAGACCAAGAGCAAGCCTAAGATGAACACCGTGTACGAGGTCGATTATCCCAAATCCCTCCCGGCACCGAAGAAGGACGTGCCCTATAACGGAAAGGTCATCGAGAGGCGCACGAAAGCACCCAGGCAGGTCAGCGCACCCAGGGAGACCGTCGTTGTCAAAGAGACCGTCAGGATCGAGGCCCCGAAGGAGCCGAAGGTCAGGAAGGAGAGCGAGTTGAAGAAGAGGGCCGTGGCCACGGCAGCCGTCGTAGGTATCGCCAGCAGGGACACCGCGAGGAGACTGAACGAGGCACGCAAGGAGCGCAAGGCGGAAAGGCTGGCCAGACGCGAGCAGAAGCAGTTGGCAAGGTCCAGCACCGTCTACGAGGTCGATTACCCCAAGGCCCTACCATCCCCTCAGCAGGCAGCTTTACCAGCACCGTCCGAACCCAAGATCAGACAGTTGGAGAACTGCGAGGGAAAGGGATTCTTCGCCAAGAGAGCGTGCGAGGCACGTAACCGCAAGGCTGCGAGGGACTATTGATGTGCGATAGGTGGTCATTCTGGTCGGAGATCAACGGGGGGACCAGGACGGATACCCTCATCGAAGCGAGGCAGAAAGCCATCCAGCACATCCAAGAGAACCCCGACGTGGTATCGATAGAGATATTCACGTCCAAGGCCAAGAAAACATCCGTGGGGACCGTCAGGCGCAACGATCACAATCCGTTGTTCGAATGGTTGCCCGTCAAAGGACGTGCGCTGGCCCTCAAAAGCGACGGTCAGACGCGCCACACCTACTACTAACCTCAAACGGGGGATCGATCCCCCACCTTTTATTTTAAAATAAACGGGCACTTGGGTTTATACTCCGCAATGGATGTATTATCACCAGAACACGTGGAAGTAGGCATTCCCATCTCCGTTAGTAACATCCGGGGCACGGTCATTCTGGTAGGCCGTGCCCTCCACTTGGGTTTATACTGGTCCGTGCATCGTATGATTGCTTATCATGGTATAACTCTCCGGGGGGCATGTGTTTTTCACTGTTCCCACATGCCCCCCACACTTGGGTTTATACTACTCTCACGATTGGGATGTCACCCGTTGTGTTCATGGAGATCACCTGGTTCATTCGATGGGGCGCGTGACGGGTCGCGCCCCATACACTTGGGTTTATACTGATTCCGCACTGATGGTATCGCCAAACTTATGCCAAGGACGGGGATGCACGGGGGTATGCCCCGTCCGAACCTTTATTATCAACGTTCCCCATGAGTTGTCTGGACTGTCCTATTGTTTTTGATTCAGAGTCTCTAACGCCGGGGCAGTCCACTTTTCCTTATCCCATTAAATATCAGTACACCATAATGAGAATCACTGGGGGCAACCCTAGGAGACTCTGAAAACATGACAAACGAAACTGTTGTAGCGAACGCTACGCACAAGATAGGCACCGAGATCAAGTATGAGTCCGATGACGGCAGCAACTACACCGTGACGATAACGGTGAAGATGCCTCAGAACATCCCCGATGATGTATGGGATGCGATCCATACGAACTTCTCCAAACTGGAAGATGTCGCAGCTTCTATCATGAGGATATGATCTTGCCATAAGGCCGTGGTCTATCACCTACGGGCCACGGCCTAAACGCCTTTTCCGATCCTAATTCTTGATTCGATTCTTGATCCTTTCCTAAACCCCGTCCTCCGAGGTCCCCGGACACCCTTCGAGACCCCGTTCTGAGGGGTATTTTGGACCTTTTCCAGATTGCAGTTTTCATTTCATTTCCGACCAAGGGTAGAATTCGGGTATTTTTGGGTAAAATTCGGGTATTTTCAGGTAAAAAACCAAGATTGAAACAATGAATTTCCGAATTTTTCCGAGATCGAGAGAAACATGTCCCGACTGTCTGGCTCGTCGCAGCCCGACCTTCTTGGGAATATAATTACTACTTAGTAGGGGGAAGTCAAAACCCATATATATCGGCGTGACAAGGTAATACTAAGCATGGATGAAGTAACTATCATGCTTTTCATTATGACGGTGGCCCTGTTCGTCCTAGCCACTGTCTTTTCGGATAGGAACGCCTTGCATTGGCTGACGTTCTTCGTCTCGATTTGCTCCATCGCAGCCGATGTGGTGGACACGACTATGGACGAGTTGACCATGACCATACTGGTCGCCATCACCGCATTCCCCATGCTGGTATCCGGCTGGAATGCGTGGGGTTTCGGCAACGGGGGTAAGGGCCTATGAAGAAGAGGACGGGTTCCGATCTTCTCGAAGAGGACTACGAATCGGATGACGATCTCGTTATGACTGGCCCTGCTTCCGGGGACACGCCGTTCAACCAGACCGTTGACATCCTTTCGAAAACTGGCGGACCGCAGCTTGAACTGTTCTGTCGTTCCAACAAGGGTTTGATCGAGGCAGCCGAAGTTGCATACGCCGAGATTTACAGGTTCCATTCGAAATACGTTGAAGGGATGATGAATCAGATCATGCGCTTCTCGGTCTCCGCGAACGGAAAGGGACGTGAGGAGATGGTCCAGTCGTTACAGGCTGGTTCGGGAGTGCCGGACAGCTTCTATGAGTCGCAGTCATCCTCCGTGGGTTTCTCGCAGGAATGAGGCTGATCCATGCCAAAGGCCAAGCAGTATCCAGGTAAGAAGGTCCGCAACATCAGGTGGGGCGGACGCATCCAGCACCTGTTGAAGTATGACGGTAAACCAGCCGTATATTACCGTGACAGGATGTGGGTGGGCGTATATTCGGATACGTTCGATATATTCGTCAACATCCTGGTCAAGCGTATCAGGAACCATCAGCAGAACGTGATAATCGCTAACGGCGATACCGGGTCTGGTAAGAGTACCCTCATCATCGAGATGTGCTTCGAACTCGCTAAGAAATTGGGCGTTCCGTTCAATCTGTCCAAGGACTATATCTATTCGGTCGATGACCTGTGGGGAAAATTGACCGATCCCAACGCTTCGCCGATCTCGTTGATAGACGAGGCATCGTTGGTTCTGAATTCAAAACGTGCCCAGTCCAACGATTCGCTGGATGTTGTCAACCTGTTCAACACCATGCGCAGCCGTGGTTGGACAACGTTTCTGGTATGCCCCAGGCTCTATCAGATCAACAAGGACGTGCGCATAACCCATGCGGATTACGTGATATACTGTTCGTCCGACGATGATTCGTTCTTGCCCGGATTCGGACGTGGGATGTTCGAGATTTCCAAGGCCAAACGTTCCCGTTTCGCCAAGAAGAACGGTGGGGAACCGTACTACGTTCTCCAATCCACGGGCGTTTTCAAGGAATTGCCCAAGAAGATCGATGAGGTCTACCAGCCGATAAAGAAGGATGCTCAGGAGAAGTTGATGTTGAATGTTGTTGAGAAACGTAAGAAGAGAGGGGAGCCAGCATGAGATTTGTTGAAGAAACTAAGAAAGATTGGTTCGAGGAACCGCCGGGCACGAGATTGTTGATGACGTTTGCAATCCTGCTTTTCGTGTCGATCCTGTGGTTTGCGATAGTGGATTGCGGAGTAAACGCATTCAAAGGCGATACCGTACTGTCCACGGTATTCGTTATTCTGCTCGTCACCGTAATGTACGTCGGGGTTAAATGGGGGGCAAGGTTTGTCATCAGGGGCAACCCCGAATTGATGAAGTGGTTGGAAGAGGCCGATGCCCCTTTCAAAAAGAAGAAGGAAGAGGCAAGGAGAGCCGACCCAGATAGTGAAAGGAAGAGTGCGGTAGGCCGTTTGTTCATATACTACATCTTGGCGACCATGATTTCCTACATGGTTGTTCCGGCAGCTATCATAGGGCAACGGGAGACCCCCACGATGGAGGCGTTCCACGCTTCGATCTTCGTCTTCGCATTCGCATTACTGGTGCTTTCCGCAATCCTGGCCCATTACACCATGAGTACGAACGCCAGATATGGATGCCGTATCAAAATATAGGAAGGACAGGACGAGAGGTTTGTACGTGTAAAGATGCGTCTTCTCCTGGGTGCATCAGTGCTTTTAGGTCTGGTGGTCATCCTATTGGAGTCGATGATCTTCGATTCTATCATCAACAAGGGTTTCGCCGATCTTACCTTAGAGACTGTTGCATGGTGCAATATCGCAGTATGGGTCACGTGCTACACCGTATTCCACGTCTGGCTTGTATCGAGGAAGCGTATGCAGGATGAGCATTGTTGCAGGGTCCGGGAAACACCGTCCGATGACCCTGTTATGGCGTTCGGAAAGTATTTGTTCAGTAAGAAGAAGGATTGAGATTATGAATCAGCAGATAGAGGAGATGTTCACAGTTGCATTGATAATGATGACCGCTTGCATGGCGGTATTCGTTCTGACCCTCATATTCGAGTACGAGACTACCCCGATGGGCCTTGGAATCCATATCGTTGTGCTTATCGCGTTGTCGATCGTGTTCTTTATGGCATCGGACGAGGAATTGAAGCGCATAAAGGCTAGAAGGGAGAAGAGATTGAAGGAGGATGAGAAATAATGGAGGTAATCATCAGTGGGGCCAACAGGGTCGAGTTCTGCGAGGTCCAGCGTAAGGAGGACTTCAATAAGGCGTTCTTCGCTACACGTGGGCAGCTTTATTTCATCCCTACGCACGGGATGGTCCGCATGAAGATAACGGAATTCGGAAAGGAAAGGCCGTCCGAGGCAGTGATAGCATACGAGGAGAACAGCATATTCCCGTATGATCTCAAAGACATCCAGTACAGTATGGATAATTTCCTGGATGACATAGACCGTTACAAGCGCATGACGGATTTCTCATGGTTCAGGGAGAAGAAGATTTACTTCACGAACGTTGGAAAGTCGCTATGGAAGTTCTTTACCGCACCGATGGGGATAACGGCATTGGTCATCCTTTATGTCTTCATCACAGGAGGATTCACATCATGAGCGAGGAGATCGAGAGGATTGAGGGGGCCGATATATGCCCCGGATGCGGAAAGGAGGTAAAAACGCCCGTCAAGGTCGAGGGGACCACATACTGTCTCAATTGTGCAGCCGAATTGATCGGCCAGCCAGCCGTTCCGTCCGAGGCAACGGGGCTGGAATTGGAGACAGAAACGGTCATGCCGGATGTCGAGGAACCAGAAGAGGAGGAATCCGAGGACGAAGAGACGGAAGAAGCATCCGAGGAGGAAGAATCTGAGGAAGAACCCGATGAGGGTTGTCCAAACGATGTCCAGCCAGTGTCCGAAGAGGAGACCGTTGCCAAGACGTTGAAGAACGATGTCAAGGATTCGTTCAAATCCGCCATCCGCAGGAAGAAGAAGGAGGCCAAGGATTCGTTGGTGGCCGATCCAGATTCTTTCAGCGAGAGATGGAGACGCGCAAGGCTCATACGCGAGGGCCACGTGATACTCAAAACACTGTCCAGGGACCCTAAAACGGGATACTTTATGCTGGATACCACGCTGGTAAAGCGCGAGGATTTGCCCCCGGCAGCCGTTGCAGTGACCAACGAGAAGCACACGTACTGTCTGGATACCATCAAGACATCACAGTGGTATCAGGAGGGCAGACCTGTCATCGAGGATGACCACGAGGCCCAGTTCACCGCACGTGACGCATTCCTACACATGATGACCAACAAGTACGACAACGCCATGTCTATCAGATGGTCCGATAAGAAGCAGATCAACTGGAAGAAGTTGATATTGCCGATTGCCGGAGCGTGCGCAGCTTTGCTCCTGATTCTTTTCTTGGGGTCGAGGTAAATGGGGAAATGGCGTTTGTTAAAGGTCCGTGAGAGACAGGGCGAGACAGAAATCACGATGGAGGAACGCAAGAACCGTTCATGGCGTGAGAGGCAGAAACAGAAGATTTTTGCCAAGATGGAGGACGGTTACGATAAGAACGTGGCCCGTGCGAGGGCCAAGAACCTCAATCGTTGGCGCGAGATGACGGGAAAAGGCCCGAACGAGGCCCCGGACTACACGGACCCCAGGGTGCATTTGGAGTATTTCCTATGTGATCTCAAAGTGCAGCTCATGTTGTTGGAGGGCCAGCGCGAGGAGGTATTGAACATGATGGACGAGCAACAGAGATAGGTCTATCTCAATTGCAATGAACCCAACGGGACCCCGTACACCAACATGGAGAATCAATCGCTTGAAAAGGCCGTTGCGACGGCTTGGAAGCATTTTTGAAGAAACCTCAAAAACACGGGTTTTCGTGATTTTACGCGAAAACCCCATTTTCCTTGATTTTGCTCAAAAGCGACGAATAACTATAAATGTCGGCGTGACAAGGTAAATTGAATCATGAGCGACATAACAGATAGGTCCGTTACCACGATCATGACGATCCTAATCTCAGTGGTCTTGGTATGCAGTGCGCTCATTCCTATCGCTATGGACCAGATCAAGGCTATGGTGGCCAAGTTCAATGCAACAGATTATGGTCAGGACATCGCCAACATGGTTGGGCAGATCGAATCGATCATCTTCATTGTTCTCATTGTTGTTGTCATCGGCCTTGTGATTGGTGTCGTCAAGAGTTACTCTAATGGCGACAATGGGCGGGATTGAGGACCTTAAAACAAAATTGGAGGAACAAATATGGCAAAATTCACTGCTGAGTCTTTCACATCGAACATCCTGGCGGTCACCGTTGGTGGAATCATCTTCGGAGCTGTCGCATGGCCCATCTTCGCGGACATCCTCGACACCTCTGGACTCGATCCCACTGTCGCAGCCGTCATGAAGGCCATTCCCATCTTCCTGGGAGTCGGTCTGCTCGTCGGATGCGTCAAGATGTTCATCAGCAACAGGAACTGATTTTGAAAGCAAGTCCCGGAAAGGTCCACGGGCCGTAAGGCCCATTCCTAACAACAGGGCCTTTCCGGGCAAAACTCCATTTTTGGATGTGAGAGACTTATGTTTGAATTTAGGAACGGAATGCTCGGAGTGACGATCATCGCGCTTGCACTCGCCGGAGCGATTGTAGGAGGCTATCTGGCCGGGATTGATTCAGTCGAACATGAGGTTACGAGGTTCAACGAACTCGCAGACGTATCTGGACTCTATGAGTATGATACCAATCCTCAATACATCGATTACGATCCATCGAGCAACTATACAGGGTACTATTCAGATGATTCTTATTCCGAATTTCTGGACAAATACTTCTTCGCAGAAGACTATGTTGGTTTTACACCGAATATCAGTGACGGTAAGCCAGTTGTCAACAACTACAAGATTGATTATGCCCCGACGGTCGGGGAACCGACAACAGTGGACATAACTTCGCTATCTGATTTGACGGGGTTGGATGGAACATACAGGGTGCAATATTGCTTCGACGAGGTACACGGAGACGTAAGATCATGGCACACCACTCCAATCTACACCCTTTTGGACATCATCAATCACATGGAGATTGATTCCTCGATTACCAATCTGCTGATTACCTTGGATGGTGCGGATTGGGATGATCAGCCCGACAGTTCTGGGGACATCCATCTGGAAACGATACTGATTATCCCAAGTTATCAGTTCAATAGTGTTGGAAACCAACTATGGGCACGTATTGCGAACCCCAATCTTGACCTGGATGAATTAAAGGAAGTCGTCGGAGTAAGCACGATCTACAAGCCCTACCAATCATTCAACGTTGATCTCAAAACAAAAATGGTCACTGCATACTATAACGTGGATTTCGAGGGTAGCGGAGACCAATACAACGCAGACAAACTCTACGTTTGTTGCGACTATCAGAGAGCAGCCGTTCCAAGGCTTATTCTGGATACAGATATGGATTATCGCACTATGACCACTCGTGCGACTTATCTCAATCCCAACTACGGGGTCCAGTTGAAGGAGTGATTACATGGGCGCAACTTCAAGACAAATGAAGATCGTGCTTGCCATGTCCATCATGGCATTGGCCTTTGCCGGAATGTCCGTTATTATGGATTCCGATGATTCGGACGCTTCTGTGGACATAGCGACAGGAGGCAGCCATACATGGACATTCCCCTTCTATTCCGATGAGAACTATCCTGTCAGTTATTTCGCTGATTTGGATGTTTACGTAAGCAGAACCAGTGGCAGTGGTACACTTCCCGAGCCTGGATTCACGGTATCGGTCAATTCTACGAGGATTTTGCTGACAGTAGGTAATTCGGTTTCATCTGGAATCTATTACCTGTTATTATTTTCAGAGACTGACGAGATGAACACCTATGTCAGATTACACGTCGTAGGCAATCAGACCATAGAGATTGATTACAACACGGGGGCAACTATCAGGGTCAACGGGACCAACTACAATGGGACGACTGGAACCAGTACGACAATAACGGTCGCTGGACTTTCAACAGTTACATGGTCCGTCACGGCCAAGACTGGTTATACATTCTCGAACTTCTATGTGATGTCACCTGGCGATGAGCAGACATTCACCACCACATCGGGTTCTTTTGTTGCAACAGAATATAACTACGAGATAGGGGCCAATATGAATGTCAGCACATATACAGTCACATTCAGTGCATCGCCCTCATCATACGGTTCAGTCAGTCAGCAGTATGTTTACAATGTCCCTTATGGTTCTACATTTACAGTATCGGGAACATCATGTACGATCAATAATACAACGGTCAGTGCGACACCCAATACCGATACCGCACAGTATGATTATTCATTCAGTTCGTGGTCCGTTGCCTCTGGTTCCACGATAACAGGCAACAAGACCGTCTACGCATATTTTGACAGGGATACTCAGATTTACAGAGTGTCCTTCTCAGCAGGTACAGGCGGTTCGGTATCGCCGACATATATTGATGCACCTTATGGTTCTTCAATATCGGTCAACAGCAACAAGGTCACAATCAACGGTACGACTATAACGGCCACGGCAAGTTCTGGATACGCATTCAATTCTTGGTCTAATACATCCGGGACCATTACAGGAGCAAGAACGATAACGGCATCCTTCTCAGCAGCCTATACGGTTTACTTCTCGGCAGATACAGGCGGTTCGGTATCACCATCGGTCATTTACAATGTGCCGTCAGGGGCCACAATCTCTGTCAACAACAACAAGGTCACGATCAATGGAACCACCATAACGGCAACCCCGAACACAGGTTACAGATTCAGTTCATGGTCTAATACATCGGGAACCATCACTTCAAACAGAACTATCACTGCTAGTTTCTCTCAGGTGATGTATGATGTAAGAATCATGAGTCAGGTTGAGACAGGTAACATTTCTTTGAACGGTACGGTCATCAACTTCGGTTCTGCCAGTTATGTGGATTACACCTATGCTTCGGGAACTCAGTTTGTATTGGAATACACCAAGACCGACTTGGATTATTCATTCGCCTACTGGCGCATAACCTATACCGAGGATAGCGAATACGCGGATGAATATCAGAACCCCTATACGGTCACAGTTGACGGACACATAAGGATTGAGGCGATCGTTGCCACATCGACATATACCGTCACCTTCGATGCGACTACCAACGGCGGAACGTTGGTTGGCGATCCGACCAAGACCGTTACCGTCGGCCAGGCATACGGGACACTTCCATCAGCCACGAAATCTCACAATACCTTCGCAGGATGGTTCACCGCAGCTACCGGGGGAACACAGATCACGGCATCTTCCACGGTTGCAATAACGCAAGATCAGATATTATATGCCCA
>JAZQKF010000086.1:0-30812 GCA_045542015.1 Acutalibacteraceae bacterium
ACCTGAAAGCGAGCAGATTTTGAGCGATTTTTATTCTATTTGGGCGATGAAAGGCTGTATGCCTTTCGAGAACAAATAGGGTGAAAAGCGCCAAAATCCGCCGCTTTAAGGCGGGTTCGAATTTGTCGCTCTACCCTACTCCCGTCCCAGATCGCGGTGATAGGTCAGCACCCGCAGGTCGGTGACCTGCTCCAGTTGGGCGGCCAGTAGGTTGGCCATGGTCACCGAGCGGTGCTTGCCGCCGGTGCAGCCGATGGCGATGACCAGCTGACTGCGTCCCTCCTTTTGGTACAGGGGCAGGGTGTGCTCCAGCAGCGCCTTGATGCGGTTATAGTATTCCACCGCGTCGGGGTTGCTCATCACGTAGTCCTGCACCTCGGGGTCGTTGCCGGTCTTGTGGCGCAGTTCCTCAACATAATAGGGGTTGGGCAGGCATCGCATATCCAGCACCAGATCCGCCTCGGCGGGATAGCCGTATTTAAAGCCAAAGGACATCACCTGCACCGTCATAGCGGTGTCGGGGCGGGTCATAAACAGGTCGGCGATGCGGCTCTTCAACTGGGCGGTGTTTAGGTGGGTGGTGTCGATGCGGTAGTCCGCCATCTCAAACAGGGGGGACAGCATCTGCCGCTCCAGCAGCAGCGCCTGCTCGATGGGGCGCCCCTCCTCCGCCAGAGGATGCTGGCGGCGGGTCTCCTTGAATCGGCGGCGCAGTGCCTCGTTGCTGCAGTCCAGGAACAGGATGCGGCAGACGTCGGCATTGGCCTCCAGCTGGGGCAGCACCTGCTGCAATTCGTCAAACAGCAGACCGGAGCGCACGTCGGTGACCAGCGCCACCTTGTCCAGGGTCTGACTGCTCTGACGGCACAGCTGCAAAAAGGGCAGCATCAGCGTGGGGGGCATATTATCCACACAATAGTACCCGATATCCTCCAGCGCGTTGGTGGCCTGGGATTTGCCTGCGCCGGACATACCGGTGATGATCATTAGCTCCATAACTTAGAATTCTCCTACGAATCGGACTTCGGGCTCCAGCCGGACGCCGTGAGCCTCGTATACTTTCTCCTGCACCTGTCTGCACAATTCCAGCATTTCGGCGGCGGTGGCGTTGCCGCGGTTGACCACAAAGCCGGCGTGTTTCTCGCTGACCTGGGCGTCGCCCACGCGGAAGCCCTTGAGCCCCGTCTGCTCCACCAGCGCGCCGGCGTAGTAGCCGACGGGACGCTTAAAGAAGCTGCCGGCGCTGGGGTATTCCAGCGGCTGTTTGTCCCGACGGCGACCCATCAGGTCCTGCATGGTGGCGGCGATGGTATCGCGGTCGCCCGCCTGCAGCTGCAGGGTCACGCCGGTGACGATATACCCCTTGTCCATCAGGGCGGAGTGGCGGGAGCCCAGCTCCAGCTCTGCCGCCGGCAGAATGCCGGTCTCACCCTCGGGGTTGATGCAGTGAGCCATGGTCACCACCTGGGACATCTCGCCGCCGTAGGCGCCCGCATTCATATACAGCGCACCGCCCACCGTGCCGGGGATGCCGAAGGCAAACTCCAGTCCGGTCAGGCTGTGGTCGCGGGCAAAGCGGCACAGATTTTTCAGTTGCATACCGGCGGGGGCGTAGATCACACCGTCGCCCAGCTCCGGCTGGAGCACAGGCTCACCTTCGGTCAGGCGGAGTACCGCACCGCGGATGCCCTTGTCACCCACCAGCAGGTTGGAGCCGTTGCCGATGAACAGATAGGGGATCTGTTGGTGGCTGCACACGGCGACGATCGCCGCGGCGGCACTGCCGTTGGGGATGTCCACCAGTAGGTCGGCGGGGCCGCCGATGCGGAAGGTGGTGAGCTCTGCCATAGATGCCTGCTCGGTCACTTCACACCCCAGTTCGGTGGCTATATCGATGAGTTTTTGGTAGTTCATACGTTAACTCCTATCAAAACTTTTCCCATTCGCTGCTGGCGTCTTCGGGCAGACCGGTCTCCTCCATCATACCCAGCTTGTGCATCAGCTCCTGGGCGGCATTATAGCCCATCTTCTTCTGACGGTTGACCATGGCGGCACCCTCGATGATGATGGCCAGGTTACGGCCGGGGGACACGGGGATGGTGATGCTGGGCACCTCAATGCCCAGTATGTTGATGGTCTCACCCTCCAGACCCATACGGTCGTAGTTCTTGCCCTGCTCCCAGGGCTCCATCTGAATGGCCATATTGATCTTCTCGGTGTTTTTGACCGAGCCGATACCGTACATACGGCGCACGTTGACGATGCCGATACCGCGCAGTTCCACAAAGTGGCGGATGTTGTCGGGGGAGGAGCCCACCAGCGTCTTGTTGGACACGCGGCGGATCTCCACCGCGTCGTCGGCGATGAGACGGTGACCGCGCTTGATCAGCTCGATGGCGGTCTCGCTCTTACCGATGCCGCTGTCGCCCAGCAGCAATACACCCTCGCCGTACACCTCCACCAGCACACCGTGGCGGGTGATGCGGGGAGCCAGCTGTACGTTCAGATAGGAGATGAGCGCCGCCATCAGTTCGGAGGTGGAGTCCTTGCTGGTGAGCAGGGGGACGTTATGCTTTTGGCAGGCGTCCTTGAGCTCCGGCAGGATGGGCAGGTCACGGGTGACGATGATGGCGGGGGGATTGGTGCTTGCCAGCTCCTCCACGTGGGACGCCCGCAGATCCTGGGGCAGATTGGACAGGAATCCGTGCTCGTTTCGGCCGATGATCTGGATGCGGTCGCTATCAAAATAGTCCAGATAGCCGCTCAGCGCCAGACCGGGACGGTTGACGTCGGGGGAGCAGACCATCCGCTCCTCGGCGGGGGAGGGCATATGTACCACGCCCAGAGTGGCCTCTTTGATCACAGCGGACAGCGGCACGGTATAGGTTTTTTTCGGCATAACGATACCTCCAAAATTACAGAATACGGCATTTTATAATTAATACTATATTAGCACACTTTATTCTAAAAGAAAAGGGGAAAATGAAAAGCCGATGTGAGAAATCACATCGGCTTTTTTGGTAGTTATGTATAACTGTACTCCACCTTGATTACCGCAAAGAGGCGGTCGTCCGCCCCGTGGACGGCGTCCCGCATCCGAGCGGCCATTTCCTCGGGATTTTTACAGGTGTGGGGCACCACCAGATCAAACAGCAGGTTGGTGTGGGTGTCGCCGGCCACCACGCGGAAATCGTGGAGGGTCAGCGACTCGTCCACCCCGTTCATCAGACGGATGGCCAGCTCCTTGAGCCGCAGGGTCTCGGGGTTGTCGGTGTCCACAGGGTCCATATGGATGCAGGAGAGGATGTGGTACTTTGCCTCCAATTCCATCTCAATGTTGTCGATGACGTCGTGGCTCTTGCTGATGGGCTGATCCTCCGGCACCTCTGCGTGGAGGGAGACGATCACCCGTCCGGGGCCGTAGTCGTGGACGATCAGGTCGTGGATGCCCACCACGCCGTCGTAGGACATAACGGTGCGCTGGATATTCTCCACCAGCTCGGGGTCAGGGGCCTGCCCCAGCAGGGGGGACACCGTCTCACGGATGACCGTAAAGCCGGACCAGATAACGAACAGAGCCACCGCGATGCCCACGTAGCCGTCCAGCTGGACGCCGGTGAAATGGCTCACCAGCGAGGACACCAGCACCACCGAGGTGCAGATGACGTCGTTGCGGCTGTCGGTGCCGGCGGCGGCCAGCGCGTCGGAACGGATCAGCCGTCCGATGCGGCCGTGGAACAGCGCCATCCACAGCTTAACACCGATGGACACCACCAGAATGGCAGAGGACACGATGAGGGTGGTCAGCTGCAGCCGTTCTGCGGCAGGGGGCGAGATGATCTTACCCACCGCCTCGGTGGCCAGCTCCACGCCGGCGATGATGATCAGCACCGCCACGCCCATGGCGGACAGGTATTCCATCCGCCCGTGACCGAAGGGATGATCCTTATCGGGGGGTGCGGACGCCAGCTTAAAGCCGAAGAGGGTGACCACGGCGGAGCCGGCGTCGGACAGGTTGTTAAAGGCGTCGGCGATCATAGCCAGACTGCCGGACAGGATGCCCGCCAGCAGCTTAAGCCCGCACAGCAGCACGTTGCACAGGATGCCGGTGCCGCTTGCCAAACGACCGTAGGACAGCCGCACCTGCGGATCCTGGTGGTTATCACTGTCCTTGACAAATAATCGGATCAGTAGGTTGCTCATAGCATCACAGCTTTCTGTTATAAATGGCGTGGAGATACTCCGCTACGCCGTCCTCGGTGTTGGAGCCGATGATGCGGTCCGCCACCGCCTTGGCGTCGTCGGAGCCGTTTTCTACGCACAGCGCCAGATCCGCCTCGCGGAAGAGGGGGATGTCGTTGCGGTTGTCGCCGAAGGCGACGATGCGGTCGGCACCCACCCGCTGACACAGACGGCGGGCGGCGGTGCCCTTGTCCGCGTCGTCGCGGCAGATCTCCAGGAACCAGTTGTCCTCGGTGTAGGTATCGGCGTACATCACCACGCGGATGCCGCCGATGCCCTCCAGCGCCGCCGCCAGCTCCTCCTGACGGGCGCGGGGACCCTGACAGCTGAAGAAGATGGCGGGGGTGTTCTTGAGATAGGGCACGCGGTGGTAGTAGTGGTCAAAGGTGCGCCCGTTGGGGTCGGTGCGGTGGATGAACTGCTCCTCCTTGGGGGTCAGCTCGGTGTAGAAGATATGCACCTCGTTGCCCCGACGGCGATACAGCTGGGGACAGCGTCCCACCCGGCGGAATGCCTGCAGCACGGCGGACACCGTGCCGCTGGACAGGTCGCAGCTGTGGAGGATGCGGCGGCGCGCCATGTCGTAGGTCAGCACGCCACCCAGCATAATGACGGGATGGCGGAAGCGGATGCGATCCAGCTGCACCAGCTGGACGCCGATGGTGCCGCGGGCGGTGGCGGCAGACACCATCATACCGCGGCTGATGAGACGGTTGACCGTCTCCACCGTGTGGTCGGACAGGGTGCGGTCATTCTGCAGCAGCGTGCCGTCCAGATCGGTGACGTACAGGGTACGGCGTCCCCGCTCAATAGCGCGGAAAACGAACTGGAAATAGGCGGTGCCGTAGTGGTGGAAGGAGCGGTCGCCCAGCATCTCGATGAGCTGTTCGGTGGTGACCCATTTGGCTTGCGCCACCTCCTCCTTCTGCAGTCGCAGAGAGGACACGTCGATGTCCCGATACAGAATCCACAGATCGGTGAAGGAGTTGCGACGGCGCATCCGTCCGCCGTACACCAGCTCGCCCGGTGCGGTGCGGATGCTCAATTCCTCAAACAATTCGCGGCGGGCAGCACTCTCGCTGTCCTCGCCGGCCTGGGCGCTGCCGCTGTTGGCAGCCCATACGCCGGGCATCAGTCGCAGATTGGGGTTGCGCTGCTGGATCAGCAGGCGCCCCTTAGAGTCCACGATCCAGATGTGTTCTACCAGGTGATACATACCCGCGTGGAGCGGTTCACCGCGGACGATGGTTTTGCCGGTGGGGTTGCCGTCGGCATCCAACAGATCCCATTTTTCCATCTGAACAGGCCCCCTTTCTTATAAAAAGTCGTAATCACAGTCATTTTACTATATTCTCTTAGAATTGTCCAGTAGAAGATAAAAAATAACAGCAGGAAGGAAACTTCCTGCTGTTTGTAAGCGCTTACAGTTCCACTTTTACGGCTGTTCGGTGAGTAAGGGTGTCGGGGGTGACGGTACAGTCCACCGCCCAGATCTCCACGCCGGCGGCATCCGCTCGGCGCAGGGCATCCCCAAAGGCGGGGTGGGTATCGTCGTTGGGTCGGATGGCGGCGATCCCCTCCATCTGGATGACAAACAGCACCGCCGTCTTATACCCCTCCTGCGTCGCCCGAATCAGGTGGTTGAGGTGCTTGACACCCCGCTGGGTGGGGGCGTCGGGGAAGTAGCCCACGTTGTCCCGCTCCAGAGTACAGCCCTTGACCTCGATGAGCCACTGTTCTTCCCCGTCGGTGACCGCAAAATCCAGCCGCGAATCCCTGTATCGCACCTCGCGGCGGATGGTGGCGTGGGGGAATCGCTGCCGCAGATACTCCGCCGCCACGGCGTTGGGCGCCTGGCTGTCCATATTGATCAGCCGCTCTCCCTTATACACCGCAATAACGTCGTAGGGGGTCTTGCGGGCGGGGTTGTCCCCCTGGGCCAGCACCACCGTACAGCCCGGCACCAGCAATTCCTTGCACCGTCCGGTGTTTTTGACGTGGCAGACGACCTCCTCTCCGTCCACCTCCACCACCGCCACAAAGCGGTTGGGACGGGCACGGAACACGCCTTCCTTGATGCGGTTGTAGGTCATTTGGCTCACCTCCTGATGCTCTGTGTCCATTGTACCAAAGCCACCCCCGTCGCGCAACCGAAAATCGGTATCACTATCTTATTATTTTATATAATTTTTTACAGAGTTTCCGTAAATGCGGGCGGTTCATCTTGCAAGTCCACTATATATGGTGGTATAATCAAAAATGGAAAAAATCGGGTCGTTTGACCCGTGAAAAGCCAAGATAACGAGGAGGTATCGCTATGCATTATCAAAGCTTTAACGACCGTATGCTGAAAAAGCTGAATAATCTGACCTGGCAATACGCGGGCTACGTGTATCACGCCGAGCAGGTGTTCAGTGAGGTACAGGGTTACGAAACCAAAGAGCATCACCGTCAGGCGCCCGACGTGGCGTATCAGACCGTCAAGGACGGCTACGTCTGGGGCGGCGAGTTTGGCAACCTGTGGGTGAAGTTTGACTATACCGTGCCGGCGGAATTGGCGGGCAAGGAATTGTTCGTACTGCAGAATACCGAATTGCGGGAGGGTCTGCTGTTTGTGGACGGCAAGCCTATGGGTATGTACGGCACCATTATTAAAGAATACGACGGCCTGCAGCACAGCATTCTGCTGACACAGAGTGCCGAGGCGGGCAAGACCTATCATATCGACCTGGAGTGCTATGCCTGGCACGACGAGCGGGAGGTACACCCCTACGCCCGCGAGGAGAATCTGCCGGACGAGCACTATCGCCATACCTTCCACAACGTGTACGTGGCCACCTGCAACTGGGAGATTAAGAATTTCATCCGCGACCTGCGCATCTTCCTGTCTATGGCGCAGATCCACCAGAATCCCTTTATGAAAGCGCGCGCCATCAACGTGCTGGAGCAGGTATTCGCCAATGCGGTGCTGCACCCCACCATGGTGGATTATGAAACGGTCATTGCCGGCGTGCGCCGCTGCAACGCCATTATGGGTGAGGTGTTCACCGGTAACACCTGCGGCGACACCTACGGCAAGGTGGGCATCGTGGGTCACTCCCACATGGACACCGCCTGGCTGTGGCCCATCGCCGAGACCATGCGTAAGTGCGCCCGCACCTTTGCCAATGCGCTGGTGCTGATGGATCAGTACGCGGACTACAAGTTCATCCAGTCCTCCGTCCTGCACACCGCCTGGATGGAGGAGCACTATCCCGCCATCTTCGAGGACATCAAGAAGCGGCAGGCCGAGGGTCGGTTTGAGGTCAACGGCGGAGCCTGGGTGGAGTGCGACTGCAACATCACCGGCGGCGAGTATATGGTGCGCCAGTTCCTGAAGGGTCAGAAATACCTGCAGGAGAAGTTCGGCATTACCAATGACTCCTTCTGGCTGCCCGACACCTTCGGTTACAACGCCGCCATCCCCCAGATCATGCGGGGCTGCGGTATGAAGTATTTCTACACCACCAAGCTGTCCTGGAACGAGCACAATAAGTTCCCCTTCGAGACCTTCCGTTGGGTGGGTATCGACGGCAGCGAGGTGATCACCCACTTCAACATCACCCACTGTGAGCCCGCTCCCCATCTGCTGATGAACCACGTGTCCGCCCTGCAGGATAAGACCTCCGATGAGAGCCGTCTGGTGGCCTTTGGCTACGGTGACGGCGGCGGCGGTCCCACCGACGTGATGGTGGAGGAGGCCACCCGCGTGATGCAGCTGAACGGTATGCCCCAGGTGGAGTACCAGACCATCAGTGAGTTCGGTCAGGAGATGGAGAAGAACGTGGACAAGATGCCGGTTTACAACGGCGAATTGTACCTGGAGCTGCACCGCGGCACCTTGACCCAGCGCCACCAGACCAAGCGCAACAACCGCCTGTGCGAGAACGCTCTGCGGAATATGGAGCTGATGGCGGTGATGACCGGCGCCGACTATAACGCCGCCGACTACGATAAGTGGATGAAAGAGCTGCTGGAGAACCAGTTCCACGACATCCTGCCCGGCACCTGCATCCAGTGTGTCCATGACCGCTCCGAAAAGATCGTGGGCGAATTGATCGTCACCGTGGACGGCGAGACCCGGCGTCTGGCGGCCACCGTGGCCGAGGGCGACAGCGCCCTGACTCTGGTCAATCCCCTGTCCTTTGCCCGTGAGGACGTCATCACCATCGACGACAACGGTCTGTACGTTGCCGAGGCCAAAAACCAGCCCTATGAGGACCTGTTCGGTCGTAAGAAGATCGCGGTGTCCGGCGTGGCGCTGGACGCTTTTGAGGCCAAGAGCGTGGCGCTGACCGGTGATGCCGGCGACACCGTCTCTGCCTTTACTTACGACGGCACCAATCTGGAGACTCCCTATGCCTCCGTGGTGTTCGATGAGAACGGCTACATCGCCTCCTTTATCGACAAGCAGAGCGGTCGCCAGCTCCGCCGTGAGGGTGCCGCCCCCCTGGGCACCTTCTATATGGGCGAGGACATCCCCGAATATTGGGATAACTGGGACGTGGAATACGACCAGAAATTCAAGATGGCTCCTCAAACCAACCTGATCGATCGCAAGGTGGTGTCCGACGGCTGTGTGGAGTGGCGCGTGCGCTCCACCTATAAGATCGGCAACCACTCCACCATCGCGGTGGACACCGTTTTCTACGCCGACAGCCCCCGGGTGGACTTCCACGCCAAGGTGGACTGGAAGGATAAGCACCAGCTCTTAAAGGTCAGTTTCGACGTGGACGTGCTCACCACCAAGGCCAAGCACGAGATCCAGTTCGGTCACATCGACCGTCCCACCACCGAGAACGACTGCGTGGAGACCGCCCGCTTCGAGGTGTGCAACCTGAAGTGGACCGACGTGTCCGAGAGCCGTTTCGGCGTGGCACTACTCAACGATTGTAAGTACGGCATCTCGGTGCGCGGCTCGGATATGCGCCTCTCTCTGCACCGCGGCGGCACCCATCCCGATCCCGCCGGCGACTTCGGCGTTCACGAAATGACCTATTCTCTGCTGCCCCACTGCGGTGATTTCTGCGTGCAGAGCGTGGTATGTCCTGCCTATGAGCTCAACGTCCCCGTTATCGTGGCGCCCGGCGCGCTGAAGGCGCCCCTGTCCGCCCCCGTGCTGGTGGATGCGGACAACGTCATCGTGGAGGCGGTCAAGCCCGCCGAGGACATCGAGAACGCTTACGTGGTCCGTCTGTACGAGGCGGAGCGCGCCCGCACCAACGCCGCGCTGACCTTCCCCGCGGACGTCAAGCGGGTGGTGGAGACCAATATGCTGGAGGAGGCTGTCGCCGATGTGGCGCTGAACGAGGGCGTGGTCGAGGTCACCTTCAAGCCCTTTGAGATCAAGACCTTTGTCTGCTATCGCTGACAGCAACCGAACATAGAAAGGTGGAAAAACAATGAACTACGGACATTTTAACGAAAAAGGCAACAAGTTTGTGGTCACGTCGCCGGACGCTCCCCGTCCCTTTGACGTGATGCTGTTTAACGACGTGTGCTATGCCAACGTGCACCACACCGGTATCGGTTGTTTCGATTATCAGTACCCGGGCGAGGAGGGCATCCAGCTGTTCACCGGCGTGGGTCGTATCTGCGACTACGATATTTTCGGTAAGGAGCACCTGTACTCCCGCATCATCTATATCCGCGATAATGAGACCGGCAAGTTCTGGACGGTCAACTGGGAGCCGGTCTGCGCCGACGTGCAGGAGTTCTCCTGCACCCACGACTTGGCGTACACCACCATCGTCAACCAGACCGAGGACGTCAAGGCGACCCTGATCATCTCCATCCCCCCCGGAAAGGACGCGGTGGAGATGTGGCAGTTTAAGGTAGAGGACGTTAACGGCCGTCCCCGTGACCTGTCCATTTTCCCCTACTTCCAGCTGCAGTTTAAGTACAAGTGGGGCTTTGACAGCTACGGCGATATGATCTATCGCACCACCCGCTTTGATAAAGAGAACAATATGTTCCTGGCGGAGAAGCATCCCTATGTCAAGCCTCACAACAATCTGACCGCTTTCTTCACCTGCGATTATCCCATCAGCGGCTTTGACGGCTCCCGTCGCCTGTTTATGGGTCAGTACGGCTCTGTAGCCAACCCCGTCTGCGTTAAGAACGGCGGTTGTAAGAATTCCGACGGCTCTGCCGAGGATACCGTCTGCGTCCTGCAGTGGGATGTGAAGCTCTCCGGCAACGTCCAGAATATCCAGTTCATTCTGGGTGCCGGCGACAGCGCCCAGCGCTGCGTGGAGCTGAAGAAGACCTATCTGCACAACATTCCCGCCTACACCCAGTTGGCTCAGCTGTACCGTGAGGGCGACCTGAAGAAGACCCGGATCAAGACCGGCGACCAGCACCTGAACCGTCTGCTGAACAACTGGACCAAGCTGGCCTGTATGTACGGCGCTACCTGGTGCCGTTGGGGCTACAACGGCTACCGCGACATCGTCCAGCACGGTCTGGGCGTGGTCAACGTCAACCCCAAGCGCACCAAAGCCATCCTGCAGGAGGCCCTGTCCTATCAGCACGATTTCGGTATGGCGGTGCGCGGCTGGAACCCCATCGACGACCGTCCCTATTCCGACTCCGCCCTGTGGTCTGCCTACACGTTGGCCGCTTATATCAAGGAGACCGGCGACACCAAATTCCTGTATCAGGAGATTCCCTTCCTCAACAATCCTGAGCTTACGGATACCGTGCTGGGTCACGTCATCCGCGCTCTGGACTTCCTGGAGAACAATAAGGGCATCCACGACCTGCTGCTAATCAAGTTCGGTGACTGGAACGACTCCCTCACCGGCGCCGGTAAGGAGGGTCGCGGCGAGAGCGTGTGGCTGTCCATGGCCTATGCCTATGCCCTGTCCCAGATTGCGGAGCTGTGCCGTTTTGTCGGCGAGGATGAGAAGACCGCCAACCTGCAGGCCCGCAGCGAGGCCATGACCGAGGCCATCCGCAACAATGCCTGGGAGGGTGACCGCTTTGTCCGTTGCTTTGACGACAACGGCGGCAAGATCGGCTCCTCCACCAACAAGTATGCCAAATTGTTCCTGGAGACCCAGTCCTTTGCGCTGATGACCGGCATCGCCACCCCCGAGCGCCGCGAGAAGATTCTGGAGAGCCTGAAGCGGGAGAGCTACACTCCTCTGGGCTATCTGCTGCTGAGCCCTGCCTATCAGGAGTTTGACGACCGTGTGGGTCGTCTGTCCGCTATGGAGCCGGGTATTGCCGAAAACGGCACCATCTACACCCATCCCAATATGTGGCTGGTGCTGGGTCTGCTGCGCAGCGGCAAGCCGGACGAGGCTTATGAATTGTTCCGCCGTGTGGCCCCCGGCTACTACGAGGAGGATAACTACGAGCTGAAGAAGGACGCTCTGCCCTTCCAGTTCGCCAACTGCTTCTTCGGTCCTGAGCACCGCAACAACGCCTATCAGATGGAGTACAGCTGGATCACCGGCTCTGTGGCCTGGGTCCGTCTGGCCATTGAGGAGTGGATGCTGGGTGTCCGTGCCGAGTACGATGGCCTGCACGTGGAGCCTTGCCTGCCGGAGGGCTTCGGTACCTACACCGTGGAGCGTATCTGGCGTCAGGCTAAGTACAACATCACCGTACAGCAGGGCGAGAACAAGGGTATTGTGGCGGATGGCGTTGCCATCGAGGGCACCGTTCTGCCCGCCTATGAGGATGGTCTGAACCACGAGATCATCGTGACCATCTAATCATCGTTAAGCGGCAAATCCCTTGGGGTTTGCCGCTTTTTTGCAAGAAGGTGTTTGTTTTATGGATCAAAAATTAACCGTGTTTATGATGTCCTCCACCCACTGGGATCGGGAATGGTACGAGCCCTTTCAGGGGTTCCGTTGGCGGCTGGTGAAGGTCACCGAGGACGCTATGGATAAGCTGGAGGCAAACCCCCAGGTGGGCACCTTCACCTTTGACGGACAGACCATCGTGCTGGAGGACTTTCTGGAGGCCGCCCCCGACCAAAAGGAGCGCCTACTGGGGCTGATGAAGCAGGGTCGCATCAAGGTGGGACCCTGGTACGTGATGCCGGACGAGTATCTCCCCAGCGGCGAGAGCCACATCCGCAATCTGCAGATGGGCACCGCCATCGCCAAATCCTACGGCGTGGAGCCTATGCGCTACGGCTACGTGTGCGACATTTTCGGCCACCCTGCCCAGATGCCCCAGATTTTCCGTGGCTTTGACTGCGAGGGCGCCCTGCTGGGGCGCGGCATCACCGAGGACAAGGCGCCCGCCCACTTTGTGTGGGAGGCGCCCGACGGGTCCCAGGTGATCACCTTTAAGACCCCCGACTGGTACGGCTACGGCGAGTTCTGGGTGCGGCTGCACTGCTTCGACTGGTGGCGGGAGCCCCCCACCGAGGAGGAGCGGGACGAAAACCTCAAGAAGTTCATTGAGGGGGAATTGACCCGCACCGACATCCCCGTGCTGCTGTTTGTGGACGGGCAGGATCACAAGGAACTCCACGCCCGCACCCTCACCGATGTGAAACAGCGTCTGGAACGGCTGTACCCCGGCATTGAGGTGGTCATCACCTCCCCCGATGAGATGCTGCCCCGTCTGGCGGCGTATCGCGGCGTGATGCCGGTGGTGAGGGGCGAGCTCAACGCCACCAACCGCCGTCGAGGGGATTTTCCCCGCCTGCTGACCAACGTGCTGTCCAGCCGCTACGATCTGAAATGGCGCAACGACACCTGCCAGACCATGATGGAGAAGTGGGCGGGTCCCATCACCGCGGTGACGCGGCTGACGGGGCGCACCCCCATCCGTAAGAATTTCTACGAGCTGGCGTACCGCTATCTCATTCAGAATCACCCCCACGATTCCATCTGCGGTTGTTCCCCCGATTTTGTCCATCGGGATATGCAGTACCGTTTTGATCAGGTGGAGCAGATCGGGCACAGCATTGAAGAGTACGGTATGCAGAATATCTCCCGTTTCGCCGACACCCCGGGCGAGAATATGGTGGTGACCCTGTTCAATTCCCTGCCCTACGACCGCACCGAAACGGTGACGGTGGATCTGTTCTTTGACCGCCGCTGGAAGCAGAAGTGGTCGGAGCCCTTCGGCTACGAGCCCATCAACGCCTTCCGCCTGCTGGATGCCGACGGCACGCAGGTACCCTATCAGGTGGTGAATATCAACCGTGGCAAGGGGCGCGTCCACTGCGGCGAGCAGGGCAGCGCCGACCGCCACCGCATCGTGTTTGAGGCGAAATTGACCGCCGGCGGCACCACCGAGTATCGGGTGGTGCCCTCGGAGCTGCCCACCCGCCCCAGCGGCAGTCTGCGCACGGGGTTGTACACCGCCGAAAACGACCTTGTCCGCCTGACGGTGGAGCCGTCGGACGGCACCCTCACCATCACCGATAAGCGGACGGGGGAGACCTACGACAAGCAGCTGTCCTTTGTGGATGACGGCGAGCTGGGTGACGGCTATATGCACGCCCGCCCCGTGGCGGACCGCGCGGTGCTGTCCGCGGTGGTTAAGAGTGTGGCGGTTTCCTGCGACGCCGCCGCCAGGTGCACCTTCACCGTTGTGAAGGAAATGTACGTCCCCAAGGATATGCAAAAGTACCACGAGCGGAATGCCGACCTGCGTCGAAACGAGGAGTTGGAAGCGCTTACAATTACCGCAAACGTGAGTTTGACCAAATCGTCACCCTTGGTTGAGATCGAGATGACGGTGGACAATTCCGCCCGCGATCACCGCCTGCGGCTGATGATTCCCACGGGTGTGGATACCCCCACCTACCGCGCCTCCCAGGCTTTCTACGTGGCGGAGCGGAAGGTGGAGATCGACCCCGCCACCCTCACCTTTGAGGAGAAGGAGCAGAGCGAAAAGGCGATGAACGGCTTTGCCTATAAGCGTCGCGGCAGCCGCGGTCTTTGCTTTGTCAGCGGCGGCGGTCTGCATGAGGTGGGCGCCTTCCCCGGGGATGAGGGGATGCTGGCGGTGACTCTGCTGCGCTGCTTCGGCAGCGCCGTAAACGGCTACGTAGCCGAGGACGGACAGATGCAGGGTCGGTGGCAGTATCGCTTCGGTCTGCTGCCGTTGGTGGTGGAGGAGACCGACGCCTCCATTCAGCGGCGTCTGGACGCCTTTGCCGCCGGTGTGCGCTGTCGGGACGACCGCACCTGGCAGGAGATCTCACTGGAACGCCACAGCTTCTACCGCCTTGAGGGTGAGAATACCCTGCTGAGCACCGTCAAGGTGGCGGAGGACGGCGAGGGTATCGTGATGCGGTTCTACAACCTCAGCGACACCCCCGAGACCGCGCGGCTGACCTTTGACCGCGTCCCCGCCTCGGTGGCGCTGACCAATCTGGAGGAGCGCCACCCCGATCCGCTGTCGGTCACCTATCGGAGCGTCAGCCTGCCTATGGGCGCGTGGCAGATTCGCACCGTGTACGTGAAGTTTTAAAGAGAAAAACACCTGCAACAGCACGTTGCAGGTGTTTTTTTGTCCCTTTTTGGGTATACTGACCGCAAGGAGTGGTGTGTTATGAAACCCGATAAACAGGAGTATCAGCGTATGGTGCAGGGGGTGTCCCGCCCGTCGCCGAAGCTTAAGAATTGTCTGTGGGCCTTTGCGGTGGGCGGTCTGCTGTGCGCGGCGGGGGAGACGGTGTATCAGTGGATCGCTATGAGCGGTATGGAGGATAAGACCGCCCGTATGCTGGCGTCGGGGTCGCTGATTCTGCTGTCGGCGATAGCCACCCTGCTGGGTGTGTTCGATAAGGTGGCCAAACGCGCCGGAGCGGGCACGCTGGTGCCCATCACCGGTTTTGCCAATTCGGTGGTATCCCCCGCCATCGAGTTTAAGACGGAGGGCTTTATCCTCGGCGTCGGCGCGAAAATGTTCACCATAGCAGGACCTGTTATTGTCTACGGCACGGTTGCGAGTGTGGTGTACGGGGTTATTTACTGGATAACAACATTATTTTAGCAAAAAGGCTCGCACAACGGCGAGCCTTCTCAAATTCACTTTTGTTTTTCTATATCCAATAGCCTCTAAATATGTAGCTAAGTAAAGAACACAGACCAAAGATTAAAGCTAATGGAATCAATATAAGTAAGAACTTCAAAGAGATTTTCAAGACTTTACTGGGGGTATTATTGATTCTACTCAGTAATTTTTCATATTTAGATTTAAATGGTAAAGACAGTATCGAAAGAATAAGTTCCAGTACATCTTCCACATACAACACCTCACTTTGTTACATTATAACACATCACCGTTTTAATGTAAATATTTTTGTAAAAGGTGTGTCCTATATTGACAGCAGCAGAAGGGTTTTATCCTCGGCGTCGGCACGAAAATGTTCACCATAGCAGGACCTGTTATTGTCTACGGCACAGTGGCGAGTGTGGTGTATGGGGTTATTTACTGGATAACCACATTATTTTAACGGGCGGGTGTGGGCATCCGCCCCTTCGGATTCTGTTCAACATTGGCACAGGAACGTAGGGGACGATGCCCACATCGTCCCGCCACCCAAAAAGGCTTGACCGATTCGGTCAAGCCTTTTGTGTCATATTTGAACAATCCAATCTTTCTCTTTCAGTTTCTCAAATGCTGTTTTTGCATCGGGCATTGTTATGATATAAAACTTTCCGTCGCTGGTATTTATGTTGAAATGTATATCATCACATTGAATCCTATATATGTTGCTTTTTGCTATTGCTTCCATAATATAGGGCTTTTCGTCTAACGAAATTAAGGCTATAGCATCTTCACAAAAATATATATTTGCATTTTTAATTTTGCCGTTATGGAGTTTAAAGTTGCCATTGGTTTTGTAAAAAACAGGTGAATTGATTTTCTTTTCGACTTCAGCATATTTTTTGTTCATTACCTTTTCGTGAATTATAAGAAAAATAAACAGGACAAGGTAAACAAATAAACCGCCAATAACTGCAAATAAAAAGGCATACGTTTCTCCAAAATATCGCAAAACAAAATAAGTAATTAGTCCAAAAAAGAAACCGGTAATGGCAGATAAAATTGCTTTTGCTTTCATTTATTCCACCTCACTTTACTACACCATACCACAAACTTGTTGACGATTCAATGGGTTTGTGGTATATTTTACTTGTTGAAAAATCAACAAATTCAAGGAGGTGTGGTATGCAGGAACGGTTTGAAACCTTTACGGTGCTGATCAATCGCATCAGCCGCAACGTGCGGAAAATCAAAAACCAAGAGATGGCGGAGTACCGTCTGCGCAGCGTCCACGTGTCCTGTCTGTACTATCTCTATGCCAATCAGGGTCTGACCGCCACCGCCCTATGCGAGCGGTGCGAGGAGGACAAGGCCACCATCTCCCGCGCCCTGGATTATCTGGAATCCGGCGGGTACGTCGCCCGTGACCCCGAGGGCAGTAAACGGTATAAAAACCCCATCGCGCTCACCGCTAAAGGAGCCGAGGCGGGGCGGAGAATTGCGGATAAGATCGACGCCGTGCTGGAGGAGGTCAGCGGCAGTCTGACCGAGGAGGAGCGGGTCGCCTTTTACCGCAGCCTGTCGATCATCAGCGAAAAGCTGGACGCCGTATCCAAGAGCGGAGAACAATAAGGAGGACGAAACGATGGATAAGAAAAAGCAAGTGTGGCAGGCGGTGAAATTCACCCTGTTTTCCGTGTCGGCGGGCGTGATCCAGATCGGCTCCTTTGCCCTGCTGGAGCTGTTTATTGAGGATTACTGGATCCCCTACCTGATCTCGCTGGTGCTGTCGATCCTCTGGAACTTTACGCTGAATCGCCGCTACACCTTCCAGTCCGCGGCCAACGTGCCGGTGGCGATGGCTAAGGTGTTCGGCTTTTACCTGGTGTTCACGCCCCTGTCCACCTATCTGGGCGACCTGGCGGAGGGCTGCGGCGTCAACGATTTCATCATTCTCATCGTGACCATGCTGGCCAATTTTGTGCTGGAGTTCCTGTTCTGCAAGCTGGTGGTATACCGCGGGCAGGAGAACACCCGCCAGGAGCCGAAAAAGAGCGCCGAGAACGGCTGACAAAAGGACGAATCTCTATGAATAACAACGCGAAAAAGCCCTTGCGCTGGGTGCGGCTGGACAACGCCGCCAAGATCTATCCCGCCGCAAGGCGTAAAAACTGGAGCAACGTGTTCCGTCAGTCGGTCACCCTGACCGAGGAGGTGGACACCGCCGTGCTGCAGGCGGCGCTGGACGTGACGGTCAAGCGGTTTCCCTCCATCGCCGCCCGCCTGCGAAAGGGTGCCTTCTGGTATTACCTACAGCAGGTGGAGCACGCCCCCCAAATACAGGAGGAATACAGCTATCCTCTGACCTATATGAGCAAGCAGGAGATGCGGCGGTGCGCCTTTCGGGTGATCGTCTATCACAGCCGTATCGCGGTGGAATTTTTCCATTCTCTGACCGACGGCACCGGTGCGCTGATCTTTCTGAAAAGCCTGGTGGCGGAGTATCTGGAGCAGAAATACGCCATCGCCATCCCCTGCGAGCAGGGGGTGAAGGACCGTCGGGAATCCCCCGCCGAGGAGGAGCTGGAGGATTGCTTCCCCAAGAATGCGGGACCCGTTCCCGCCGGCCGCAAGGACACCGACGCGTGGCATATGACGGGTCAGCCCCAGCGGGACGGATTTTTACACCTCACCTGTATGCGTATGCCGGTGGCTGACATGCTGGCGCTGGCTCATAAGCAGGGGGTGACCCTGACGGTGTTTATGAGCGCGGTGATGATGCTGGCGCTGCAGAATCTGCAGGCAGAGAAAAACCCCAACGTTCGGCGGCAAAAGCGCATAAAACTGCTGATTCCCGTGAATCTGCGGCAGCTGTACCCCAGCCGTACTCTGCGCAATTTCGCTATGTACACCATCCCCGAGCTGGACCCCCGCCTGGGCGCGTACACGCTGGAGGAGATCTGCGGCGTGATCCGTCATAAGATGGGGGCGGAGTTCACCGCCAAACACATGAGCGCCGTGATCGCCACCAACGTCAACGACGAGCGAAACCCCTTGGTACGCCTGATTCCGCTGCCCCTCAAGAATATGGTGATGAAGGCCATCTTTGACACCGTGGGCGAGCGGAAATCCTGCCTGACCCTGTCCAATCTGGGGCAGGTGAAGGTGCCCGAGGCGATGGCGGCGTACGTTGAACGCTTTGATTTCATTCTGGGCGTGCAGGCGGCGGCACCGTACAATTGCGGTATGCTGTCCTTTGGGGATACGGTGTACGTGAATTTTATCCGTAACATTCGGGATGCGGAACTGGAGCGGCATTTCTACGCCGTCCTGCAGGATCTGGGTGTCCCCGTGACGGTGGAAAGCAATCGGAACGAGAGGTGACAGGAATGTATTGTATCAACTGCGGTGTCAAGCTGGCGGACACCGAGAAAAAATGCCCCCTGTGCAACACGGTGGTGTATCACCCCGACCTGGCGCAGGCGGACGCCCGCCCGCTGTATCCCGTGGGCAAGCGGCCCCCGACCCACTCCGGCTCCAAGGCGCTCAACGGGGCGGCGATCATTCTGTTTTTGATCCCGCTGGTGGTGTGCCTGTTTGCGGATATGTCCGCCAACCACCGCCTGGACTGGTTCGGCTACGTGGCGGGCGCGTTGGCGGTATCCTACGTGGCGGTGGCGCTGCCTCTGTGGTTCAGAAAGCCCAATCCGGTGATATTCGTCCCCTGCACCTTTGCGGCGGTGGGGCTGTATCTGCTGTACATCAATATAGTCACCGGCGGCGGCTGGTTTTTGAGCTTTGCTCTGCCGGTGGTGGGCGGTCTGTGCCTCATCACCTGTGCGGTGGTGACGCTGCTGTATTACCTGCGCCGCGGACACCTGTACATTCTGGGTGGCGCGGGTATGGCGCTGGGCGCCCTGATGCTGCTGGTGGAGTATCTGCTGGGGCTGACCTTCTCGTTGCCCTTTACGGGGTGGTCCGTCTACCCGCTGTCGGTGCTGATGCTGTTCGGCGGTCTGCTGATCTACTTCGGCATCAATAGGTCCGCCCGCGAAATGATGGAGCGCAAGCTGTTTTTCTGACAGAATAAAAAAGCGGAGATGCACGTGGGTGCATCTCCGCTTTTTTATGCAAAATTTTAATCGCCCCAGATCTTCAGGTGCATCTTCAGATCCTCTTTTTGCGAGGCGGTCAGGTTGGGGTCGTTTTCGATGGTTTCAATGCCGCCGTAGCTGAACATACCGTGGCAATGTTGGTCGATATACTGCTGTTTTTCCGCGCGTGTCATCGGCGGAGGGGAGGAATAGGTGCCGGAATAACTGCCGCTGTAGGAGGTGGTGGTGTTTCGGCTCTGTTCCTTTGCTTTCTGGCGCCGTTCTCTGGCTTTTTTCGCCCGTTCCTTGGCCTTTCTCTGTTCCTCCGGATCCACAGAAACCCAGTAACTGCGCGCCACAGAGGCCAATTTGTTGGATTGGTCGTCGGCGATGTAATAGGGGCGGAGGATGAGGGTGAACAGCCGATGCAGCAGGGTGTACACCACGTACAGCAACGCGAAAGCGATGAGGATTCCCACGATGCCATCCACCAGCATATACAGCACGGTGTTGTCGGTGGTCTCGTCGCCCGCTTTGGAGGCGGCGATGGCGAAATACACGATAAATGCCACAAGACCCACCACATAGGCGATACCGGTGATACGGCGCCACAGCTTATGGGCGTCCTCGTCATCGCGGGTAGAGGTGGGAAGGTCGGCGGTGTAGTCCATCAGCTGTTTGGCCTGCTCGTGGTGCGCGCCGGACACGGTCAACCGCTTGACGCGGGTGAGCAGGGCGACGACCAGCGCCAGCACGCTGCACACGGCAAAGGGAACGAGGAATAGGTACACCAGCATCATGGGGATGTGGAGATACCACAGTTCGGTGATGCTGCGGAACGTTTCCAGCACCTTGTCCCAGTATCCTGTGATGAAATTCAAGTTTTCGATGGCCGCCAATTCGCCCTCGTCCATAATGGCGGAGATACCTCCCACGGTGATGAACAGGGCGTGCAGAACGAACAGGATACTGCCCAAGGGTAAGATTACCTTTCGGGTGTAATTGGCAACGGTTCGCTTTCTTTTGTAGGCATAGGCGTATTTTACGGCGTCGGGAAAATTGCTTTGCGTGATTTTCGTGATCGCTTTGGACATACCAACACCTCACTGTTCTTGCTTTTAATGGCTGTACAATTTCGCCAGACCGCCTTCGGAGGTCTCGCGGTACAGATGGGAGAGATCCTTACCCGTTTGATACATGGTCTCCACCACGCAGTCGAAGGAAACCTTGCGGCTGCCGTAGAGGAAGTTGGCCAGACTCAGAGCATTGATGGCGCGCATAGCCGCCACGGCGTTGCGCTCGATGCAGGGGATCTGCACCAGCCCGCACACGGGGTCGCAGGTGAGACCCAGATGGTGCTCCATCGCCACCTCGGCGGCGTATTCGATCTGGTCGATGCCCATCTCGAAGAGCTCGCACAGAGCCGCCGCCGCCATACTGCAGGCGGTGCCCACCTCCGCCTGACAGCCGCACTCGGCGCCGCTGATGGAGGCGTTGGTGGCCACGATGTTGCCCACCAGGCCGGCCACCGCCAGAGCGCGGAGGATGTCGTTGTCGGAGAAGCCGTTTTTATCCTGCATATACTTGAGCACCGCGGGCACGATGCCGCAGGAGCCGCAGGTGGGGGCGGTGACGATGATGCCGCAGTCGGCGTTCTGCTCACTCACCGCAAAGGCATAGGCGCACACCAGGCGGTTTTCACGGGTCTGGGGGCTCTCGTCAATGTGCTTTTGGCTGTGGAGGAATTGGGCTTTTCGCTCCACCTCCAGCCCGCCGGGCAGGATGCCGTTCTTGGTCAGACCCTCGCTGATGGCGTTCTGCATGGTGTGCCACACGTTCAGCAGGAAGGGCTTGATGTCCTCGCCCTCCTGCTCAAACACATAGTCGGACAGGCGGATGCCCCGTTTCTTGCACAACTGAGCGATGGCGGTGAAGGTGTTTTCACTGTACACGGCGCGAACGGGGGTGTCGGCGCTGTCGTCGGTGCGGATCTCGCCGCCGCCGATGGAGTAGTACCGCCGGCTGCCCAGCAGAGCGCCGTCCTTATAGGCGGCGAAATCCACCGTGTTGGGGTGGACGGGGGTGGGGGAGTCCATATCCCACACCACCTCGGTGTCGTACCCCGCCAGAGTGTCCAGAATGGCGCGGTCGGTGCCGTGCCCCTTGCCCGTCTTGGCCAGGGAGCCGTAGAGGGTCACGCGGATGCGGTCAGCCCCGCCGTAGGCGGCGACAAAATCCAGCGCCGCATAGGAGGGACCCATGGTGTGGGAGCTGGAGGGACCGTAGCCGATCTTAAAGATATTTTTGATGGATTGCATCAAAATCACCTGCTTGTCATTTTTTCTCATTTTACCACGAGCCTGTCCCGTTTGCAACACCCAAAAAATGCGGTTAGGGTGGCGCCGCCGACAGCTGTCGGGAAAATGCGACACGGGCTATTTGAAAAAATCTCAAAATCGTCTGCCTATTATAATAAAAGGGGTTGCAATTGGAAAAAAGTGATGTTATAATGTAATTTGCTATAACACGCGCGCGCGTAATATAATATAATGTCGATTTCTGTCGTCAACCTATTGCGAAACAAAGGAGCATCACAATGGACAAGAATGAGAAATTTGCAAAAGATACATACGTGGTGGATCTCGGCCACGTGGTAAAGGTGGTGTGGCAACGCATCTGGGCGATCATTATCGTCAGCCTGCTCACCGCCGCCGTGGGATTCGCGGTGGCCGCCTTTGCCATTAAGCCCACCTACTCCGCCTCCATTATGCTGTACGTGAACAACAGCTCCTTCAACGTGGGGGATCTGGGCTTTAGCATCAGCTCCTCCGAGCTGACCGCGGCGCAGAGCCTGGCCAAGACCTACACCGTGCTGCTGAAAAACCGCACCACGCTGGAGCGACTGATCAACGAGACCCGCGTCGATTATTCGTGGGAGGATATTTACGATATGATCGAGTCCGGCCCCGTCAACGAGACCGAGGTCATGCAGGTGACCGTCACCTGCCACGACCCCTACGAGGCCGCCCGCATCGCCAACGGCATTGCTACGGTGCTGCCCCAGCGGGTCACCGAGGTCATCGAGGGCGCCTCTATGGAGGTGGTGGACTCCGCCATTGTGGACACCGAAAAGGTGGCACCCAGCGTTACCTTGTATACGGCGGTGGGCTTTATGGTGGGTATGCTGCTGACGGTGGCAACGCTGATCGTTATCGCGCTGATGGACAACACCATCCACGATGAGGAATACGTCATCCGCACCTTCGGCTATCCCATTCTGGCTCAGGTGCCGAACCTCAACGACCACGCGTCTAAGCGGTACGGCTATTCCAATGCCTACGCAAACGGCTATGCCCACGCCGCCAAGAAGAGAGGCCACAGCAAATAACCGCGACCTACGCCCCAAACGCAGGAAATGCGGTATGCATTTCCGAGTATGTTAACGAAGGAGGAGCGAAAATCCGTCTTTTTGAAACCGATTCGGATTTGTTCGCGTCACCTTATGAATACACGCGAGAGACAAAAGAATACGCGCAAGACCATCCTCAAGATCACGACGGTGATACTGGTTTTGGTGCTGCTGTTCTCCACGGGAATGTTCGTCATCAGCATCTTTGAGCGATACAACAGCCAGTACCCTCAGCCGGGACAGCCCGCAGAGCCGGAGAACGAGCTGACGTACAACGGCAAGGATTACGTCCTGCGGGACGGCATCGAAACGCTGCTGATCCTGGGTCTGGACACCTATTCCGAGGAGACACCGGAATCCTACAACAACAATAAGCAGGCAGACTTCATCCTGCTGTTGGTGATGGACACCGAGAATAACACCTGTAAGGGTATACATATTAACCGCGACACCATCACCGATATGAACGTGCTGGGTGTGGCCGGCGATCGGATCGGCACTGTGCGCCAGCAGATCGCCCTGTCCCACACCTACGGCAACGGACGGGAGGTCAGCTGCCGCAACACCGCCGACGCGGTGTCCGGACTGCTGGGCGTTAAGGTGGACCATTACCTGTCGGTGACCATGGACGCCGTACCGGTGTACAACGATCTGGTGGGCGGCGTCACCCTGGAGGTGCTGGACGATTTCTCCTCCGTTGACCCCACTATGAAAAAGGGGGAGACCGTCACCCTGACGGGTGAGCGGGCGCTGACCTACGTGCGTGCCCGTAAGGGTCTGGAGGACCCCAGCAACCAACGCCGCATGGCACGGCAGAAGCAATATCTGGAGGCGCTGTACGACCGCTCCCACCGCTGTGTGCAGGAGCAGGAGGGCTTTGTGTCCAAGGCGGCGCTGACCATGGCGGATTATATGGTGTCGGACTGCTCCGGCAATAAACTGGAGCAGATGATGACCCGCTTCGCCGAGAATAAACCGGAGGCCATCCTTTCCCTGGACGGTGAATTGGTAGAGGGTGAGCGGTTTATGGAGTTTTACCCCGACGAGGATGACCTGCTCCGAACGGTCATCGAGTGCTTCTACGAGCCCGCCGCATAAGAGAGCGGTCAATGATATGTAACGAAAGAAGTGTGAATCGTGAATAAGGGTCAAGAACAAGGAACAGAAAATGTCGCTGTCATCCTGCCCTATGAAAGCGATCGGGAATATTACATAGAGGACCTGGGAGAGGTCAAGGATAAGCCGTTCTATGCATTTGTAAAGCGCGCCTTTGACATTCTGTTTGCGGCGGTGTGTCTGCTGCTGCTGGCGGTGCCGATGCTGGTGATCGCCCTGATCGTCAAGCTGTCTTCCCCCGGTAAGGCGCTGTATTATCAGGAGCGCCTGGGTCGAAACGGCAAGCGTGTCTACATTATCAAGTTCCGCACCATGCGAGAGGATGCCGAGGCAGACGGTGTCCGCTGGTCGGAGGGAGATGACGACCCCCGCATCACGCCGGTGGGACGGGTACTGCGCAAGACCCATCTGGACGAGTTGCCGCAATTGTGGTGCATCCTGACGGGCGATATGAGCGTGGTGGGACCTCGTCCCGAGCGCCCGGAGTATTACGATCGGTTCGAGCAATACATCCACGGATTCCGTGAACGGCTGAAAGTAAAGCCCGGTTTGACCGGCCTGGCACAGGTGCGGGGCGGCTATTATTTGAAGCCGGAGGAGAAGATCCTGTACGACGTGGAGTATATCAAGAACCGTTCCCTGTGGCTGGATCTTAAAGTGGTGTTGGAGACCGTTAAGGTGGTCTTCTGCTGCGAAGGTGTGAAGTGAGGACCTCAAAGATATGGTAACGATCCGTTCAAAAACTTTGCTGCTGTGCTCCTGCTTCCTGGTAGCAGCCTGGCTGCTGGTGGCACAGACGCTGAATAATATCGTGGTTCTGGCGGCGTGCCTCGTGTGCTTTCTGGCGCTGGTGGTCTGGGCGGCGATCAAGAATACGGCGATGCCGGTGATCTTGTTTTTCCTGCCCTTTGCCCCGTTGCTGAAGCTTCGCCCCGGCACCATCTCCTTTTTCACCATTGCGCTGCTGCTGGTGTACGCCGTGTATACCGTCACCGGCAGTCGGCAGGTAAAGGTGCTGCATCTGGTGCCGGCGCTGCTGCTGTTGGCACTTACGTTGGTGGTCAAGGTGGCGTACGGCTACGATATGGACAATACGTACATACTGTTCGCCGTTACGCTGATGCTGGTCCCGTTCCTGACCAAGGAGCTGGAAGGGAGCTACGGCTTTTACTGGCTGACGCTGTGCTTTGCGCTGGGCATCTGCCTGGCCGCCGTGACCGCACAGTATCTGACGGTGTTCCCCACCATCAGTCGGTATATTGACGTTAACACCTCGTTGGGTATGATCCGTCGTTCCGGCTATAACGGCGATCCCAACTTCTATTCCGCCCACATCACCTGTGCGCTGGGCGGTGCGCTGATCCTGTTCCTGAACAACAAGAAAAAGTACAGCTGGATCCCGATGGTGCTGATCGCCTTGGTCCTGCTCTATTGCGGTCTGATGTCGGTGTCCAAGTCGTTTTGGCTGGTGAGCATTTGCATGGTTCTGCTGTGGTTTGTGGATCTGCTGTTCCGTCGGGGCAAGATGTCGGTCAAGGTCACGCTGATTATGATTCTGATCGTGGCGATTCTCTTTGTGCTCTCCTCCACCGTGTTCACGGATATGCTGGGAGAGATCATCGCCCGCTTCAGCAAGGATAACACCATCTCCGATCTGACCACCGGTCGCTCCGAATTGTGGAAGAGTTATCTGAACGCCTTTATGCAGGATCCGTTGCTACTGGTGTTCGGTCAGGGCTATTCGGACGTGATGGTCAACGGACGCCCCCCCCACAACACGATTATCCAAGGTGTGTTCCAGTTCGGACTGTTGGGCGGTCTGATTATGTTGGCTTGGTTGATTTTCTTCGTGCGCACCATGATCGGAGAGTCCAGGATCTCCTGGAATCACGCATCCCAGCTGGCCATTGTGATGATCGGCGCATTCGGTCCGTGGATGGCGCTGGATTATCTGTTCTTTGACGAGTTTTTCCTGATGCCCATTTACGTGTGCGCGGCGATACGGTTTCTGCATCGCCAGCAGCAAGAGGCAAGTCCGCTGATTAACGAACAAAGTGTGGTTATGTGATGACTTCTGTTGCCGAAAATAAGGTGCTCACGCCGGTGTCGGTCATTATGCCGGCCTACAACGCTGAGGCCTATATCGAAGAAGCGATCCGCTCGGTGATGGCCCAGACCTATGACCGGTGGCGGCTGCTGGTGCTGGACGACGGCTCCACCGACAGCACGGTGGAGCGGGTGCAGCAGCTGGCACGGCAGGACTCCCGTGTGACGCTGATTCAGAACGAGGAAAACTGCGGTGCCGCCCGTACCCGCAATCGGGGTATGGAGCTGTGCCATGAAGGCTACGTGGCCTTTCTGGACAGCGACGACGTGTGGCATCCCGAGAAACTGGAAAAGCAAATTTCCCTGGCGGAGGAGACCGGTGCGGACATTCTGTACGGCTCTTACGCCATCATCAACAGCGACGGGGAACCCTGCCGTCAGCCCTATATCGTGCCTGCCGAAACGGATTTCGATCACCTGCTGCGGGAAAACGTCATCGGCTGTTCGGCGGTGATGCTGTCGCCGACGGCGGCACGGCGGTATCGGTTCCCCCTGGGCTATTATCACGAGGACTATTGCCTGTGGCTTCAGATGCTGCAGGACGGCTGTCGGGCGGCGGGATGCTCACAGGTGCTGACCATGTGGCGCCTGATGGACGGCTCCCGCTCCTTTGACAAGCGAAACGGCGCCCGTCAGCGGTGGCACATCTATCGCCGCTTTTTGCGGCTACCTTTGCCGAAGGCTGTCCTGTCCTTTATGGGCTACGCTTTTAACGGCATTAAGAAATACGGCAAGAAATACAAGGGATGAAACGTATGACTGAACATAGCGAGCGGCGAGAACCGCTCACAGCCCATCAGAAGGCTCTGGTGAGCTTGCTGCAGGAGTTTGATCGGGTGTGTCGGGCGCTGAATATTCCCTACGTGCTGTTCGCCGGTACGCTGCTTGGTGCCGTGCGGCATCAGGGGTTTATTCCCTGGGACGACGACCTGGACGTGCTGATGTTGCGGGCGGACTACGACCGATTTTTGGTAGAGGCACCGACGGTGCTGAATACCGACGATTTCTATCTGCAAAAAGAGTTTTCCGAGCATTGGCCCATGTTCTTTTCCAAACTGCGGATGAACGGCACCACCTGTCTGGAGAAGTTCCATCCCAAGGATAAGCTGATGCATCAGGGCATTTATATGGACATTTTCCCCTGCGACGACGCCTGCGGCACCGCCCTCGGTCGGCGGACACAGTTCGCCGCCTCCAAGGTGGTGATCGCCAAGGCGCTGGATAAGCGGGGTTACGATACCGACAGCACCGCGAAGAAGTGGATGATGGCGCTGTGTCGCCTGCTCCCGCAGACCCCGTTCCTGAAACGGGTTAAGCGAGGACAGCCGAACGGCACTTTGGTACATACCTTTTTGGCGGCCGCACGGAGCTACGGCAAGAACGTGATTCCCCGTCGCTATCTGACCGAACGGTGTGAGGTGACCTTTGAAGGGGACACCTATCCCGCCCCTGCCGATTACGACGGCTGCCTGCGGATGCTGTACGGTGATTATATGGAATTGCCGCCGCCGGAGGAGCGGGTGTGTAAACAGCACGCCATTCTGGTGGATACCGATCATTCTTACGCAGACTATGCGGACTATCGGGACGGTATGTCCTTTGAGGTGTATACCCGTAGCGTCCGCTGAACAGAGGAAGGTAGACCCCATGAGATTACAGGTTTTGGCGGTGACCATGCACCGAAAGGACTGGTCCATAGCCGAACAGATGAATATCCGCTGTGAGGCGGTGGTGGCCAATCAGGCGGACCTTGACGAGACGGTGACCCGCGATACCGACTACGGTCGGTGGACAATGATCACCACCTCCACCCGCGGCGTGGGCACCAACCGCAACGTGGCGTTGGACGCGGCGGACGGGGACATCCTGCTGCTGGCGGACGACGACGTGGTGTATCGGGACGATATGCCGGAGCGGGTGCTGACCGCCTTTGCAGAGAATCCCCGGGCGGACGTGCTGATATTCGGCATGGATATGACCCGTGACGGCCAGGTGTTCGAAACCCGTAGCGAGCCGATCCGCCGCATACGGGTCTGGAACGCCATGAAATACGGAACCTACCGCATCGCCCTGCGCCGTGAGGCGCTGGAGCGGACGGGCATACGGTTTCATACGGCCTTTGGCGGAGGATGCCCCTTCAGCGCCGGTGAGGACAGCCTGTTTATCAAGGCGTGTCTGGATAAGGGCTTGCGCCTGTACGCACACCCGTACGTGCTGGGGCACTGCTGTAAGGATACCTCCTCCTGGTTTGTAGGCTACAATGAAAAATACTTTTATGATAAAGGGGTGCTGGTACGGCATCTGTTCCCCCACACGGCGTATCTGATGGCGCTGTATTTCGGCGCTCGGTTTAAGCGAGAGACGACGGTGGGGCTGTGGCGGCGGCTTCGGCTGGTGTATGCCGGTGTCCGCGGCGGCAAGGAGATGATTCCGTATCGGGAGACGATATGAAAAAACTGTTGATCGTCAATAACAATATGAAGGTAGGCGGTGTGCAAAAGAGCCTGTGCAACCTGCTGTGGTCCTTGGATCCGCAGGAGTATGAGGTCACGCTGCTGCTGTTCGCCAAGGTCGGTGCCTATCTGGATCAGTTGCCCGACACCGTTCGGGTGATCGAGGAGAGCGGTCCTTTCCGCCTCTTTGGCAAAAGCCAAGGGGAATACACGGGATTGGATGCCGTCCGACGCACCTGCCTGGCGGTCATCAGTCGGCTGTGGGGCAGGGACGCCGCCGTGCGGCTGTTGCGCCGACGGCAGACCGTTGTCAGCGGCTACGACTGCACCATATCTTTTCTGAATAACGGACCCAAAGAGGTGTTTTACGGAGGCGCACAGGATTACGTGCTGTATTGTACACAAGCACGGCATAAAGTGCTGTTCCTTCACAGCGATTACGACAGAAGCGGTTCCCACTATCCGGAGAATGATCGGATGCTGGAGCGTTTTGATACCATTGCCGCCTGTTCCGAGGGCTGTCGCCGCGCTTTTGTGGCGGCGTTGCCGGAGCTGGCGGACCGTTGCGTGGCGGTGCGCAACTGCCATCGCTACGATGAGATCCGTTCCCTGGCGGACCGTGAGGAGGTTTGCTACGGCGACGGAGCCATTCACGCCGTGACGGTGGCTCGTATGACCCCCCGAAAGGGTGTGGATCGGGCCATTCGGGCGGTGGCCGCCGTGCAGGCGCAGGGAATACCCCTGGTGCTGCACGTGGTGGGTGACGGACCCATGCGCGCCGACCTGCAGACCCTGGCACAGCAGTTGGGGGTGGCGCAGTCGGTGATATTCCACGGCGAGATGAGCAATCCGTATCCGTACATTAAGCAGGCGGATCTGATGCTGCTCACCTCCTATCACGAGGCGGCGCCGATGGTGATTGAGGAGGCGCGCTGCCTGGGCGTGCCCGTGCTGAGCACCGAGATCATCTCCACTAAGGAGATGGTGCTCGAGGCGCAGGCCGGTTGGGTCTGTGACAACGATCAGCAGGCGCTCAACGACACGCTGTACCGTGTGTTAGCGGACAAAGAGGGGCTGGCAGAGGTCAAAAAACGACTGCTGGCCACCGAGATGGACAACGGAGTGGCGCTGGAGCAGTTCGCCGCCGCCGTGTCCGCTGTTTGAGGTTGTTTCCAACGGGGGATCCCGTTTATATAAATTTGTTTCCAAAAATTTTTTATGTAAGGAGAGAGAACGCATGCTAAAAAAACGATCGGCAAAAGTGCTGGCTCTGTTTTTGGCAGTGATGATGATCGTGGGACTCTTCCCGCTGTCCGTCTTTGCCGCCAGCACCACCAACTACCCTGATTTTTTAGCGAATCTAAAGCAACTGGAGGTCTATGCGGACGAGTTTGCTGCTCAGTCCAGCCGTGACCCCGGTGAGCTGGTGCTGAACTTTATCCGTACCGGCGTTGAACGTTACCAAGACGGTAACTGGGCGACGTTGGCCGGACAGGAGATCACCGTGTTCACCGACTATGTACGGGAGCAGGATGCCGCCAACGGCACCGCCGTGATGGACCTGCGTGACATTGTCATTGAGGATTTCACTCTGCCGAACGGCAATCCTTCCGACTTTGGTCACATGTTCGGTACTATGAACATTTCCTACGTCAATACCGCGGTACAGTCGGACGACCTGGCCGGCTGGGCGGGCGACCTGTGCGACCTGCTGTATTTCAGCGCTCTGTACGGTCACATCCCCTCCGGCGACACCGTGGAGGAGATGACCCAGTATATCCGTGAGAACTGCTTCGGCGTGAACGCCGACGACGCGTTCGGCTGGGACGACTTCTACGGCGATATGGACGCCTTTTACCTGACCCGTGAGTATCAGGAGGGCAACGGCTCCTTCAGCGAGTTGATGGAGAATTACTTCACCGCTGAGCTGGACGACGAGGATCGCGCCGTTTATTTCCTGAACAACCGTTTCCCCGGTCAGGTGACCCGTGAGGCGGTGCGCAAGGCGATGTACGACGCCTATCGCACCAACGTGGGTATCCAGATCCTGGAGGCGGACCGCGGCATCTCGGATTATTCCCAGATCCGTCAGGCCAGCTGCTACGCGTTGGCGGACTATCTGTTCGACCACGCCGAGGGCAAGCTGGAGGCCGGCAGCGGTAACGAGGGCGAAGAGGAGGAAAAACCGGACAACGGTTACTATTCCGTATTCTCCACCACCTCCTCCGTGCTGGCACCCGGTATCAGCCAGGATATCAAGTACGCTATGTCTGCCGACGGCAAACAGATGGTGTACTACGTGGCCACTGTGGACGTATCCCGCGACGACGTGACCATTATGGCCAACTATAAGGACAACGATCCCTCCAAGGGCTGGGG
>JAZQKF010000087.1:0-1742 GCA_045542015.1 Acutalibacteraceae bacterium
AAACCATATACCAATCCGCCACATAAAATTCAGTCTCTGTGGAGAAAGAATGGTCACGTCGCTGTTGCCGTCGCCGTTCAAATCAGAGAAGTCTATGCCCTGATACATCCCCCACGCGTTGTCCGCAAGGGTGATCGGATAGTCCACATAGGCGAACAGGGTCTGGACCTCCTCGTCGTAATAAAACGTGGCGTCTGCTTTGTGGACACATACCAGGATGTCGGTGCCCTCACCGCCGCGGGTGATGGTGCCGCCGTCGGCCACAATGCCCCATGTGCGCTAATCGGTACCGGTGATGCCGCCGTTAAAGCCGCAGGCCGCCAGGTTCAGGCAGAGAACCGACGCCAGCAGAAGCGCAAGATTCTTGTTCCACACTGCGTTCGTGCTGCCTCCTTCCTTTTACCGCTCCATCCGGTAATATGTGTCCTCCTCGCCCCAGACGATGACGCCATCCTCCCCGTCTTCCGCAAAGTAAAACACCCGAAGGCTCATTTCACGCACGGAAGAATCCGCACAGAAGATATTGGGCCCATCTGTTTCGAAGAAGAATGTGCCATGGTCTATTTCCGCAGCCTCTGCGCTGCCGGGTGTACGCTGGCAGAGGCTCCAGCTGCCAGCGCTGTCGATGACGATGTAACGTTCCGCCGAACGGTCGTTGTCCAGGTACCAGGTGCCCTGGAGCGCCGAAGCAGCCAAATGGTACGTCCGGGGCTCCTCGCGGCTGAAGATGCCGCAGTCGGAGATGGAGAGCTGGTCACTCTCCAGCTCGATTTGTCTGCCGTTGATGGAGCTGCCGATGGCGCCGCCCTGGTAGCAGTAGACATAGGTGGCGTCCCAGTCCGGTTCATACCACAGGGAACCAACGTCTATCGAATCTCCACCGGCATAGAGCGTCCAGCAGCCATAGGCGTCAAACTCCAGGTATACTTCCTCGCGATCATATTTGCTGCCCGCATCTGCACCGCCCTTCCAGAGCCCCTCGTACTTACTGAAATCATATTCCGATTCCTCCGACGTTTCCGGTTCCTCCGGCTCCTCATCGGGATATCTGACCACAATAGATTGGTAGAACGTGGAGCCATCCGGCTGATAAACATACCCCCCGTCTTCCTCCCAATGCCACGAAATATTCGATTCGCTCATATTCAAATGATAGAGGGTTGCCTGCAGATCACCGTTGTTGTCACCGGTAACATCACGGAAATCCATGGAGCCAAGCACCCAGTCCTCATTCCATATATCCCGATCATAGAGTTCCTCTGTCGGAAGCATGGCCGTGTCAAATAACGCGTGCTCATCGTCATCGCAATAGAGATATATCGCATTTTGATCGCAGACGGCAAACACAATGGTCTGCTCCCCGCCCCGCGTAACCATGCCATAGTCAATAATCACATCGGTGTCGCGCAATTTTCTGCCATGCGAACCGTCGCCGTTGCCGCCGCAAGCCGCCAGGCTCAGGCACAAAACCAGCGTCAGGAAAAGACTTGCATACTTTTTCCAAATTTTCATATCCGTTTCCTCATTTTTAATAAGTATTGTCCCGATGCCCCTGCTCTGCCATGGACAGTATTTCGTCGTGGCTCAGCTCGACATTGCCGAAACGGACAAAAATACCGTTGGTCACGGCGCTGTTCCACACCTGCGGGTCGGTCAGCGGTCGGAAACGGATTTTGTCAAGGTAGGGCTTCATATCCAGCAGCAGCCGGCTGCCGGACACGAAATCAACCTGCAGGACATAT
>JAZQKF010000088.1:0-67253 GCA_045542015.1 Acutalibacteraceae bacterium
AAAGCAAGTATTGCCAGCCCGGAGGAAAATAAACCTGTTTCTGGAAAAATTTTTCCGCAAAAGCGAAAGCAGAGGGGAAGAAGAAAATATCTCGTGTTTTTCTGGTATTTTCCGTTGACAAAGGGGGGATTTTAGGATATATCTATACTGTGATACTTTATAAAGAAACGGGGGAGGATAATGTCCAAAGAACTCATTCGGCTCCAGGATCTCGTTATGGAGTTCGACGGGGAGCGGATACTTGACGGTATCAATCTCTATATTAATGATAAGGAATTCCTCACTTTGCTGGGTCCTTCCGGCTGCGGAAAAACCACTACATTGCGGATCATTGGCGGATTTTTGAATGCTACCTCCGGCAATGTGCTTTTTGACGGCCAAAAGATCAACGATCTGCCGCCTTATAAGCGCCAGATCAACACGGTTTTCCAGCGCTATGCCCTGTTCCCGCATTTGGATGTGTTTGACAACATCGCGTTCGGTCTGAAAGTTGCCAAGCTGCCCAAGGCAGAGCTCCAGGAGCGGGTTCATGAAATGCTGGGGATCGTCGGTCTGAAGGGTTATGAACACCGCAATATTGATTCGCTTTCCGGCGGTCAGCAGCAGCGTGTTGCCATTGCCCGCGCACTGGTCAACCGGCCTAAGGTCCTTTTGCTGGACGAGCCGCTGGCTGCGCTGGATCTGCGCCTGCGTAAGGATATGCAGAATGAGCTGAAGCGCATTCAACAGGCTATGGGTATTACTTTTGTGTATGTTACCCACGACCAGGAAGAAGCGCTTTCTATGTCCGATACCGTGGTGGTTATGGACAAGGGCCGCATTCAGCAGATCGGCAAACCCGAGGATATTTATAATGAACCCAAGAACGCCTTTGTGGCAGACTTCATCGGTGAGAGCAACATTCTCGACGGTGTGATGCTCTCTGACTACAAGGTCAAATTCTTCGGCCGCACCTTTAAGTGCCTGGATGCCGGTTTCGCACCCAATGAACCGGTGGATGTGGTCATCCGTCCCGAGGATATCGACTTTGTACCTGTTGAAGAGGGCCATTTGACCGGTACCGTTACCAGTGTGACCTTCAAGGGTCTCAACTATGACATTATCGTGGATTTCAAGGGCTTTAAGTGGCTGATCCAGACCACCGATTATTATCCCGTGGATTCGGTCATCGGTATCGTTTTGAACCCCGAGGATATTCATATTATGAAAAAGTCGGCCTATTCCGGTATGTTCGGCGACTACAGCTCCTATTCCGAGGAGTTTGATGAGCTGGGTGATGCCGAGGCCGCCGCAGAGGCAGAGGAGGCAGAGGAATGAGAAGTCGTACCGCTGCAACGCCCTTTGCTCTGTGGATGGGCATTTTCACCGTGGTGCCGCTGGCCATCGTGGTGTGGTTTGCCTTTACCGATGCAAACGGTGCCTTCACCTTAGACAACGTGGTGAAGATCTGGCAGTATGCGGGTACGTACGTGGATTCCATCTGGATGGGTGCCGTTGCCACGGTGATATGCCTGGTGTTGGCCTATCCGGTGGCGCTGAGCATCTCCCGCACCAGCGAGCATATGCAGCGCACGATGGTGATGATCGTTATGCTGCCTATGTGGATGAATTTCCTGCTGCGCACGTACGCGTGGATGAGCCTGCTGGAGAATAACGGATTGATCAATCAGTTTTTGCGCTGGATCGGCGTGATTGCCGCCGATGCCTCCGTGTCGATGATCAATACCGACGGAGCGGTTATCTTGGGCATGGTGTATAATTTCCTGCCCTTTATGATATTACCGCTCTATTCTGTGATGGCGAAGATGGATAATCGCGTCATTGAGGCCGCACAGGATCTGGGGTCCAATGGCTGGCAGGTGTTCCGCCGCGTGATCCTGCCGTTGAGCGCCCCCGGCATTGTTTCCGGTGTGACCATGGTATTTGTGCCGGCTGTATCCACCTTTGTCATTTCCAAGCTGCTGGGCGGCAGTAAATTGATGATGATCGGCGACGTCATTGAAACCATGTTTGTGGGTGACGGCTGTGACTATAACGTGGGCGCGGCGTTGTCACTGGTGCTGATGGTGCTGATGCTCATCTGTATGTCCCTGATGCGTAACGTGGATAACGGCGAGGACGAGTTAGGGGGGATGATGACGTGAAGACGCTGTCTAAGATCTATAACGGAATTATCTTCACCTTTCTTTATGCCCCTATCGTGGTGCTGATCATCTACTCTTTTAACGAGGGTAAAAGCCGTGTCCGTTGGGAAGGCTTTACGTTCAAATGGTATGCGGAACTGTTTCAAAACGACCTCATCATTGAGTCGCTGATGCTGACCCTGCAGATCGCCGTTCTGGCGGCGCTAGTCGCCACCGTGATCGGTACGATGGCGGCGGTGGGTATATACAGTATGAACGGTCGCCTGCGCACGCTGATGATGGGTGTCAATAACATTCCTATGGTGAATCCCGAGATCGTGACCGGTATCTCGATGATGCTGATGTTCGTGGCGATCGGTTCGTTTATTCCCGCGCTAAAGCCCGGCTTTTTGACCCTGTTGTTATCACACATTACTTTCTGCATCCCTTACGTGGTGTTGCAGGTGATGCCGAAACTGCGGCAGATGAATCGCCATATGTACGAGGCGGCGCTGGACCTGGGTTGCCGTCCTGTTCCCGCTTTTTTCAAGGTGGTGATGCCGGAGATTATGCCGGGCGTGATTACCGGTGCATTGATGGCGTTCACCATGTCGCTGGATGACTTTGTTATCAGTTATTTCAACAGCGGTTCCACCGCGCAGAACCTGTCGGTGACCATCTATTCGATGACCAAGAAGCCGGTCACCCCCGAGATCAACGCGCTGTCCACGCTGATGTTTGGCGCTGTGCTGATTCTGCTGGTGGTGGTGAACATCCGACAGGTACGGGATCTGAACAAGCAGAAGGAAAGGAGATAGACCCTTGAGGAAAATTGCATATCTGTCGGCTGTCTGTCTTCTGCTATGCCTGTTTGGCGGCTTATTGAGCGGTTGCAGTCCGACGGAGGAACAAATCACCCTAAACGTATACAATTGGGGTGAGTATATCTCGGACGGCAGCGACGGACTGATGGATGTCAATGCCCTGTTTGAGCAGGAAACCGGCATTAAGGTCAACTATAAGACCTACGAGAGTAACGAGTCGATGTACACCCTTTTGGAGAGTGGCGCTGCCGAGTACGACGTGGTGATTCCCTCCGATTATATGATCGGTAAAATGATTCAGGAGGGTATGCTGGCCAAATTGAATTTTGACAACATTCCCAATTACAAGTACATTGATGAGCAGTATAAAGGTCTGGAATACGACCCGAACAACGAATATTCCGTTCCGTACACGTGGGGTACGGTGGGCATCTTCTACAATAAAAAGTACGTGAGCGAAGACGATCTGGCTAAGGGATGGGATATCCTCTGGGATAAGAAATACGAGGGCAAGATCTTTATGTTCGACAACGCCCGTGACTCTTTCGCTATTGCTATGAAAAAGCTGGGGTATTCTATGAATACCACCAACCCCGCCCATTGGCAGGCGGCTTACGAAGCGCTGGCGGAGCAAAAGCCGCTGGTGCAGGGCTATTTTATGGATCAGGTGTTCCAGAAAATGACCAACGAGGAGGGGTGGCTGGCCCCGTACTATTCCGGCGATGGCGCCATTATGATGTACGACGAAGTGGACGGTAACGAAAACATCGGGTATTTCGTGCCCCATCAGGGCACTAACCTGTTTGTGGATGCTATGTGTGTGTTGTCCACCAGCAAGCATCAGGATGCCGCAGAGCAGTACATCAACTTTATGTGTCGCGCCGATGTAGCCACAGCCAACGCCGAGTACATCTGCTATTCCACGCCCCATACGGAGGCGTTGGAGTTGTTGGATGCCGATGTGCGCGATGATGAGATGTTCTATCCCTCCAAAAAAATATTGGAGAACACTGAGGTATTTATCACCTTGCCTGCAGACACCATAAAACTGCAAAAGGACCTTTGGATTAAACTGAAATGCCTGCGTGAACGACCGGACTGGTGGCCGTTCCCCAGCTGATAGCTTAAAACACCGTGACGAATCTCGTCACGGTGTTTTTTTAGTGTCATAAACCCATCTCCACGCTCATAATTTGTACAAACGATAGATAGGAGCGGAGGAGCGAATATGGAAACTGCCAGCAGATTATATAAGGATATGGCGGCCCGCACCGGCGGAGATATTTATTTGGGTGTGGTGGGACCGGTCAGAACCGGAAAGTCCACCTTCATTAAACGGTTTATGGATACGTTGGTGATTCCGCATATGCAGGACACCGGATGGCGTGAGAGAGCCACCGACGAGCTGCCCCAGTCAGCGGCGGGGCGCACCATTATGACCACCGAGCCGAAGTTTGTGCCCGAGCAGGCGGCTTCCATTGTGTTGGACGACGTGTCCAACGTACGGGTGCGGCTGGTGGACTGTGTGGGGTACATCGTCCCCTCTGCTCTCGGATATATCGAGGAGGATCGCCCGCGGATGGTGAAGACGCCGTGGTACGACGAGGAGATCCCCTTTAATATGGCGGCGGAGGAGGGGACCAGACGGGTCATCACGGAGCATTCCACCGTCGGATTGGTGGTCACCACCGACGGCACCATTGCGGATATTCCCCGCAACGAATACGCCGACGCCGAACAGCGGGTCGTAAAAGAACTGCAGGCGCTGAATAAGCCCTTTACGGTGCTGCTGAATTCGGTGGATCCGTATGCGGACAGTACACGCCGTCTGGCGGAGGAATTGACCGCCGCGTACGGTGTGCCGGTGGTGCCGGTCAACTGTCAGACCATGACCGAAGGCGAGATCGTTTCCGTTTTGGAAGCGGTGTTGTCCCAGTTCCCGCTGTGTCAGGTGGGCGTATCCTTGCCGTCCTGGCTGATGCGTCTGCACCGTGAGCATCCCTTGCGGTGTGAGGTGCTGGCGGCGGTGCGGTCTGCCTGCAGCAACGTGGCAAAGGTGGGGGAGATGGACCGCGTAGCGCGCGACATACAGCTGTGCGAATACGTGGAAACCGTCCGCATCTGTGGAGTGGATATGGGGTCCGGATGCGCCACCGTGACGGTTACGCTGTTGCCGGAGCTGTTCTACCAGATTTTGGGTGACGCCACAGGTCTGGCTATCCCCGATGACGGTGCGCTGATGAGCGTGATTACCGAGATGGCGGACACCTGCCGAAAATACGAAAAGGTGCGAGGTGCGCTGGAGCAGGTCGAGGCTACCGGTTATGGTATCGTGATGCCCGAGATGGAAGAGATGACCCTGGAAGAGCCGGAGATCATCCGCCAAAGCGGTCGTTACGGTGTGCGTCTGCGTGCGTCAGCCCCGTCCATACATATGATGAAGGCGCAGATCAATACGGAGGTCAGCCCCATCGTCGGCACCGAAAGACAGAGCGAGGAATTGGTCAGCTATCTGCTGGGACGATTCGAGGAGGAGCCGGTCAAGATCTGGGAATCCAACATCTTCGGAACTTCGCTGTACGGCTTGGTGAACGAGGGGCTGCACAACAAACTGGTTCATATGCCGGAGGACGCGCGCTTAAAGCTGAAGGAAACCGTGGAGCGCATCATCAATGAGGGCTGTAACGGGCTGATTTGTATCATTGTGTAAGGAGTAGAGTATGGTAGTTCACGACCGCGTACAGACGGAACAATGGGCACAGGAGCGAGCGCTGAAAGAGCAAGCGAAGCAGCCGAAGCAGCCGAAGGAAAAGCGCCGACGGGATATATGGACGGTCACGGCTGTTCAGAGCTTGGCGTGCGTAGTGCTGGCGGTGTTTGTGCTGTTGTTCCGTTTGATAGGCGGGGACGCCTATGAGGGGATACGCCAGGGATTCCACCGAGCGATGGAGAAGAACGAGCTGATGGCTGTGTGGAGCCGTCTGTGGGACGGTGACCCGTTTTACGACCTAGAATATACGGATGAAGATAGTGTAAAGCAAGAAGACTTTACAGAGTAAAACCCTACTGTTTTCGGTGATTGTGCGTATGTTCGAGTTTACATTGTTCGGTGTGCGGTGGCGGTTGAGCCTGTTGTTTCCGGCGATGTTGACAGCACTGTTATTGTGGCAACCGGATAGTTTGGCCATCCCCTGCGTGCTGGCATCGCTGATTCACGAAGGGGGACATCTTTTGGCAATGTTGTTGCTGAAGATGCCCCCTCAGGATTTTACTCTGAGCGCCTTTGGGGCGCGTATGAGGTTGAGCGACCGTACTGCCGGATATTGGCAGAATTTGGTGATTTCCGTGTGCGGACCACTGGCGAACGTCTTGTGTATGATCCTGTTTATGATGTGCAGACGTCCTACTCTGGTATACGTCCATGCGCTGTTAGCCGGCATCAATTTGCTGCCGGCTATCGGTTTGGATGGGGGAGAGATACTTCGGTGCGTGTTATGTTTGATAGGATTTGAAAGAAGCGTCCCGATCATCCTTCGATACACTTCGGCAGTAGTTCTGTTTGTGATGGTGACGATGGGTGCCTATGTTCTGTTACAGCCGAACGGAAACGGTAGCTTGCTGATTATTTCGGTCTATTTGGTCGCGGTGATATTTTTTGCAGACAAAAATTCAAAAAACACTTGACAAGTGGCTTATCGGTTGGTATAATCGTCAGGACGAATGAAGCAGAGCGTTGCCCGCTCTCACCCCAGGATTTTGTTCTAAAGGGTTGATATTGACTGTGTCCTGCCACGGCTGTGGTGGGTTCTGTTTGATGCGGGCAGCTTGGCTGTCCGCTTTTTTGTTGTAGTAGGAGGTGTTTCCGATAGCAAAAAAAGAGATGCAGATCAATGAGCAGATCCGTGACGATGAGGTTCGTCTGATCGGTGCCGACGGTGCCCAGCTGGGCGTGATGTCTGCCCGTGACGCCCAGAAATTGGCTGACGAGGCCGGCTTGGATCTGGTTAAGATCGCTCCCACCGCCGTCCCCCCCGTGTGCCGTATTATGGATTACGGCAAATATCGGTTTGAACAGGCGAAAAAGGAGAAAGAAGCCCGTAAGAATCAGCATGTGGTGGATATTAAAGAGGTCCGTCTGGGCCTGAATACCGACGTGGGCGACTTCAATACGAAGGTCTCGCAGGCGAAGCGGTTTATCCAGCACGGCGATAAGGTTAAGGTCAACATTCGCTTCCGCGGTCGTGAGATGGGTCACCCCGAGAAGGGTCTGGATTCCATGAAGCGATTTGCCGAGGCCTGCGAAGAGTTCGCCACCATCGAAAAGGCGGCGAAACTGGAGGGGCGGAACATGCTGATGTTCCTGGTACCCCGCAAAGACGGCAAATAAGCCGTAACCACAACACAGTTGCGTACAGGGCGATGCTCTGTTTACACAAACCAATTAAGGAGGACAAAAACATGCCTAAGATTAAAACGCACAGCGGTGCGAAGAAGCGCTTCAAACTGAGCAAGACCGGTAAGGCGATCCGTGGTCATGCTTACAAATCTCACATCCTGAACAAGAAGACCACCAAGCGTAAGAGAAACCTGCGCAAGACCGTGGCGGCCGACAAGACCAACCTGGCCACCATCAAGCGCTTGATCCCTTACAAATAATTGATTGCTAGAGACGGAGGTATATAACTATGGCTCGTATTAAAGGCGCTATGATGACGCGCAAGAGAAGAAAAAAAGTTCTGAAGCTGGCTAAGGGTTACTTCGGTGCCAAGTCCAAGCTGTTTAAAACCGCTAAGGAAGCGGTCATGAAGTCCGGTCAGTATGCTTACATTGGCCGTCGGCAGCGCAAGCGCGATTTCCGCCGCCTGTGGATTGCCCGTATCAATGCCGCTGCTAAGATCAACGGCATGAACTATTCCACCTTCATGAACGGTCTGAAGAAGGCCGGTATCGCCATGAACCGTAAGATGCTGGCTGAGCTGGCTGTTTCCGATGCCGCTGCTTTCACCGCTCTGACCGAGAAGGCGAAGAAGGCTCTGGAGAAATAAAAAGATTGAGTTGCACCCGGCGGGCTCCGTCGGGTGCAATTTTGCTTTTCTTATGCGGTTTTTCGATGACGTTTTAGGCAAGGAGAGTGACAAAAATGGTGGTCACAAGCAAGGATAATCAGTGGGTAAAGGAATGGCGCGGGCTGTGCGATTCGGCAAAAAAACGACGGGAAAGCGGTCTGTTTGCCATTGAGGGAGCACGTCTGTGCGGGGATGCGTTGCGCTCCGGCGTGAGCATCCGCGCGGTGCTGTATACTGCCGCTGCCCTGGCTATTTACACCGACGTGGTAGGTCCGCTGATTGCGGCGGCGGATACGGCTGTGGAGATCAGCCCCGAGCTTTCCCGCCATATGGGAGACACCACAAATCCGCAAGGTGTGTTTTGTATTGCAAAAACCCTTGACAATTCGCTTATAATAGATAAAATAAATATAATAGGGATTTATAGTGCGTTGGAGGATATTCAGGACCCCGGTAATCTGGGTACGATCATTCGTACGGCAGAGGCGCTGGGGCTTTCGGGTTTGATTCTGTCCGACGGCTGCTGTGACGTGTACAACCCGAAGGTATTGCGCAGCAGTATGGGTGGCGTGTTCCGTATGCCGCTGATGCGGGTAGGGAATATGCCTGACGCCGTTACCGCTCTGCAGGAGCGCGGGTTGACCGCCTATGCCTGTGTGGTGGATGCCGATGCTACCCGCATCACCGACGTGGCTATGGGCAGCGGATCCGTGGCGGTCATCGGTAACGAGGGCAACGGGCTAAAGCCCGAGACCGTAGCGGTTTGCCGTCACGCTGTGACCATTCCGATGGACGGTCACGCGGAATCTCTGAACGCTTCTATGGCGGCGGGCATTATCCTGTGGGAGATGACCCATCCGCGGAACTAATTTGCAATCAAAGGGGTGTGTAGGATGGATAGCCGCCTGTATTGGATATGGCTGCAGCAGGCGTTACCGTACGGAAGTAGCGCCGTCGGTGATCTGCTGGATGCATTCGGACACGCCCGCTTGATATATGAGGCCACCGACGCGCAACTCCGCGAAGCGGGAGTGAGCCGCGAGGTGAGCCGTTGCCTGGCGGATAAATCACTGGATACCGCCAGAGAGATCTTGAATCGGGTGCTGGAACTGGGTGATTGGGTGCTGACACCGGAGGATGCACTGTATCCTCTATCTCTGCGCCATATGACCGGCTGTCCTGCGGCGCTGTACGCCCGTGGCGTGATGCCGGATCTGGACAGCACCCCGACCGTGGCCGTGGTGGGCACGCGGCGTGCCTCCTCGGACGGATGGCGTGAGGCGTATTCACTGGCGGCGGGATTGGCTGCCGGCGGTATGGTGGTGGTCAGCGGCGGAGCCGTTGGCATTGACGCCGCCGCCCATAGCGGTGCGCTGGCGGTGGGTGGTACCACCATCGTGGTGATGGCGTGCCCGCTGAATGAGAATTATCCCGCGGACAATGCCGAACTACGCCGCCGAGTGGTGGATAACGGCGGTCTGCTCCTGTCGGAGTTTCCGCCCGACCGTCCCTACAAATGCGATTTTCCCATTCGCAACAGACTGATGGTAGGACTCAGCCAGGCCGTGTGTCTGGCGGAAACGCCTACCCGCAGCGGTGCGCGCATCACCGCCCGCCTGGGACGGGAGGAGAACCGCGAGGTGTTTGCACTCCCCGGTGCGCTGTCCGGGCGCTTGCACGACGGTGCGCACAAGGAGATACAGAGCGGCGCTACGCTGGTGGTCCGTGCAACGGACATTTTGCGAGAGTATGCACCCATGTTCCCCGGTATGCTGGATTTGGACGCCGCCGAAGCGATGCAACGGCAGGTGGAGGGGCGTAAGCTCCAGCCGCCCGTCAAAGAGAAAACGGCGCGTCCGAAACGGACAAGAAAGGCGGACAGCAAAGCCTCCATCCCGACGGAGGAGGTTGTGCCCGTTTCCTCGGTGGCGTGTCCCGATGCGGCATCTGCGGCGGCCCACGCGGTGTACGAGGTGTTAAGCGATGGCTTTACGCCGGTGGATGAATTAGCCGCCTCGGCACAGATGCCGATCCCCGCATTGCTGGCGGCATTAACAGAGTTAGAAATGTACGGCTGTGCCGTAAACGGCGCCGGACAGCAATATAAACGCAGTTGACAATGAGTTTGTTCTCTTTTTCATACAGAAAGGAAGGATCCTATGGCAAAACTGGTTATTATGGAGTCGCCTGCCAAGGCAAAAACCGTTAAAAAGTACCTGGGCGGCGATTACGAGGTCGTGGCGTCGATGGGTCACATCCGCGATCTGCCCAAGACTCTCTTGGGCGTGGATGTGGAGCACGGCTTCAAGCCTCGATACGTTGACATCCCCGGTAAGACGGCGCTGATTCGTCAGCTCAAGGAGATGGCGGACGCCAGCGACGTGATCTATCTGGCGACCGACCCGGACCGCGAGGGCGAGGCCATCGCGTGGCATCTGGCTCAGATGCTGGACGTGGCCCCCGACAAGGCAAACCGCGTCACCTTTAACGAGGTTACCAAAACCGGTGTGACCGCCGGTATGGCTAATCCGCGCACGTTGGATATGAATCTGGTGGATGCCCAGCAGGCTCGCCGTATTCTGGACCGTATCGTGGGCTACAAGCTCAGTCCCTTCCTGTGGAAAAAGGTGCGTAAGGGCTTGTCCGCCGGTCGCGTGCAGTCGGCCACCGTCAGCTTGGTGGTGGATCGCGAGCAGGAGATTCGCGATTTCGTCAGCGAGGAGTATTGGACGCTGGATGCCAATCTGTCGGTTACCGAGAAGGGTCGCGTTTTCCCGGCCAAGTTCTTTGGCACTGCCGAGGGTAAGGTAAAGGTGACCACCGAGGATCAGGCTCGTGCCATTCTGGATGAGCTGGAGGGTGTTACCTACGTAGCGGAGTCGGTTAAGACCGGCACCCGCCGTGTGGCGCCTGCACCGCCCTTTACCACCTCCACCATGCAGCAGGAGGCGAACCGTAAGCTGAATTTCTCCTCTCGCCGTACCATGAAGGCGGCGCAGGAGCTGTATGAAGGTGTGGAGATCGAGGGTGTCGGTGCTACCGGTTTGATCACCTATATGCGTACCGACTCGCTGCGCATCTCCGACGAAGCGCGCAAGGCCGGTAACGAGTACATCAGAGAGCATTTCGGCACCGATTATCTGCCGACCAAGGCGCGGGTGTTTAAGCAGAAGAGCAGTGCTCAGGACGCTCACGAGGCCATTCGTCCCTCTGTGCCGTCCCTCACCCCCGCACAGGTTAAGGATTCCCTGACCGGCGACCAGTATCGCCTGTATAAGCTGATCTGGGAGCGCTTTATGGCCAGTCTGATGGCGGATCAGGTGCAGAACACCTGCCAGGTGGACATCACCGCCGGCAAATACGTGTTTAAAGCCTCCGGTTATACGGTGGTCTTTGAGGGACACACGGTATTGTATGTGGAGGGCAAGGACGAGCAGGGCGACGAGAATAAGCCTCTGCCGGTCATTAAGCAGGGTGACACCCTGTATTGCCGTGAGATTACCGGCAACCAGCATTTCACCCAGCCGCCGTCCCGCTACACCGAGGCGACACTGATTAAGGCGATGGAGGAGAACGGCATCGGTCGTCCCTCTACGTATGCCCCCACCGTATCCACTGTGCTCAATCGTGAGTACGTGGAGCGTGACGGCAAGAGCCTGCGTCCCACCTCGCTGGGTGAGGTGATCACGCAGCTGATGAAGGAGCAGTTCCCCGAGGTCGTGGATCTGGATTTCACCGCTCATATGGAAAAACAGCTGGATAGCGTTGAGAGCGGTAAGAGCAATTGGGTCAAGGTACTGGATAAGTTCTATGCCGGTTTTGAGGTTGCCCTGCGCAAGGCAGAGGAGAACCTTGACAAGGTAAAGGTACCTGAGGTTGAGAGCGACGAGGTGTGTGAGCTGTGCGGTCGCCGTATGGTGATCAAAACCGGTCGCTACGGCAAATTCCTGGCGTGTCCCGGCTATCCCACCTGTAAGAACACCCGTCGTATCGTGGAGTCCACCGACGGTGTGTGTCCCAAGTGCGGCGGAGTGATCATTGCCAAGAAGTCCAAGGGTGGACGTAAGTTCTTTGGTTGTGTCAATTATCCCAAGTGCGATTTTGCCACCTGGAACGAGCCGTCCAAGGAGCTGTGTCCCCATTGCGGTAAGACATTGTTCCGTAAAAAGGGTAAGGGCACCGGCTTGATTTGTCTGACCCCCGGTTGTGATAACGAAAAGTAAGAGATGAAAGGAGGAGCATCCATGCAGGTAACGGTGATCGGCGCCGGTTTGGCCGGCTGTGAGGCCGCTTGGTCGGTGGCGCAGCAGGGGATTTCTGTGACCCTGTGGGAGATGAAGCCGGAGAAATACACACCGGCTCACCGCAGCACCGGTTTTGCCGAATTGGTATGCTCTAACTCCCTGAAGGCGCGACGGCTGGAGAGTGCCGCCGGTCTGCTGAAAGAGGAGATGCGCCGCTTGGGTAGCCTGTGCGTGCCCATCGCCTACAATAGCGCGGTGCCTGCCGGCGGTGCGCTGGCGGTGGATCGGGACGCCTTCTCTGCGGCGGTGACCGAGCGCATTCGCAACCATCCTTTGATTACAGTGAAACAGGGGGAGGTTATCGCTATCCCTGACGATGGCGTGGTGATCATCGCCACCGGCCCTCTGACCAGCGATACCTTGGCGGATGCTATTGCCGATCTGTGCGGCGGTGGTCTGCATTTCTACGATGCGGCGGCACCCATTGTTACCGCAGACAGCGTGGATATGAACAGCGCTTTCCGAGCCTCTCGCTACGACCGTGAGGAGAGTGGGGAAGGGGACTATATCAACTGTCCTCTGAACAAGGAGGAGTACGAGGCGTTTCATCAGGCGCTGATTACGGCGGAGAGCGCTCCTCTCCATGAATTTGATAAACTAACTGTATATGAGGGTTGTATGCCCATCGAGGTGCTGGCCAAGCGGGGGAGCGATTCCATCCGCTACGGTCCGATGAAGCCGGTGGGCTTACGGGATCCTCATACCGGTCACCGCCCGTGGGCGGTGGTACAGCTGCGGGCGGAGAATGCCGCCGGTACGCTGTATAATCTGGTGGGATTCCAGACGAATCTGAAATTTCCGGAACAGAAACGGGTGTTTGGAATGATTCCCGCCCTAAAGAATGCCGAGTTTATGCGGTACGGTGTGATGCACCGCAACACGTTTTTGAACGGACCGGAATTGCTGGACGCTTCGTTCCGGATGAAAAACCGTCCCCATTTGCTGTTCGCCGGACAGATGACCGGTGTGGAGGGTTATATGGAGTCGGCGGCGTCCGGTATTGTGGCCGGACTGAACGCCTGTCGTATGGTGCGGGGACAGGAACCGCTGGTGCTGCCCCGTGATACGATGATGGGCGCTCTGGCGGCACATGTCAGTGACCCCAACGCCAACTATCAGCCTATGGGTGCGAATTTTGGCATTTTACCCGGCTTGGAGACCCATATTCGGGACAAGAAACAACGCTATGGCGCTTTGGCACAGCGGGCGTTGGAGAGCCTGGACAGGATGATTGCGGCTATGCCGGAGTTCATACAGGCGACAGAAAGTGAGGAAGTATAATGAGAATTATTGTGGATGCTTTCGGCGGCGATAACGCCCCGTTAGAGATACTAACGGGCGCGGCTATGGCGGTAGCGGAATACGACGTGGATATTCTGCTGACCGGTGACGAGCAGACCATTCGTCAGGTGGCGCAGGAAAACGGCATTTCCCTGGATCGGATGGAAATCGTTGACACCCCTGTGGTGATGCCCATGGACGCTCACCCCAAGGCCATCCTGCGTGACTATAAAGAGTCCTCTATGGCGGTGGCTCTGCGCCTACTGTCTGAAGGACGCGGTGATGCGGCGGTCAGCGCCGGCAGCACCGGTGCTCTGCTGATGGGCGGCACCTTTATCGTCAAGCGCATTAAGGGCGTATCCCGTCCGGCGCTGGCGCCCGTGATGCCCTCCGACGACGCCCCCTTTATGCTGATCGACTGCGGAGCGAATGCGGATTGCCGTCCGGAGATGCTGGTGCAGTTTGCCCATATGGGCAGCATCTATATGTCCCATATGTATCCCCGCGAGGGCGGTCCCCGCGTGGGTCTGCTTAACGTGGGCACTGAGGATACCAAGGGTGGTGAGCTTCAGCTGGCTACCTTCCCGCTGCTCAAGGAGAGCGGGCTGAACTTCATAGGCAATGTTGAGGCTCGGGACGTTCCTGCCGGTGTGGCAGACGTGGTTGTGGCAGACGGCTTTGCCGGCAACGTGCTGCTGAAGACGCTGGAGGGTACTGTGGATATGCTGATGAAGAATCTGAAGCAGTCCTTTATGTCCTCTCTGCGCACCAAGATCGGTGCCGCGCTGGTAATGCCCGGTCTGCGCGTCCTTAAGAAGAAACTGTCAACGGCGGAGTATGGCGGTGCCGTACTGCTGGGCATCAATGCCCCTGTCATTAAGGCGCACGGCAACTCCAAGGCGGAGGGCTTCCGCTCCGCCATTCGTGTGGCGGCTGAGTTCGCCAAGAGCGGCGCTATCGCCCAGATCGAGACGGCGATGGCCAAGAAGACCGAGGAGTCTGCGGAATGAGGGTACTGGACGTGCTGGTGCGGTTGTTCTGCACCAAATACGGCTGTGAGCCGGAGGACGTGGTGATGGCTGCCTCGCTGGATGAACTGAACATCGCCCCCTACGAGCGGGAGGATATGGCGATGTTTCTTGAGGAAATGTACGGTGTGCCCATTGATGACGATGTCCTGGACGGATTTGAAACCGTTGAGGACGTGGTCGCCCACATTGAAGATAACTTGACTTAAGGATGGATAACCATGGATTATACGCGGCTGATGCAGGAAATCGGCTATACGTTTCAAAATATCTCCCTGCTGGAAAAGGCGCTGACCCATTCCTCCTTTGCCAATGAGGGGCATGGGGGACAGGAGCACTACGAACGCCTGGAGTTTTTAGGCGATTCGTTGCTGGGCTTTATCACGGCCCGCTATCTGTATGAAAAGGATCGCGGACCCGAGGGCGAGCTGACCAAGCTGCGGGCTGCCGTGGTATGTGAAAAGGCGCTGTGCTCCTACTCAAAGCAGTTGGGTATCGGTCAGTATATGCGGCTGGGTCGGGGTGAGCAGCACTCCGGCGGTCGCGAGCGTCCGTCTATTTTGGCGGATATGTACGAGGCGGTATTGGCCGCCATCTATTTGGACGGCGGTATGGAACCGGCGGAGAAGTTTGTGCTCCGTTTCGTCATCCCCGAGGCGGAAACCCAGCGCCGCCGCCAGTTCAAAGACTATAAGACCGCCTTGCAGGAGATCGTCCAACAGAATCCCGGAGAACGGTTGGAGTATGTCCTGTCAGGCGCGTCGGGACCGGACCATAACAAGACGTTTATCACCGAGGTGCACCTCAATTCCAACGTCATCGGTGTTGGTCGCGGTCGCAGTAAGAAAGAGTCCGAGCAACAAGCGGCTCGGGAGGCCCTAAAGCTGATGGGCTACGAATAATCCCAAGGAGGAAAAACACGTGGTTTTAAAAGCACTGGAATTACACGGATTTAAATCCTTTCCCGATAAAACCGTATTGTCCTTCAGCGACGGTATGACCGCCGTTGTGGGTCCGAACGGTAGTGGTAAATCCAATATCAGTGACGCCATCAAATGGGTACTGGGCGAGCAGTCCAGTAAATCCCTGCGCGGCTCTAAGATGGAGGACGTTATCTTCAACGGTACCGCCCAGCGCCGTCCCATGGGTTATGCCGAGGTGTCGCTGGTCATTGACAATACCACCCGTATGCTGGAGATGGATAATGACGAAGTGCGGGTCACCCGCCGTTGTTATCGCTCCGGCGGCAGTGAGTATCAGCTCAACGGCGCTACCGTCCGTCTGGAAGATATCCGTATGCTGTTTATGAATACGGGTCTGGGTCGCGACGGCTATTCCATCATTGGTCAGGGACGTATTGACGAGATCGTCACCTCCCGCGCCAACAATCGCCGTGAGATTTTTGACGAGGCTGCCGGTATCGCCAAGTATCGCTATAAGAAAGATAAGGCGGAGAACAGCCTGCGTAAGACCCAGGACAACCTGGATCGTCTGCACGACATCCTGCAAGAGTTGGAGGATCGCGTCGGTCCTCTTGAGAAGCAGGCTGAAAAGGCTAAAAAATTCCTGGAATACGCCGGCGAAAAGAAAGAACTGGAGATTGGTCTGTGGCTGCGCACCATGAACGATTCCCGCGGTGTTCTGCGGGATCTGGATGCGAAGCTGGAGAATGCCCGTCTGCAGTATGAGTCTGCCGGCAGTTCCATTGATCATTTTTCCGAAGAGGTGGAGCGCATTGCTCTGGAAGCCCAGCAGTTAGAGGTACAGATGGACGAGATCCGTCGTGCTGCCTCCGCTCTGGAGGAGCAGGCAGCCTCCTGCGACAGTCAGGTGGCGGTGCTTCACAACGATATTTTCCACAACAATGAGAACATTCAGCGTATCGAGGGCGAGATTGCCGCCGCCGATGAGGGCGATGCTCATATTGACGATGAGATTGCCGCCCGTCACGCGGACATTGAATCCCGCCGCCAGTCCATCGCCGATGCCGAGCAAAAGCGCTTGGCATTGACCGAGCAGATGGAGCAGCTGGCTCGCAGCAGCGATGAGACCTCCGATCGCATTGAGGCGTTGTCGGCCGATGCCGCCGCTCTGGCTCTGGAGTTGTCCGAGGTGCGGGTGACCGGCGTGACCAACGAATCCTCCCTGCGGGAGATCACGCTGCGTCTGTCTCAGCTGACCGCCGCTGCCACCCTGCGTCAGCAGCAGGCAGATGCCGTTGCCGAGGAGCTGAAGGACAGTGAGGATGCACTGAAAATCTGCGCCGATAAGGTGGAGAGTCTGCAGAATACCTTGTCCGGCTATGAGTACCGTTATCAGAACCGTTCCGCCAAGCTGACCACCGCTAAGGAAGCCTTGGATAAGCAGATGTTGGACGTGGAGGAGAAACAGCGCCGTGTCCGTATGCTGGAGGAGATGGAGCGTAATCTGGATGGCTTCCAGAATTCGGTTCGTACGGTGATTAAACAGTCGGAACGGGGCGCCCTGCAGGGCATCCTGGGTCCGGTCTCTCGTCTGATTCATGCGGATTCTTCCTGCGCACTGGCCATTGAAACGGCTCTCGGTGCCGCGGCACAGAATCTGATCTGTGAGCGTGAGGAGGATGCGAAGAAGGGTATTCGCTATCTGAGTGAAACTAAGGGCGGTCGCGCTACCTTCCTGCCCCTGACTTCCGTTAAAGCCAACGTCTTGACCGATCTCCCCGAGGATGACCCCGGCTTTGTGGGTCTGGCCAGCGATCTGGTCAAATACGACAAGAAGTACGACGATGTCGCCAAGTATCTGCTGGGTCGTACCGTGGTGGCGGAGGATATGGACTACGCCGTTTCCATGGCACGTCGGCATAAGTATAAATTCCGCATCGTCACCCTGGACGGTCAGGTCATCAATGCCGGCGGTTCGCTGACCGGCGGCTCTACGGTTAAGGGTGCGGGTCTGTTGTCCCGCCGCACTGAGATCGACCGTCTGAAAAAAGCGGCTGCCGATGAGATGAAGAAGCTGGAGAGCGCCAAAGAGCAGTTCCGCCAGCTGCAGCAGGATGCCGCCTCTGTTGAGGCACAGCTGACCGGTGCTCGCGGTGAACTGACCACCGCCCAGGAGGATAAGATTCGCCTGGAGGGTGAGGTGCGCCGTCTGCAGGAGCAGGCCGCGCAGAACGCCACAGCCGCCAAGGAAGCGGCTGACGAAATCGTTTCTCTTAATGAGCGTGCCGCCGCCTGCCAGAAGGCGATGGAATCCGCCGCCGCCGAGACGGATCAATTGACTGCCAAACAGCAGGAGATTGAAAACGCTCTGAATGAGCTGACCGGCGGTCGCCAGCAGCTGTCCGAACAGCGGGAACAGCTGTCCGAGCAGATTGCGGAGCAGAAGCTGGCTATGTTCAGCTATGAGAAAGAGATCGAAGGTTTGGAGCAGACGATCGGTGAATTGAAATCCCGTCAGGAGGATTCCGTGGGACATAAGGCTCTGCTGAGCCAGCAGATTGAAGCCCTGCAGAAATCCAATGAGGAGATTGCAGAGCGCATCGCCGTTCAGGAGAACCAGGCCAAGAGTCTGCGCGAGCAGGCTGCCGCCTCCGGCGACGAGATTGCTCGCTTGGTACAGAAGAGAGCTGAGGGCGAGGCTCGCCAGACTCAGCTGCGTCTGGAATCCCGCGAAAAGACGGATGAGCGCGAGCGGATGGGTCAGGAAGTGGCTCGTCTGGAGGAGAAAACAAACTCCATTAAGCGCGAGGTGGACGATCTGTCCCGCCGTCTGTATGAGGAATATGAGCTGACCCGTATGGAGGCGGAGGCTGTGGCAAAGCCCATAGAGGATGCCGCCGCTGCCAATCGCCGCGTGCTGGAGCTGCGTAATAAGATCCGCGGTCTGGGCAGCGTCAACGTGGATGCCATCGAGGAGTTTAAAGAAGTCAACGAGCGGTATCAGTTCCTCAAAGTGCAGATTACCGATGTGGAGCAGACGAAGGAAGAACTGCTTAAGCAGATCAACGATCTGACTGTACAAATGCGCGAGGTGTTTATCGAGCGCTTTAAGCAGATTAACTATCAGTACGGCATCGTCTTCGCCGAACTGTTCGGCGGCGGTAAGGGCGAACTGCGCTTGAGCGATCCGGACGACATTTTGGGTTCCGGCATTGATATGTTTATCCAGCCGCCCGGAAAGGTCATTCTGAACCTGGAGGCTCTGTCCGGCGGTGAAAAGGCGCTGGCCGCTACGGCACTGCTGTTCGCCATCCTTAAGGTGACCCCCTCTCCGTTCTGCGTACTGGACGAGGTTGAGGCCGCTTTAGACGATGTGAACGTAGACCGCTATGCCGCCTATCTGCGGCGTATGTGCGACCGCATCCAGTTTATTGCCATTACCCACCGTCGCGGTACGATGGAGGAGGCAGACACGCTGTATGGCGTGACTATGCAGGAGCGCGGTGTGTCTAAGCTGTTGGAGCTGCGCGCCAGCGAAGTGGAGCAGAAACTGGGTCTGAAATTGGACGATAACTCCAACGATTAAGGAGAATATAAGATGGGTTTTTTCGGTAAAATCGGTCAGGGACTCAAAAAGACCAGGGATTCCCTGATGAATTCCGTATCCTCGGTTCTCAAAGGATTCACACGCATTGACGATGAGTTGTTTGAGGAGCTGGAGGAAATACTGGTGATGGGTGACGTGGGCGCTAATACGGCGTCCCGCATCTGTGCCCAGCTGCGGGTCGAGGTCAAGCAGCAAGGTATCACCGATCCTATGGAGATCCGTGCGCTGATGCGCAAGATCGTGTCCGATATGCTGGACGGCGGGCAGGAGCTGACCCTCACCACCAAGCCGTCGGTGATCCTGGTTATCGGTGTCAATGGTGTGGGTAAGACCACCACCATCGGTAAGATGGCCGCCAATTTTAAGGCGCAGGGTAAGAAAGTGATCCTCGGTGCGGCGGATACCTTCCGTGCGGCCGCCATCGAACAGTTGGAAATCTGGGCGGCCCGTGCCGACGTGGACATCGTCAAGCACGGACAGGGCGCCGATCCTGCGGCGGTGGTGTTTGACACCGTGTCTGCCGCCAAGGCGCGCGGTGCGGATATCGTCATCTGCGATACCGCCGGTCGCCTGCACAACAAAAAGAATCTGATGGATGAGTTGGCAAAGATCGGTCGCGTCATTGACCGCGAATTGCCCGATGCAGATAAGGAGATTCTGCTGGTGGTGGATGCCACCACCGGTCAGAACGCTGTGAATCAGGCCAGAGAGTTTAAGTCGGCTGCCGGTATCACCGGTATTGTGTTGACCAAGCTGGATGGTACCGCCCGCGGCGGCGTGGTATTGGCTATCCGTGAGGATCTGCAGGTGCCTGTGAAATTCGTGGGTGTGGGCGAGGGCATTGACGACCTCCAGCCCTTTGACCCCGAAGCCTTTGCGGCGGGACTGTTCGAGGAGGAATGAGTGGTATGAAATACGTCATCGCCACCCATAATGCCCATAAGCTGATCGAATTACAGCGTATTCTCGCGCCCTTGGGCATTGAGGCGGTCACCGACCGCGATTTGGGAATGGAACTGCCCGAGGTTGAGGAGACCGGCACCACCTTCGCCGAAAACGCGTATTTAAAAGCCGCTTCCGCCTGTAAATCCACCGGTTTGCCCGCCATAGCGGACGATTCCGGTCTGGTGGTGGATGCTTTGGGCGGACGTCCCGGCGTGTACTCCGCCCGCTACGGCGGGGAGGAGGCCACTGACGACGATCGGAACGTACTGCTGCTGGAGGAAATGAAAGACGTTCCCCAGGGGCAGCGTTCCGCCCGATTTGTGTCGTCGGTGTGCTGTGTGTTCCCCAACGGGGACGTTCTGCGCGCCGAGGGTACGTTTGAGGGCGAGATCGCCTATACCCCCTCGGGCGAAAACGGCTTTGGCTATGACCCGATCTTCTTGGTGGGAGATCGCACCTCTGCGGAGATGTCTCCCGCAGAGAAGGATGCTGTCAGCCATCGTGGTAATGCTTTGAAGAAGTTTTCGGAATTGCTGAAGGATTATATACACAACGATAAATGAGGTAATACTATGACCAGTAAACAACGCGCGTACTTACGCGGACTTGCCAATACGCTGGAGCCCATCGTGCACGCCGGTAAGGGCGGCATTTCCGACGCCCTGATTAAGCAGGCGGACGACGCTCTCACCGCCCGTGAGATCATCAAAGGAAAGGTGCTGGAGACAGCGCCCGGAACGGCCCGTGAGATGGCGGAGGAGATCGCCGCCGCCGTTAACGCTCAGGTGGTGCAGGTAATTGGACGCACGTTTGTGCTGTTCCGTCAGAAAGAGAAGGATTCCCAGATCCGCTTGCCCAGAGCGTAACGGCAGCATAACCTAAGAGAGAGGAGGGGCGATATGAAAAAGATGGGTTTATTCGGTGGATCCTTTGACCCCATTCATCGGGGACACGTGGAGATGGCTCTCAGGTTGGCAGATGCGCTGGATTTGGACAGCGTGGTGCTGATGCCCACGTTTGTACCGCCCCATAAGATACGGGAGCAGATGGCATCGGCCGACCATCGCTTGGCGATGTGCCGACTGGCGGTGCAGGCGCATCCCCGCCTGCAGGTATCCGATATGGAACTGAACAGAGGCGGCGCCAGCTTTACGGTGGATACGCTCCGCGCCCTGCGGGAACGGTATCCCGACACGGAATGGTATCTCATCACCGGGGCGGATATGTTTGTGACGCTTCGTACTTGGTACCGATTTGAGGATATTGCCGAAATGGCGGTGCTGTGCACCGTGCCCCGCGAGGGGACCGATCGGGCGAGGTTGCTGGAATACGCTGACGACCTGACCGCATCGGGTGTGCGGTGCTACGTGGATACACAAACGGTCACAACCGTGTCCTCTACGGATATACGGCACCGAGTATCTGAGGGTTTACCTTTGGATGGGTTGGTTCCCAAGGCGGTGGAACAATACATCCGTCAGCATAATTTGTACCGTGCGGACGGCGGTATGGACTGCCGCAGTCAGGATGAGCAGTTTATCGAGATCATCCGCACCCGCTTGAGCGATTATCGCTTCCACCATTCCCTCTGTGTGGCAGAGGAAGCGCGGCGGCTGGCTATGCGCTACGGCGCAGACGCTGATAAGGCGTACAAGGCCGGCATCCTTCACGATATCATGAAGGATACGGACAAAGAAACACAGCTGCAGATCCTAAAGGAATACGGCGTTTCTTTGGACCGCACGGAGCGGGGGAGCCCCACGCTGTGGCACGCCCGTTCCGGAGAGGTGTTTATTCGGCACGTGTTGGGCGTTTCCAATGAGGATATTTTGCGGGCGGTGCGCTATCATACCACCGGACGGTCCGGTATGACGCTGCTGGAACAGGTCTTGTTTGTGGCGGATTTCACGTCTGCGGACAGAGATTATCCCGATGTGGACGTGATGCGGCGGTATGCGGACAGCTCGTTGGTCGAGGCGATGCTGTACGGCGTTAGTTATACCATCCGCGATCTTGTGGATGCAGGACGCTCGGTGCATCCCGATACGATCGATTTGTACAACGATATTGTTTTGTCTGATGAAGAACGGAGGCAAACAAATGAGTAATAACAATGGGCAAAAACAGGTAAGCTTGGCCGGCGCTGCCGGTCAGACTCGCCGTGCCAAGAGATCCAAAAAACGCTTGCCGTGGAAATGGATCGTTTTAGCGGCTATAGCGGTGGTGCTGGTGGCGGTTATTTTGATCGTGACCCTGACCGGTGAGAAAGAAGGTCCCGTCCTCTCTTCCAGAGAGATGGTGACCTACACGGTCACACCGGACGACCTCAGCAGTAAGGTGTCCTACTTTGCGTTGGGTGTGACCGCCGAGGATTCCACCGACCGTATGGATATGGTGGCGGTTATGTGTTATGACCGTAAGGCAGAGTCGGTTTCTGTGATTCAGATGCCCGTCACCACCTACGTGGGAAAATCCAACGGCTTTTCCGCTAACGTGATCGGCGACGTTTGGGGACGTCCCACGGCGGAGGTGTTTTGCTCCTCCTGCCGCGTTAAGGTGCCCGAGGATCAGCAGGACGGCAAGAAGCACGCCACCTGCGGCGCCAAGTTGGAAAAGTTGACAGGTTCTTCGTCCGGTGATTTTATCCGTGTGTTTAATGAACAGTACGGTCTGCCCATCGACAATTTCTTGGTGATCCCCCGCAACGGTCTGGCGGAGCTGATCGACTCCCTGGACGGCATTCAGGTGGAACTGCCCAAGAAGATGACTCTGGACGGTGATTCCTACGATTCCGGCTGGCAGACTTTGAACGGTGATGCAGCTGTGGCCTATGCCATCACCTATAAGTATCAAAAAACACCCTCCTCTGACAGAGACCGTATGCTCCGACAGCGGCAGGTATTTGCCGGTCTGCTGAAGCGGTTTGCCGAGTGCGACTTTGACGATCTGTACGATTGGGACAGCAAGAGTGAGACTGCATCCGGTGCCTTTGCATCCCTAATGCTCAGCGACGTTCCCGTGCGCTTTAATACCACTACATTCGGTAAGACGCGGCTGCTGAACATTTCCGAGAGCCGCGCTGAGAAAATGAAGTTATCCGAAGCCATTTCGCGCTTTGCGGCGGATATGGGCAATGTTTCTTTGGATAAGTTCACTTTCAGCATTCTGCCCGGTGAGATTACCAAGAGCGGCACCACCACGGTGTATTCGGTGAACAAAGCCGAGGTGATCGACCTGCTGAATTCTCAGATGAATCCGTACGGCTTGACCTTTGATGAGTCGACGGTGACGGCGGAGCAGTTGGTCAAGCACCCCGATGGCGCAGACCCGAAAACGGAAACCTTACAGACCGTGGTAGGGGAGGACTGACCATGACGATTGAACAGATTTGGCAGACCGCCGTGCACACGCTGGATAAGCACAAGGCAGAGGATATCAAGGTGTTGGGTGTGTCCCATATCACCTCCATCGCGGATTATTTCCTGCTGGCCAGCGGCGGCAGCGCCAATCAGGTGCGCAGCCTGGCGGATTACGTCGAGGAGGAGCTGGCAAAGAACGGCAAGCATCCTCTGCGTAACGAGGGCTATCAGAGCGGCGAATGGATCACCCTAGATTACGGTGACGTGTTGATTCACGTTTTCCGCCGCGAGACCCGTGATTTTTATGATTTTGAACGTTTGTGGGTGGATGCCGCTGAGGTGGATATCACCCCGTATGTGATACAGCAATAAGGAGTTTTGTTTATGATTCGCTATAATCCTGCAGAGATCGAACCCAAATGGCAACAGTATTGGGAGGAGAAACAGACCTTCCACACCGACGTGTGGGATTTCTCCAAGCCCAAGTATTACGTGCTGGATATGTTCCCGTATCCCCCCGGCGTGGGTTTGCACGCCGCTCACCCCGAAGGCTATACGGCGACGGATATTATGTCCCGTATGAAGCGCATGCAGGGGTACAACGTTCTGCATCCCATGGGCTACGATTCCTTCGGTCTGCCGGCGGAGCAGTACGCTGTTTCTACCGGTAATCATCCCAACGGCTTTACCCAGGAGAATATCAAGACCTTCTCCAAACAGCTCAAGGAGCTGGGCTTTGACTACGACTGGTCCAAGATGACCGCCACCTCCGATCCGGAGTTTTATAAGTGGACTCAGTGGATTTTTAAGAAGTTGTGGGAAGCCGGTTACGCCAAGCGCATCGAGATGCCTGTGAACTGGTGTGAGGAGCTGGGTACCGTGCTGTCCAATGACGAGGTCATCGACGGCAAGTCCGAGCGCGGCGGCTATCCTGTGGTCAAAAAGAATATGATGCAGTGGGTCATCGACCAGCCCGCTTTCGCTGAAAAGCTGCTGGAGGGTCTGGAGGACATCGATTGGCCCGAATCCACCAAGGAAATTCAGCGCAACTGGATCGGCAAATCCACCGGTGTTGAGGTGGATTTTAAGTTGGTTGGCGGCGGCGAATTCTCCATTTACACCACCTGTATCGAGACCATCTACGGCATCACATTTATGGTGTTGGCGCCCGATGGAAAGATCACCGAGAGCCTGATGGATCGGGTGGAGAATAGGGATGAGGTGCAGGCCTACATAAACGAGACTCTGAAAAAGTCCGATATGGATCGCACCGATCTGAACAAGGGTAAGACCGGCTGCCCGCTGAAGGGCGTGTATGCCATCAATCCCGTCAACGGTAAGGAAGTGCCGGTGTTTATCGGTGACTTCGTGCTGGCCAATTACGGTACCGGTGCGGTTATGGCTGTTCCCAGCCACGATCAGCGCGACTTTGAGTACGCCATCGCCCACGGTATTCCTATGATTCAGGTCATCGAGGGTCGTGACGTATCCGAGTGCGCTTTTGAAAAGCAGGATTACCTGGGCAAAGGTTGTAAGCTGATTAACTCCGAGGAGTTCACCGGTCTGACCGTCGAGGAGGCCAAAGAGGCCATCACCGTGAAGCTGGAGAAGATGGGTGTCGCCCGTCGTAAGAATAACTACCATTTCCGTGAGTGGATCTTTGCCCGTCAGCGGTATTGGGGCGAGCCGGTGCCTTGTGTTTACACCGAGGATGGTGAGACTGTGTTCCTGCCGGACGAGGAATTGCCGCTGGTGTTGCCCGTGTTGGAGGATTATAAGGGTCGTGGTGGTCAGGCACCTTTGGAGAATGCCGAGGAGTGGAAGCACTACGATAATAACGGGCTGAAGGGTCTGCGCGAGACCTCCACCATGCCCGGTTCTGCCGGCTCCTCCTGGTATTTTATGCGCTATATCGACCCCCACAACGATAAGGCGTTCTGCGACCCGGAGCTTCTCAAGCACTGGATGCCGGTTGACCTTTATGTGGGCGGTCCCGAGCACGCTGTGGGTCACCTGATGTATGCACGTATCTGGAACCGTTTCCTGTACGACCAGGGTCTGTCCCCCGTCAAGGAGCCGTTCCACAAGCTGGTGCACCAGGGCATGATTCTGGGCGAGAACGGTATCAAGATGGGTAAGCGATTCCCCGAGTTTGTGGTGAATCCCAGCGATATCGTGCGGGATTACGGTGCCGATACCCTGCGTCTGTACGAGATGTTTATGGGGCCGCTGGAGGTGTCCAAGCCTTGGTCCACCGCCGCTGTAGCAGGCGCCCGTAAGTTCATCAACCGCGTGTGGAATTTCTTTACCGAGCCTGCCAATATTGTGGATACCGATGATGGTAAGTTGACCAAGATCTACCACCAGACGGTCAAGAAGGTTACCGACGACTTTGAGAAACTGGGCTTTAACACCGCCATCGCACAGATGATGGTGTTTGTCAACGAGGTCTACAAGGTGGGCAGCTGTCCCAGAGAGTATGCCGAAGGCTTTATCAAGATGATCTCCTGCATCACTCCTCACGTGGGCGAGGAGATCTGGCAGCTGATGGGTCATGCGGATACCATCGCCTTTGAGTCCTGGCCTATCTATGACGAGTCCAAGTGCGCGGAGCAGTCTTTTGAAATTGCCTTGCAGGTGAACGGTAAGATCCGCAGCCGCATTTCCGTGGCCGCCGATATCTCCGCTGCCGATGCTCTTGCTGCGGCAAAGGCGGACGAAAAAGTGGCTCCGTTGCTGGAGGGTATGCAGATCATTAAGGAACTGTACGTACCCGGAAAATTGGTAAATCTGGTCGTAAAGCCTCAATAAATTGTAGAATAAAATATTTTAATAAAAATAAAAATTCTACTTGACTGTTGAGCGGGAATATACTATAATAAATTGTGCATTTATGCAAAATTACCCCTGCTATATGGCGGAGGGAGGGAAATAAAGTATGTCTGAAGTTCGTGTAAAAGAGAATGAATCTCTGGACAGTGCTCTGCGCCGCTGGAAAAAGTCCTGCGCTCGCGCCGGTACTCTGGCTGAGGTCCGCAAGAGAGAGCACTACGAGAAACCTTCCGTACGACGCAAAAAGAAGTCGGAAGCTGCGCGCAAGAGAAAATTCAAATAATGCGTAGAAAAAGCGGACAGGTCTCTGTCCGCTTTTTGTTTAGTATACGAGGAGGGATACGATGTCCTTATTCTATCCAACCATCTATCGCCGCCGCATCACCGACGTAACGGTGGAGGATCTGCGCCGCCTGGGTGTTCGCGGTATCTTGCTGGATGTGGACAATACCCTGACCACTCACGATGCTCCCGATTTGACCGCCGACGCGCGGACTTGGCTGGACACCATGCAAAGCGAGGGTTTTTTGCTGCTGATTGTGTCCAACAATCGTGAGGAGCGAGTAGCCCCCTTTGCCGAAAAGGTCGGGTTGCCCTTTTATGCCCATGCGCGCAAGCCCTTGCCCGGTGGTTATAAGCGCGCGGCTGCTGTGTTGGGCTTGCCGAAAAACGATTGTATCGCCATCGGCGACCAGATTTTTACGGATATTTTGGGCGCTAATGCTTCCGGCATCCCCAGTGTATTACTGGAGCCCATTGAGCCGGAGGTGGAGCAAAAATTTATCGTGTTTAAGCGCAAAATAGAGCGACTGCTGATGAAGAATAAGCGGCAGCTTCGCAGAAGGGAGAACGACTATGGGAAATAAAGCGTTGTTTGGTCCTGCCGGCAACTGCGATGCGTTCTACGCCGCAGGCAATAAGCATACAGTTCAAATATTCCCGTGGCTGCAGGAGCAAGGATTGACCGCCTACGAGTATCAGTGCGGTCGCGGTGTACGGCTGTCCGAGACGTCTGCTGCCGCTATGCGGGCCGAGGCGGAGCGCTGTGGCATTTCCGTGTCGGTGCACGCTCCCTATTTCATTTCTCTGGCATCGGCAGAGGAGGAGAAACGGGACAATAGCATCCGCTATATTCTGGATAGTGCCCGTGCCGTGACCTGGCTGGGCGGTGACCGTATTGTGGTGCACCCGGGTGGCTTGGGTGGCCGCAGTCGTGAAGAGGCTACGGCATTGGCTACGGACACCTTGCTGCGGGCACAGAAGGCGCTGGATGATGCCGGATTCTCTCACGTGCATATCTGCCCCGAGGTAATGGGAAAGGTGAATCAGCTGGGCACGCTGGAGGAGGTGCTTACCTTCTGCCGCGCCGAGGAGCGCTTTCTTCCCTGCGTTGACTTCGGTCATCTGAACAGCCGCACCTTTGGCGCCACCAACAGCCGAGAAGCATTTTCGGCGGTGCTGGATGCCATCGGGCGCGAATTGGGGGAGGAGCGACGTCGGTCCTTCCATATCCATTTCTCAAAGATCGAGTATACCGGTGGGGGAGAGAAAAAGCATTTGACCTTTGCCGACATGGTGTTCGGCCCTGATCCTGAGCCGCTGATGAAGCTGCTGGCGGAGCAGGGACTGCACCCAACGGTTATTTGTGAATCCGCCGGAACGCAAACCGAGGATTCTCTGGCGATGAGCCGCATATATGGGTCGTATTTGGACTAAAAAGTAAGACTTTTTCGTATAAAACCTTATTTTCTGTAAAATAGTGCTTGAAATATTTAATAAGATAAGGTACAATATACAGTAGTCTGACAATATGGAGGAATTAAGTTATGGTATCTGCAGGCGATTTTCGTAATGGTGTTACTTTTGAGGAAGACGGCAACGTATTGCAGGTTGTCGAGTTCCAGCACGTAAAACCCGGTAAGGGTGCTGCTTTCGTGCGCACTAAGACCAAGAACGTTATCACCGGTGCGGTGCTCGAAAAGAGCTACAACCCCACCGCTAAATTCCCGACCGCTTATGTAGAGCGTAAGGAGATGGAGTATTCTTACTCCGACGGCGATCTGTATTACTTTATGGATCCCGAGACCTATGAGCTGGTGCCGATCAATGCCAGCGATCTGCCTGACAACTTCAAGTTCGTTAAGGAGAATATGGTCTGCAACATTAAGTCCTATAAGGGCAAGGTTATCGGCGTTGAGCCCCCCAACTTTGTGGAGCTGACCGTCACCCAGACCGACCCCGGCTTTAAGGGCAATACCGCCACCAACACCACCAAGCCCGCCACCCTGGAGACCGGTGCTGAGGTGCGTGTGCCCCTGTTTATCGACGAGGGCGAGGTTATCCGTGTGGATACCCGTACCGGCGAGTATATGGACCGCGCCTAACTGTTATTAATACACCCAAAGGGAGGTATATGTTATGACTATCACTGAGAAGGTTGCTTATCTGAAGGGCTTGCTGGAGGGCAAGGGCACCAATAAGAAGGAGATGGATCTGATCGTCGAGATCCTGACCGATCTGGCTAACGATCTGGCCGATCTGGAGGATTACACTGCTGAGTTGACCGAGCAGGTTGACGCTGTGGACGAGGACCTGAACGCTCTGGAAGAGGACTTCTACGAGGAGTGGGATGAGGACGAGGATTGCGATTGCTGCGACTGCTGCGATTGCGACGACGAGTACTACGATGTGACCTGTCCCTCCTGCGGTGTAGATTTTGAGGTCGACGAGGATACTCTGCTGGACGGCGGCGTTGAATGCCCTGCCTGCGGTGAGCATCTGGAGTTCGATTTCGAAGAGGATGAGGATGAAGAGGCCGAATCCGAGGAATAATGCGACTTACTAAAAAACGCGGACACGCATGTGTCCGCGTTTTTCTATATGCTGCAAAAATCTTTGTTATTTTTTTGACAAAACACTTGCATTTTTAATAGAATGTGATATAATGTAATCGGAAAGTGTCCCAAATGGGACATCGGAGGTGATAACGTGAGAGAACTACCCTTGTTTCTGATGGACGGACTGAGTGAGGAGGAGCAGGCGCTTTGTTCCCAACTGGCCGACGTTCAGCGGATCCATTATCAAAAGGGTGCCGTCATCTACGACCGAAAGACGGTGCGACGCGCTCTGGCGCTTGTGCTAGACGGACGTGCGCGCGTGTGCCACGGTCGCGTGGTTATGAACGACTTGACCGCAGGTGACGTTTTTGGTGCGGCGGCGCTATACGGTTCCTCCGAACCGTACCCGTCTACGGTAACGGCGGTTACCGACTGCTCCATCCTTTTGATTCCGCAGGAAACCGTATCTCGCTGGATGGCGGCTGTCCCCAAGGTGGGGGAGAACTACGTGCGCTTTTTGTCCGATCGCATACGTTTTCTTAACCGTCGCTTATCCACCCTGACGGCGGGACAAAGCGATGGAAAGCTGCTGTGTTTTCTAAAGGCTCACAAGGATGCCAATGGCGTCGTCACCATCCCCGGAGGTATGACCGCTCTGGCGGAGCGACTGGATATCGGTCGTTCCAGCCTGTATCGTTCTCTGGATTCTCTAACCGAAGCCGGCCGCATACTGCGAAACGGCAAACAAATTATTCTATTAGATGTGGAGGAATGAATGATGAAAAAGTATGTTACCTTGTTACTGGCAGTATTGCTGACCATCGGTATGCTGACCGGCTGCACTCGCGGTGCGGTGATCGATGAGTATGAGGCGGTGGACGTGAATATTACCGCCATCGCTGGACCCACCGGTGTGGGTCTGGTCAACCTGATGGAGAAGCAGGATGCCGGAAAAGCCGGCAACAACTATACGTTCAACGTGGTGACCGCTCCCGATCAGGCGGTGGCCGCTATTGCAAACGGTACGGCGGATATTGCCGCTGTACCCACTAACTTGGCATCCACTTTGTATAAGAAAACGGAGGGAAAGGTGCAGGTACTGGCGCTGAATACGCTGGGTGTGCTGCATATCCTCACCAACGGTGAGGAGGTCAATTCTGTGGCCGACCTGAAGGGCAAGACCATCTATACCTCCGGTCAGGGTGCGAACCCTGAGTATATTCTGCGGTACGTTCTGCAATATCACGGCATCGATGCCGATAAGGACGTTAAGCTGGAGTTTGTGGCGGACAACGACACGCTGGCTACCGTCATTGCCAACGGCACCGCCAAGGTGGCGATGGTTCCGGAACCCAAGGCGTCTGCCGTGCTGATGCAGAATAAGAATGTCAAGCGTGTGCTGAATATGACCGAGGAGTGGGCTGCCGCCAATAAGGATGGCGTTCCGCTGACTATGGGCTGTGTGGTGGCGCGCAAGGAGTTCGTTGAGCAGAACCCCGAGGCTGTGCGGATGTTCCTGAATGAGTATCGCGCCTCCATCACGGCGGTGCAGTCCGACGTGGAGGCCGCTGCCACGCTGTGCGAGACCTATAAGATCATCCCCAAGGCTCCTCTGGCAAAGGCGGCTATCCCGAATTGCGGTCTTACCTACGTGGAGGGCGCGCAGATGAAGGAGCAGCTGTCCGGCTATTTGGCTATCCTGCACGGCTATAATCCCGCCGCTGTGGGCGGCGCTTTGCCCGCAGAGGATTTCTACTATGTACAAGTGTCCTAAATGGCTGACCTGGTTGGCGGTGGCGGCGTTCTGGCTATCGGTCTGGACTCTCGGCTGTTTTGTCGCCAATCGTAGCCTGCTGATGCCGCTGCCGTATCCGTGGGACGTGGCAAAATCTCTGTGGCATCTCCTTGGGGACGGCGTTTTTTGGGCTGACGTAGGTATGTCGCTGCTGCGCATTTTGGTCGGATTTGTTACCGCCGTCGTCGTGGGTGTTGTACTGGCCGTTCTGACCACTCGATTTCGGGTGTTACATACACTGTTTTCACCGGTTTTATCGGCGGTGCGGGCAGTTCCTGTGGCGTCCTTTATATTTCTGGCGTTTCTTTGGATCGCCGCCGACTGGATGCCGGTGTTCATCGCCTTTTTGATGGTGGTGCCGCTGGTGTGGGAGAATGTCCGACAGGGCATTCTGTCCACCGATCACAGTCTGCTGGAGATGGCGCAGGTGTTTCGCCTGAGCCGCAGTAAACGGTTTGCTAACGTCTGGCTGCCGTCGGTGCGCCCTCATTTGAGTGCGGCACTTACCACAGGCTTCGGATTTGCTTGGAAGTCCGGTATTGCGGCTGAGATCATTTGCACCACCGGCAATTCCATCGGAGCGCAGATTGCCGCATCCAAAAGCACGCTGAATTACGCGCAGGTGTTTGCCTGCACGGTGGTGGTGGTGTTGCTCAGCGTCCTGCTGGAGCGATTGCTGCACCGCGCTATGCGCAAGGAGGTGGCAGGATGAATGCTTGGATGAATCGTGTCCGCTTTTCCTATGGCGATAATACCATCTGTCACGACCTGACGTGGCATATTCCTTCCAATGGCGTCGTGTGCCTGTGGGGTCCGTCCGGCTGCGGCAAGACAACGCTGCTGCGCTTGCTGGCCGGGCTGGAAACGCCCGCTGACGGCGACGTGGAGAACGTGGGACGCGTGTCGATGGTGTTTCAGGAGGATCGGCTGTTGCCGTGGCTTTCTGCCCTGGATAACGTGGCGGTGACCGGCGCGTCCGCGTCCCTTGCGGCGGATATGCTTGCGAAACTGGGTCTGACCCAAGAAGAAATGAGCGCTCTGCCGCGGAATCTGTCCGGTGGTCAACAGCGCCGTGTGGCTTTGGCTCGTGCTCTGGTGGCGGACAGCGATATTCTGTTGATGGATGAGCCCTTTAACGGTTTGGATGAAGATACGTGGCAGACGATCGTGCCGTTGATTACGGAGTATGCGCAGAATCGCCCCGTTGTGCTGGTGACGCATATCCGTCAGCAGGCGGAGATGCTGAGGGCGAGTATGATCGCATTGACCGCCACACCGCTATCGGGGGAGTTAACGGCAGAGAATTTGTGAGAAAATCTGCCGTAACTCTTGACAAAGTGACGCAAATACGATAAACTAACAATGCTCCCGATGTGGTTTACCGCATCGGGACTGTTTGGGGGCGTAGCTCAGCTGGGAGAGCGTACGGTTCGCATCCGTAAGGTCGAGAGTTCGATCCTCTTCGTCTCCACCAAAACAAATAGGGTCACCCTTGTGGTGACCCTATTTGTTTTTATGCAGAAATGTATGGATCGAACTCTGGAAAAAACGTGAGTTTTTTTCACAGGTTTTGCGTCGAAAAACTTGGGCAATTGCCATCTTGACGCAAAACCGAAGTTCAGATCCTCACCATCGTTGCCTTTATCTTGACAAACCTGTCACGTGTTGTTATAATAAATGACGTTGTGAATTTCATTCGCTGGTTTAGCTCAGTTGGTAGAGCAGCTGATTTGTAATCAGCAGGTCGGGGGTTCAAGTCCGTCAACCAGCTCCAAAAAGCAAGGCATCACGTTTGTGGTGCCTTGCTTTTTGCGTGTTGGCGACGCAGAAGCCCCTGCGATGTTTTGCGATAGCAAAACTCGACGGAGTTGCGGAGCAACTCCAGTTCAAAGTCCGTCAACCAGCTCCAAAAATCCCGTTCACGAAAGTGGACGGGATTTTACTTTTTCACTCTTCACTCTTCACTAAATTCACATTCGGGATTTTTGAAAGTAAGAAGTAATAGTGAATAGTGTAGAAGTATTGCGGCTTTGCACCTTTTATGCTATAATACACCTAAGGCGGTGATGATATGGGCAATGTTTTATACGAACTAAACTTCAATTGGTTAGAAAGTTTTATTCTGATAATTCCATTATTTGTAGGATTGGGATTTTTCTTTACATTCAAATGGTATCCTTCGCAAAATCCCGGAACAGACCAAAAAGGTTCTAAAGGATATACAGGTTATGTATTCTTTAAATGGATAGGTTGGATTGTAGGAATTTTTGCTATTTGCCTTTTTATTTTGATAACTGCAGCACATATTGTTGATTACCAAGAGAAAAAAGACATTCTTGACAACAATAAAGCTATTGTTGTTGAAGGAATAGTGGAGAAATATCATGCAATGCCGCTAGAAGGACATGATACTGAGCATTTTGAAATTAATGGTATATATTTCGAGTATTCGAATTTCGAATTGTCAAATGGATATAATACACCTGCTTGTTATGGGGGCGTAATCAAGGAGAATGGTCAATACCTGAAAATTAAATATATAGAGGATGATGTTAGAAACAATATTATTTTATACATAGAAGAAATTGAATAGTATAAAGAAAATCAGGTTTTTACCCAGTTCCATTTTGAGTGTCGGTCCCAAATAAAGCACTTCGAATGAAGTGCTTTATTTTTATCCAATCCGAAGGATGGTATGTAAACCGTAGGTGCATTTTCTTTGTGTTGATTTGTTACCCCGTTTATGCTACAATGCCCCTAAAGGACGGTGAGGATATGGAACATAAGGAATACGCAAGAATAAACGATAAGGCAAGCACCGCTGTTATGTTTATTCACGGAATTGTCGGTACTCCAAAACATTTTAATGAGTTTGTGTCCGTAGTTCCACAGTCCGTTTCTGTTTACAATGTACTTCTTGACGGTCACGGAAAAGGGGTTAGGGATTTTTCAAAAACGTCCATGAAAAAGTGGGAAGCGCAGGTAGCTTCTGTTGTTGAAGAATTATCGTTAACACACGAACGAATCTATATTGTTGCTCATTCGTTGGGAACGCTCCTTGCAATCGACCAGGCAATCCATAACGAGAAAATTTGTCGGTTGTTTCTTCTTGCCGTTCCGTTGCGCCTATCATTAAAACCTAAAATGGTAAGTAATTCGTTAAAGGTGTATTTTGATAAAATCCGTTCCGATGATTATGAAGCAATAGCAGCAAGGAAGTGCTATGGAGTAGGTAGGGATACAAATCCGCTTCATTATATCGGCTGGATACCAAGATTTTTGGAATTGTTTGCCAAAATTCAGCAAACCCGTAAAGTGATCAACTCGCTTAACAAAACATGCTGGGTATACCAATCAAAAAAAGATGAAATGGTTTCCGGTAAGAGCATCAAAATCTTAAGTTCCAATTCAAATATTCTTTTAAACGAACTACCAAACTCCGGACATTATTATTATCCGAAAGAGGATTTTGATTATTTAATTGCGGAGTTCAATAAGCTGATTAGTGAAGTATCGCAATTGAATCTATAGGAAATTAGGCTTTAAGCCAATTTCAATTTGAGTGTCGATTCATGGAAAGGACATCGCAGCTGCGATGTCCTTTTCTCTTGCAAACGGTCAGGATGTATGTTATACTGCTCTTACAAGAGAATAAACACAGATCATTCGGCCTTTGGCCGATTGTCGGGCGAGGGGCATGACCCCATCGCTAGGGGATAAGGGAATCGCGGTGAAAGTCCGCGGCAACAGCCATTACCGTAATTTTCGCACTGCTTGGTGACGGATTAAGTCGGAATGCTTATCGGTCTGTGACATAGAGATGCTGGTCATCTCTTGCAAAAGTCTCTCGGGCAAATGGAGGGATGCGGCAAACACGGACACGGCAGGAGTCCGCACGTTTTAAGCACCCTTTCGGAGGGTGCTTTTGTTTTATCCTTTTGTAATTGAATATTGAAAGGATGAAAAACTATGAAAAAGACTGTCAGTTTATTGTCTGTTGTTACCCTGTTGATGATGTGCCTGCTGGTCACCGGATGCCAGGCACAGCCCGAGGTGACGGGCTTGTGGGCAGATGCCACCTACGCCGAGGATACAACCTTAGGCGAGGGTGCCACCGTCCTGACCGTGGTAGTGGCCGCGGAGGAGAAGGAGGTAACCTTTACCGTCAATACGGACAAAACCACTGTTGGTGCGGCGCTGGTCGAGGCAGGCATTGTGGAGGATGCCGACGGGGACGGTCTGTTCACCGTGGTCAACGGTATGACCGCCGACTATAACGTGGACCAGACCTACTGGGCGTTCTATGAGGGTGACGCCTATGCCAATCAGGGTATGAATGACACCGCCATCGATACGGCTGTGACCTACAAGCTAGTGCGTTCCAAATGACACAGAGCCGGAAGCTAACGATATTTGAATTGGTGCTGATGCCGGTGTTGGGTGTACTGATGTTCGTATCCAAATTGCTGATGGAATTCCTGCCGAATATCCATCTGTTGGGTATGTTCATTATGGTGTTTACGCTGGTGTTTCGGTATAAGGCGCTGATTCCCATATATGTGTACGTTATGTTGGTGGGGCTGTACGGCGGCTTCGCGCCGTGGTGGTGGGCAAACCTATACACGTGGACGCTGCTGTGGGGCATTACTATGCTGCTGCCTAAACGGATGCCGAAATGGCTGTCTGCCGTTGTCTATCCCGCAGTGTGTGCGCTCCACGGTCTGTGCTACGGGGTGCTGTGCGCGCCGACTCAGGCGCTGATTTTCGGTCTTACGTGGGAGGGCACACTGACGTGGATCGCGGCGGGGCTGCCCTTTGACATCGTTCACGGTGTAGGTAACCTGTTGACGGGTTTGCTGATCGTGCCCTTCGTAACGTTGCTGAATCGCTTAAAACAGCAATACAATCGTATAGCCTAACGTAAAGCGGCAGAGAGATCTCTGCCGCTTTTTCGTGGTTGCGGGTTGTTTTATGCAGAAATGTGTGATATAATCATCGAGAAATCGTTATCGTGGAGGCACATAATGCTGGATATAAAGGCAGCCATTTTTGATATGGACGGCACACTGATCGACTCCCTGATGTTGTGGGACATTCTGTCTGAACGGATGGCGGAGGTCTATCCCGACAAGGTCGGAACGGTCATTTCCGATGAAGACAATAAAGCGATTCGTGTGATTCCCCTGCGGGACGGTATGCAGCTGCTGCACGACCACTATGGTATTGCCGAGAGCGGGGAAGAGCTGTTTCGTCTGGCAACGGAAACCTTTGCGGATTTTTATGCCAACCGCGTCCGGCTCAAATCCGGTGTGCGGGAGTTCCTGGATCACCTCCAAAGCCGTGGGGTGCGGATGTGCATCGCCTCCGCCACCGATCCGGACTTAATTGAGTCGGCGATGGACCACTGCGGCATTCGCCATTATTTTGATAAGGTGTTTTCCTGCGGTGTGCTTGGCAAAGGCAAGGATACGCCGGACATCTATTTGATGGCGCGGGAGTATCTGGGCGCCGATACGCAGCAGACCTGGGTGTTTGAGGATGCGTTTGTGGCGATTCAGACCGCCACCGGCATCGGTATGCAGACGGTAGGTATTTACGATAAATATAATCCCTATCAGGATAAAATCAAAGCCATGGCCACCCACTATATCGAAGCGGGTGAGACCTTAATGAAATTAGTATAAGGAGGTATAATCGATGGATCTGCTGAAAAAGTTTTGGCCCACGCCCTTTAAAATCGAGGAGAAAGATGTAAAGAGCTTTATCATTCAGCTGGTTATCTTTGCCGTGGTCTGCACGGTGATCGGCTGGCTGATCGGTCTGCTGGCTAAAATCGCCATCATCGGTGTGCTGTTCTCGCTGATCGGCTCTCTGGTGGAGATCTACTGCCTGGCCGGTGTGGCGCTGTGCATTCTCAAGTTTATCGGCGTAATTAAGTGATGGTTAGAGAGGCATCTGCGGGTGCCTCTCTAATTCTTTCTTGCATTGGCTGCAACAACGGAGTATAATCGTACGTGAGAACGTCAAAGGATGAATGATTATGACTGAAAAACTGTATGAACTGAATAGTTATTGCCGTGCTTTTACCGCCTGCGTTTTGGAGTGCGTTCCCCACAGGGACGGCTATGCGGTGCGGCTGGATCGGACGGCGTTTTTCCCTGAGGGCGGCGGTCAGAGCGCCGACGTCGGCACGTTGGGCGGTGTTGCCGTTCTGGATGTACAGATGGTGGATGGGGAAATTGTGCACTACACTGTCTCACCGCTGACGGTGGGGGATACGGTAGAGGGCGTTTTGGATTGGGACGTTCGCTTTGCACGGATGCAGCACCACACCGCCGAGCACATCGTATGCGGCATCGCCCATCGTTGGCACGGGCTGGAGAACGTGGGCTTCCATTTGGGCAGCGAGGACGTGACCCTGGATCTGGACGGGGAACTGACCCGCGAACAGATCGACGCCATCGAGGATGAAGCAAACCGCGTGGTGTGGTCCAACGTGGCGGTCACGGCATCCATCCCGTCGCCGGAGGAGCTGACCGGGATGGTCTATCGCAGTAAAAAAGAATTGGACGGCGACGTGCGACTGGTGACCATAGACGGGGTAGACTGCTGTGCCTGCTGTGCCCCTCACGTAGGACGCACCGGCGAGATCGGCGTGATCAAACTACTGGATTTCATCCGTTACAAGGGCGGTGTTCGCATACATCTGTTGTGTGGTGCCGCTGCCTTAGCGGATTATCGACTCCGCTATGCTCAGAGCGCCGAAATATCGGCAAAACTATCTGTAAAGCAGAATGACTTGACACCAGCAATAGACCGCGTAATTGCCGAGAGGGATGCGTATAAGCTCGCTTTGCGAGCGGCTAACCACCGCTTGGCGGATGCTATGGTGGCTGCGGTAGCACCAACCGATCGTCCCGTGTATTTTATCGGCAGCAACTGGGACGTGGATATGCTGCGTCGGTTGGTAAATGGTCTGACCGCAAGATGCGGTGGTCTGTGCGCCGCTTATTCTGGTAGCGACGGTGCCTACACCTACGTGCTGGGCGGCACGGATCGGCTGAAGGAAGCGGCACAGGAAATGAACGATGCACTTCGCGGTCGCGGCGGCGGTGACAACCGCCAGATTCAGGGGCGCGTGCAGGCGACCGCCAAGGAGATCGAGGCGTACTGGCGTAGCAAGGGCGCTGTAGAATAAAGTGGTTGCAAATCCGAAAACGGTGTGCTATACTATCTAGGATATTTTAATATGTGAGGAGAATTCCCAATGTCCGGACATTCTAAATGGAACAACATTAAACGCAAAAAAGAGAAGACCGATGGTCAGAAGGCTAAGATCTTCACCAAAATGGGTCGTGAGATTTCTGTGGCGGTGAAGGAGGGCGGCAGCGCCGATCCCAGCGTCAACTCCAAGCTGAAGGACGCCATCGCCAAGGCAAAGGCCAACAACGTGCCTAACGATAACATTGACCGTATTCTAAAGAAGGCGGCCAGCGATGCCAGCGGCGAAAACTATGAGTCGTTGCAGTATGAGGGCTACGGTCCCTGCGGTATCGCCGTTATCGTGGAAACCCTGACTGATAACCGTAATCGTACCGCTGCCGACCTGCGCCACTATTTTGACAAGTGCGGCGGCAATATGGGTCAGACCGGTTGTGTGTCCTTTATGTTTAATAAGAAGGGTAAACTGATCATCGAGGCCGAGGGCTTGGATGAGGATCAGGTGATGGAGGACGCCCTGGAGGCGGGTGCCACCGACTTTGAGGCGGACGAGGATGTGTTCGATATCTCCACCGAGCCGGAGGATTTCTCTGCCGTGCGCGACGATCTGGAGGCCAAGGGCTATACCTTTGTCACCGCCGAGGTGCAGATGGTGCCGGACGTGCTGTCCACCATTGACGACCCCGATGCCATCAAGAATATGGATAAGTTGCTGGATATGCTGGAGGACAACGACGACGTCCAGGATGTGTGGCACAACTGGGATCGTCCCGACGAGGACTAATCAAGATGAAAGTAGGAGAGAGGCCGAAAAGGCTTCTCTCTTATTTTTTTGCAAAAACCTATTGACAACCGCGGACAGAAATTGTATTATTGTACTAGTGAGGTAATACAGATGCGAAAGGAGAGATGGCATGCAATGGACTTTAAATAAAAATCGGCCGGTGTGTCCGCAGATATGTGAGATGCTGTGTGTGGACATTGCCAAGGGAATTTTTGGCCCCGATTGCCGATTACCGTCGGTGCGGGAGTTGGCCTCGACCTTGGGGGTGAACCCCAACACGGTGCAGAGGGCTATGGAAACGATGGAGGAACAAGGCCTTTTGTATTCGGTGCGAGGGAGCGGCTGGTTCGTCCGCCAGGATACCTCTCGGGCGGTGGAGGTGCTCGACCGCCTGCGGCGGGAGAAGACCGCCGACTTTTTCCGAACGATGGAGCTCTTGGGGCTGTCGACCCAAGAGGTAAAAGAATTTGTAAAGGAGTGGGATTATGAGTGAATTGCTACGCTGTGAACATCTGACCAAGCGATACGGTAGCACAGTAGCTTTGTCGGACGTTTCTTTCACCTTGGAAAGCGGTAAGATCGTGGGTCTTTTGGGACCCAACGGAAGCGGAAAGACCACGCTTATCAAAATCATCAACGGCTTGCTGACCCCTACCGAAGGAGCGGTGTATGTGGACGGCGACCAGCCGGGTCCCAAAACCCGTGCCAAGGTGGCATATCTGCCGGATAACATCTATTTGAATTCATGGATGACGGTCAAGCAGATCGTGGAGTATTTCCAGGATTTCTATGAGGATTTTTCTGCCGAACGGGCTTATGAGATGCTGTCGCGGCTGGATATTTCTCCTGCCCGACGGCTGAAGACTTTGTCTAAGGGTAATAAGGAAAAGGTGTGCCTGATTCTGGTGATGAGCCGCCAGGCAAAGCTGTATGTGCTGGATGAGCCGATCGCCGGCGTGGATCCTGCCGCCCGAGATTATGTGATCTCCACCATTATTAACAACTATAATCCCAATGCTACCGTGCTGATTTCCACCCATCTCATCGCGGATATCGAGCAGGTGCTGGACGAGGCCTTGTTTATCCATCAGGGTCGCGTGATTCTGCAGAAAACGGTGGATGAGATTCGGGAAGAAAACGGTAAAAGCGTGGATGAATTGTTTAGGGAGGTGTTCCGATGGTAAAGAAGTTATATAAGCACGAGCTCAATGCCTATTGGCGTATCGCGTTGCCCATGTGGGGTATTTTGCTGGCGGTATCGCTGCTGGGTCGGGTGGTGCAGTTCTTTGAGTTTGACCATTTTGTTTACGACATCGTGAACACCTCGTCCATCGTCTTTTACGTCATCGCGGTGACGGTGGCGCTGGTCTTTCCGGTGGTGTTTGCTATCATCCGATTTTATAAAAATTTGTTCACCGGAGAGGGCTATTTGTCCTTCACTCTGCCGGTGACCGTGTCCCAGCACATCACCGTTAAGGTTCTGGGTGCGGTGACTGTCGCGGCACTGTCCTTTTTGGTGGCGCTGACGTCGCTGTGCGTGATTACTGCCGGTGACGTGCTGGTGGAATTGTGGAAGGCGGGGGTCTATATCCTCAACTACCTCAATGACGAGATCGGCGCCCATCTGTGGTGGCTGATGGTCGAGGCGGCGGTGCTGCTTGTGGTGCTTTTGGTTTCCCAGACCCTGTACTACGACACCTGCATTTCCCTCGGTCAGCTGTTCCGCAAAAATCGGGTGTTGGCCGCCGTGGGTGTGTATTTCGGGTTTTATATCATCGCCCAGGTGTTTTCCACCATTATGGTGATCATCGCCATGTTTATGGATTGGGAGGGCTTGACCCGATGGATCGAAAAGCATCCCTTTACAACTTTACACGGTGGTATGTGCGGTTTGATCGTGTTTGGTATTGCCGCTTGTGTGGTGGAATATCTGGTGACCTATCTGGTCATCCGCCGTCGCTTAAATCTGGAATAAGGAGGGACAGAAAAATGAAGAAACTGAAACGGTTGTTATGCTTGGCGCTGGTCGTTGCGCTGTGCCTGTCCCTGGGCGGATGCCGTCAGCTGGATGCTATGAAATCCCGTCACGCCACCTGGATGGACAACGGCAACATTCTGTGGAACGATCACGTGTATATTCCGCTGTATACCGATGCCACAGTGGGAGACTATGAATATGTGGAGGAACTGAATTGGGAAGGCAGTGAAGTGATTTACGTGACCAAGCCGGATGTGCCGGTATTGCTCAGTAAACGACTGGGAACAAACGGCTATCCCGGCGCCGGAGGTATGCTGATAGAGGCCAACAGCTATGTTGTGACGTTGCATAATCCTGAGCAATACGAATACGTAAACACCATCTATTGTCGGGCGGATATGCACAATTGGGCGTTGGATGCTCTGAAAAATGGCTATGAGATTCAGGAATACGGTTATTATTTCTATGACTACGAAACCGGTGGAGAAACACGGGGCGGTCTTACCAATGCTCAGCGACAGGCTATTGAGGATACGTTGCACAACGTTACCCCTGCGGATAGTTATCAAAATGAGCACTCCGATTATTACGACCACTCTTTGACCATTTCCGCCTACAGCACCGCGCACTTGTTCAGTCAGGAACTCGGTGAGCTTTTCTATAACAATGGGCAGTATTGCATTGAGCAGTCTGCTTACGACGATGACGGTAATTACAGCGGCAAGACGTATGCGATACCGAAGAAGTACAACGCATTGTTTGAGGAATTGTTCAAAAATATCGGTCTGGATAAAAAGGTGGTAACGCCTTCCATCCAACCCACGTTGGGAAAAAACGTATAACCCCATATTGAGAAAGGCCCCGGATGCTATCCGGGGCCTTTTTCGGCGTTTTTTTGCAAAAGAGCACAATTTTTGTGGAATGACCTTGTATTTTGGCACAACATATGGTATAGTATGCTTATATAAATATGGGTGAGTATACCATTTGGGAGAATATGAGTATGGAACAAGAGCAGAAACGCTACGAGGATTATATTGCCGGCCGTAATGCCGTGACCGAGGCGCTCAAGTCGGGGCGACCGCTGGACAGTGTTTTGGTAGCTCGGGGCGACCGCCAGGGCAGTATCGGTCCCATTATTGCTAAGTGCCGTCAGATGAATATCCCCGTTAAAGAGGTGGATATTCGAAAACTGGAAAGTATGGCGCAGAATCACCAGGGCGTGATTGCCGTTGCGGCGTGTAAGGAATACGCCACGGTCGAGGATCTGTTTGCCTTAGCCGCCGAGAGAGAGGAGCCCCCTTTCTTCATCGTGTGTGACGAATTGGAGGATCCCCACAATCTGGGCGCAATCCTGCGTACCGCCGAGGCTGCCGGTGCCCATGGTGTCATCGTACCCCGCCGGCGGGCGGCAGGGCTGACCTCCACCGTGTACAAGGCGTCTGCCGGCGCGGTGGAATACGTGCCGGTGGCGAGAGTCGCCAACATCACCGAAACGCTCAAGGAACTGAAGAAACAGGGCGTTTGGGTATACGGTCTGGATATGGATGGCGAAACCTGGTGTCAGACGGATCTTACCGGCGCTGTGGCGTTGGTGGTGGGCTCCGAGGGACGAGGCATCAGCCGTTTGGTTAAGGAGCAGTGTGATTTCATTCTGTCGCTGCCTATGGCGGGACAGATCAATTCTCTGAATGCATCGGTGGCTACCGGTATCGTGTTGTACGAGGCCGCTCGCCAGCGCAAGGATATTAAGGCTATTCAAAAGAAATAAACATAAGGAGAACGTCTTATGTCAAAGGATTTTGAAAAGGATAACATCAATATTGATGATCTGGTGGACTTTTTGGTAAAGCGCCGCGATCAAAATACCGCTGTACCTGCCGCAACGTCGGTCGAGTCCATCGACGAGGAGGAGACCATGCCGGCGATTATGCCTGAGCCGCTGCCGAAGCCGATGAACGTGGAGTCTGCTCCTGTGGCGGTTGCCCACAATGCTGACGGTGTGTCGGCGGAGACACCTGAGTTGATTACAACCGATGAAGATACGGACGAGCAGGACTCCGCGGATAGAGTAGAGGATCTGCTGCTGAACGGTATTCCCGATGAAGAGATAACGTCGGAACAGCCTGCGGACGAGGCGGAGGAGGAAATGACTCCTATTCAAGAGGCTCCCGCTCCTGCCAAGAAAAAACGCGGTTTGTTCGGCTTGTTCCGCCGCCGCGATGAAGAGGAAGAGGACGACGACTGGGGCGAGTGGGATCTAAAGCCCATCGGTCACTATCATGCCGAAGAGCCGCCTACGGACTCCATTATTACGGATAACATCGTTTCTGACGAATCCTCACAGCCGGAATCGGAGCCCGAAATCCTCAGCGATGATGAATTCCCCGAGGTGCGCGTAGCCGCTGAAACCATCACGATGCAGGTGGTGTTGCCCTCCGGTGAGGCGTTACCCCGTGGTGAGGCGGCCACCCGTATTCTGCCCATAGCCAATGGGGAGGGAGAAGCCGTCGCCGCCGAGTCGGAGGACGTTCCTCAGCCGGAGATTAAAACGTTGCACGATCAGTTGCCGGATCAGTTATCTCTGGAGGAGATGGTGCGCGTAGAGGATATAGAGCCCGAGGACGGCGCCGAGGCGGTGGATAGCGACGAGGACCCCGAGGAGCGTCTGCAACGTTCGCGGGAGGAGAAGGTACGCTATTTCACCCTGGAGGAAGAGGAGGAGTCCAACGAGGTCGAGGAGCAGCCTGAAGAGATAGACGAAACCGAAGAGTTTGACGACTATCAGGAGGCAAAGCCCATCGCGGAGGAGCTTCACGAGCGTTGCCGCAGCTCCTTTACCACACTGCTGTTTACCGGTCTTTTGGAGTTTGTTCTGCTCATCCTGTCCATATTGACCTTTATCACCCATGAGCCTCCTTTGGGCGGTATGATGGGGTATCTGATCATTCAGCTGTCGGTGTTGGTGCTGATGATGGGGCTTAACTATGCGGCTATCGGTCGCGGTCTGTCGGGTCTGTTTACCCTGCGGGCGAACAGCGATACCGCTCCCGCGTTAGCCTCTGTGACGGCGCTGTCCTGTGTGCTGATTCATTTTGCCAATACCAGCATCGAGGCACCGCACTGGGCATCGCTGGCCGGCCTGCTGTTGACGCTGTGCGCTGCCGGACATTATGCCCGCGCATTGGGTGTGCGCCGCAATTTCGCTTTTGTTTCTTACCCGGGCGAAAAGTATGCCGCGACCCTCATCGAGGAGGAAAATGCGGTACAGGAGATCGGTCGTCGCGCTACCGGCTCCAACGAGGAGGCGACGGTTGGCTATTTCCATCGCACCGAATTTTTGACGGATTACATCACCAACGCCTACGAGGATCATCGCGGCGATGAGTGGAGTCGGTGGATGACCCCCATCACTTTCGGTCTGGCACTGCTGTTGTCTTTGGTGACGCTGCTGGGCGAGGGTGTTAACGATTTCTGGGGTTGGCTGTCGGTCTTCACCGGTATGGTCTGCGTATCGATGCAGGCGTCTCACCTGGCGGTGCAGCTGCCTCTGAACCATTGCGGTAAGGTGATGCTGTCCCGCGGCGGCTTCTTGGTCGGCTGGAAGGCGGTTCGCCATTTCGGTCAGCTGGATGCGCTGGTGGTGGACATTGCCGACCTGTATCCCGACGAAAGTATGCTGCTGCACGGCATTAAGACCTTCTCCGGCACGCACATTGACGAGGCCATCCTGACGGCGGCTTCGTTGGTGGTCCGTTCCGGCGGACCGCTGGCTATGATCTTCCGCCGTATTATCGAGAATAAGGAAGAGCTGCTCAGCGAGGTGGAGAGTTTGGTCTACGAGCAGGGAATGGGTATTTCCGGCTGGGTGGACGGTCGCCGCGTATTTGTCGGTAACCGCCGTTTACTGCAGAATCACGGCGTAGACGTTCCCTCAATGGATTACGAGGCCCGTTATGCGAAGGACGGTCGCCGTCTGGTGTACCTGTCCCTGGGCGGTCAGCTGTCGGCCATGTTTGTGGTGTCCTATCTGCCCGACCCCGAGATTCAGGATGCTCTGCAGGATCTGTGCCGTTCCCGCGTCACCCTGCTGGTGCGTTCCTGCGATCCCAATATCACTTCCACCGATCTGTGTGAGAGTTTTGGGTTGGACGAGTATTACGTGGACGTACTGCCCGCTTCGGCAGGACGAGCGTATATGCAGCTGGTGGAGCGTACCAAGGAGAGTATGCCTGCCGTTATGGCGTCCAACGGTCATATTCTCGGCACGGCGTGGGCACTGTCGGTTTGCCGTAGTCTGAACGTCAAATGCACCATGGCCTTGATCGCTCAAGCGATTGCATCGGCGCTCAGCCTGTTCCTGTGCTTGGTATGGGCGCTGGAGGCACCGCTGGGTCTGCTGCGGCTGCTGCTGTTGGCGGTCATATCCTTGCTGACCGTGTGTGTCATCCCGCTGTTTAAGAGAACGTAAAAGAACGCAAAAATCCACCGGTCGTTGCGGTCGGGGGATTTTTTTAATTAGGTTAGCAGTAATACTTTTTCTCCGTTGATGTAGTTCTCCACCTGCTCGGTGAAGTGGGTGACGTAGTGCCAGCGGGTGGTGTAGATCTCACCCTCGGTGGTCTTGACGAGGCAAAGACTGCCGTCCAGGGAGTAATAGTCGGCTCCGATGTAGAAGCTGCCGTCGTTGTGATACATCTTAATGGACATAACCGCATCGTCCGAGGACGCCGTTTTATCGGTTTTGCCGTATCGCTCCAGGGTCATAAGAATGGCATACAGCTCGCGGAAGTCGGCGGTGGGATAGGTCTTGTCGCCCACGGTGACCTTGAGAGAGGTGTCGCTGTTTTCCGTGTCAAAATGCTTCAGGTTGAAATCGTAGGTCTCACCGTTCATGGTGATGGAGATACGCCCGATCTCAACGATATTCTTGGTAAAGAGCAAAGAGTTGACCGAATTGTCATACGTGCGCTCGGCTATGGCGGAGAAGGATGCCTTATCCACCAGGAAAATAATATCCAGCCTGTCCACCATCACCGCGTAGGCATCGTCTTCGACGCTGCCGATGGTGACCTTGGAGGTGGTACTGTTGTAATAGCGGATTTTCTCCGCATCCTCCTGGTCGGTGGTTTCCACCGCCATCACGATGTCCAGCACCGTCAACGGATTGTGGAAGCCTAAGGCTTCCTTTTCTTTTTCGGTGGGTTTGATGATGAGCGCCTGGTCTGCATACAGTCCGGTGAAATTGCTCAGCGCAGAGGTGACGGTATCGTTGGTGCCACGCAGATACGGCTGGGAGATGATGTAGGAGAACAGCATCATCTCCTCGCTGTCGCTCTGATAGGAACGGCGCAGTATAAAGGGCGTTTGATAGTTCTTACCGGAATACGAGATTTCCTTTAATACGGCGGTGCCGTTGGCATCGTCCTTCAGGACGGAGGGGGTGGAAATCAGCGTAACGTCAACGTATGCGGTTTGACGGTAGGTAAAGGGGAGGGCGGCATCGTTTTCGAAGATGTACACGCCGTCCTTGGCGCTGGTCTGTACGTAGTAGCCGTCCTCGTCGGGGGTGGGGTTGCCCACCTGAATGGTCACGGTGGATTTGTCTGCAAAAGTTACCGTGGCCGTGGCGGCAGGCTTATCCAGACCAAAGTCCTTAAGGTTATTTGCATCCTTCACCTGGTCGATGGCGATCAGCTTGCTGGCGTATTCCTGCAGGGTATCGATCATATCTACCCCCAGCAATACGTCGGCATAGCCGTCCAGATAGAACAACTCCTCTTTCTCGTTATACAGAATGGAGTAGGAGCCGTTGCTGTTTTGAATATCCACTCGATCGATCACCACAGCGCTGTTCTTGGATTTATCCAACAGGGTGATGGTGGCCTGCTCCGTGGTCGTATCGTTGGAATCCCCCGTATCTGGCTCCGGCTTAGCAAAGGGGTCGAAAATGATGACCAGCACGATGCCGACGATCAGCAGGAGCGTGACACCCAGCGTGGTGAAAATGCCCGCGGAGGAGGTCAGAAAGGAAACCAGTTTGTTTTTGCGGCGGGGGATGTCGTTGACCTCTTCAAAGGAGCTGAAGGGGTTGTCGTCCGCAACGGGGTCGACCTGCGGAACGTTTTTCTGTTCTTCTAAACTCATAAGTTTTTCCTCCGCAGGAATACGATCAGGCAGATGATCAGAATGATCACGGGCAGACCGATGGTGAACACACCCAGACCCACGCCGATCTGAACGTTGGGCTCGAATATGACCAGTTCAGAGGAGAACTGCTTGTTGGATACGGTTACGGCGTTTTCGTGGCCGGTGACCGAACTGATGGTGTCCAGCAACAATTCCTCGTTTTGCAGAGTGCCGTTCTGAATATAATCGGAATAGGCCATCACCTGACAGCCGGATACCACCACGGAGCCATAAGCTTCCGTGCCGGTGTTGTTATCGTAACGGTTGAGAATAGCGGCCACCATAGAGGTCAGGGGATATTCAGTTTCCTCCAGCATCTGGTGACTGTTGGCGGTGTCTTGGCTATTGAAATCCTTCAGTGCCACCACGTGAGTGGATTCGGGGTAGTTGGTCAGCGGGATGCCCAGATCGCCCAGGGCATTATCCTCGCTCAATTCGGAGGGCAGGTTGGTGGTGATGCGGCGTGCCAGAGGGGTATACACGTTGCCGGTGCCCACAGAGTTGGCGGTGTAGTTGGTGCTGGGAACATCACAGACCGGGAAGAAACTATTATATTGCTGTTTGCGGTTGGAGTCGGTTTCGTACAGGAGCTGATCTGTTACCTGGATGCCGTAGTCCGCGTCCAGCATACCGTACAGATTGGGACAGCTGGCGGCATAGTCGGTGAACACCAGCAGGTGACGACCGTATTTCTGGTTATTGGTGACCCACTGACGGATGCGCTTGATTTCAGCATCCGAATAGTCTTTGGCGGGGGCGGGAATCAGCATCACCTCGGCGTCCTCGTTGAATTCGGCAGAGCCGGTGATGTTGAATTCCTCAAAGGTGTAGCCGTTCAGCTCGTACAACTCTTTCAGACCGTCGATGGTGTCCTGATCTTCTTCGTGTCCCACCAGTACCTGAATGATGCGGTTGTTTTCGCTCTGCAGAGCGTTGATGTTGGAGCCCAGGATTTTCTCCACCTTAGACGAGTCAAACACGTAGGAGAACTGTCCCGTTGTGTAGTAGGCTTCCTCGTCCACGTGATACTCATACAGTTCGTCGATGGTGCTGAGCTTATACCGCTCACCGGACAGGAACAGAATACTGCCGGAAGACACCTCGTATTTTTCGTAGCGGGAATAGGCGGTGGGGTCCTGGTTGGGGTTGATGAATTGGAAGGTCACCTTGTTGTCCGTGCGGCTGCGATACTGCTGGAGTACCGTGTGGAATTCCCGCATGGTGGTGTCGATTTCAGGCATTCCGACGCTGGCACCGACGGTGGGGTTGGTGAACTCTTCTTCATCCGAGAAGACGATGATCTCCACGTCATTCTTGACGTTTTCGGCGATGTTAATGCTTTCCTCAGAGAGGGTGAACACGTTGTTGGTGGACAGGTCCCAGGTGAGGGGATAGCGGTCAGCCAGGCTGGACACCAGAATGTTCAGCAGCAGCACGACCACAATAACGGCGATGGTGATCACCGTGGAGGCGGTACCGTAGCGCAAACGGCGGAAATTGATGGTTTTGTTCTCAGTGCGTTTCATAGCGGTTGCCTCCTTTCATCAATTCCATCTCTTGCTGTCCAGTACGCGCACGGTCAGGAACAGGAAGAGGACCTGCGCGGTGAGGAAGAAGAAAACGTTGTCGTAATAGATGAGTCCGGCGGTGAAATCGCTGAATCGACTGGAGATGGACAGAAAAGCGGTAGCCTTGGTAATCCAGGTAACGTTGCTGAACAGAGAGCCCAGCAGGTCGATGCAGATAAGAATCAGGGACACGCCCAGAGTGCCGATGGCGGCGACGATCTGGCTCTCGGTCAGGCTGGAGATCAGCACGCCGATGGAGATGATCAAACCGCCTAACAGCAGCAATCCCAGCAGATTGCCGGCGGTGAGCACCCAATCCACGGCGGTGGCAGGCTGGCACTCGATGATCAGCGCATACACAAGGGTGATGGATAGACCGATGGCGAACAGCGTCAGCGTCGCCAGGAATTTACCCACCACGATGCCGGTAAGACCGGTAGGCGCGGTGAACAGCGCCTGGTCGGTCTTTTGGCGTTTTTCCTCGCTAAACAGACGCATAGTCAGAAAGGGGAGAGCCAGCAGAACAACAGAGAACAGACTGCTGTACATATTGGACAGGTCGGCACTTTCACCCACCATACTGTAGGTAAAGAAGAAGAAACCGGAAATGCCGAACAGAGCCGCCAGCACCACGTAACCGATGGGGTTAACGAAGAAGGCGCGAAGTTCACGTTTGAATATGGCGATCATCAGCGTACACCTCCGTTTCCTCTTACAGTCAGGTTGATAAAGATATCCTCAAGAGTCAATGCCATCGATTTTGAGGATAGCAGCGCCCATTGGCGTTGAGCCAAGCGGGCGAACAGATCGCGGCGAATGTCCGCGCCGTCGGTGGTCAGGATGGCATAATCGCTGACGCCGGTGGCTTTATTGCTCATAATGGTCACGTCCTGGACGCCGTTTATGCTTTTGATCAGCTGGGTGACCTCTTTCTCGGGACCTTCGATGCTCACCAGCAGTCTGTGGTCCTCGGAGAGGTTGCCGGACAGATTCTCGGCGGTGTCGTCCGCCACGATCTTACCGTTATTGATGATAACGATGCGGTCGCATACGGCTTCGATCTCCGGCAGGATGTGGGAGGAGAGGATCACCGTGTGGTTTTTGCCCAAGGTCTTGATGAGAGAACGAATCTCGATGATCTGATTGGGGTCCAAGCCGACAGTAGGCTCGTCCAGAATCAGTACCGGCGGATTGCCGATGAGCGCCTGCGCCATACCGACGCGCTGTTTATAACCCTTGGACAGGTTCTTGATGAGGCGGTTATAGACGTCCTCAATCTTCATTACTTTGCAGATCTCGGCCAAGTGCCGCTGACGGGGCAGAGCGCACTTTTTAAGATCGCACATAAAATTCAGGTATTCCTTTACCGTCATATCGGGGTAAAGAGGAGGTAGCTCAGGCAGATAACCGATGCTGGCCTTGGCGGCGTTGGGGTTTTCCAGAATATCGTAGCCATTGATGGTAACGGTGCCGTCCGTGGCGGAAAGATAGCCGGTAAGTATGTTCATCGTGGTGGATTTTCCGGCGCCGTTGGGACCCAGAAAACCAAGGATCTCACCCTTGCCGACACTGAAACTAATGTTATCTACCGCACAATGATTTCCGTATCGCTTGGTTAGGTTTTTAACTTCGATCATAGCGAACCTCCGAATGTGAATTACTGACATTATAGCAGACTGATTGGCGGGGAGTGTGAACAATCTGCAAAACTTCAGATTATTATACCATAGTGTAGTAGATATTTCAACATAAATATATTGCGAAATAACCGCAAAATGGGGAAAATAATGCTTGACATTGTTTGCACTCTGTGGTATTATAATCCACGCTGTAAGCAACAAATGCGGGTGTAGTTCAGTGGTAGAACCCCAGCCTTCCAAGCTGGTTGTGTGGGTTCGATTCCCATCACCCGCTCCACAAAAAATCGTCCGCAGGGACAGACAGGCGCCTGTAGCTCAGCTGGATAGAGCACCTGCCTTCTAAGCAGGGGGCCAGGGGTTCGAGTCCCTTCAGGCGCGCCAATATGGTGGGTGTAGCGTAGTTGGCCTAACGCGTCAGTTTGTGGCACTGAAGATCGTGGGTTCGAATCCCATCTCCCACCCCACATGAAAGCAATCGGCACTGCAATAGCAGTGCCGATTGTCTTTTTTATGCACGTTTGTTAAGCCAGTTGACGTAATCCGTATACAACTGTGTTGACTGGGGATGACCGCAGAAGGCTTGTGTTTGCGGTTTATTAAACATTCCGAGATACTGGTACATCAGGATTTCATCCACATAGGGGGCGATGCTTCCGATTTGGCGTTCAATTCGTTCCATAGAGGCGGGGATGAGGGCGCTCCGGTATACGTCACCCTCGAATTCAAAGACCTCCATATCCGCCCACAGCGCTGCGCGACCGGCCTTATCGTGGGCTTTGCGCAGCGCTTCGAAATAGGCGGGGGTCTGTTCGGGTGTGGATTTGCGCACGCCTACTTCATCTTGATAAGCGATGATGTCACAGTCCAGACGCTCTAATTGTCTCACAAACAAATCATCCGCCTTAAGCATATTGGTGCCGTAGGGGGCGATCAACACCTGCAAGGATGGATCGAAGCTTTTACCGTGCCGGGTGTATTGGTTTGTGTAGTGTATAAATTCGTCGGGATAATAGGGGCAGATGCCCAATTCATCGGGTAAATACCATCCGTGGAAGGAGGCGTGATGTCCGTAGCGGGCGTACAGCTGTTCCATTGCCCGAAAGGCGCGCTTCGTGACAGCGGGACTGGTCATATTGTTCAGCGTATCCTGCCAAAATCCGTAGAATCCCGCCCCTATAAACACCTTCATTTCGCAGCGGTCAGCGGCGCAAAACAACGCTTCCATAGGGTCGGAGGCCGCCATTTTCGCGCGGGGGTAGATGTCGGTCTGGAAGTAGGCTTCACAGGAATCGGGATAGACCATCGAACTGGCCATCAGAACGATGTATTTAAGACCAATCGACGCCATTTCCGCTATTTTGGTTTCCCACTGTTCGTCTGTGAATTGACGGCAGATGGGATTCCAGTATCTTCCTTCGGGCAGATTATGATGATGGAACTCAAACCACGTGCCGGTAATGGGTTTTAACATAAATGACCACCTCACTACTTTCATTGTATCATCATTGGATATTTCTTTCAATGGGTGAACGGTTCTTTTTTGCCCTGCAGCTGCATATAATTCTGCGAAAGGGGAGGGGCGCATGATTGCACGCATTTCGGACATGCATAACAAAGAGGTGATCAATGTCTGCGACGGCACCCGCTTGGGGTACGTGGACGATCTGGAGGTGGATACCTGTACGGCGCAGATTACGGCATTGGTCATATACGGACGAAATCGTCTGCTTGGCTTGCTGGGACGTGAGTCGGACATCATCATTCAATGGAAGGATATCGAGGTGGTGGGGGATGAAACCATTTTGGTGAATTTTACGTGCCCCGCCGGTTCTTGTAAAACGTCCTGCAAAGGACCGCATATCCTCAACGGCTTGTTTCGGTAAAAAACGCTCCCGATTAGGGGGCGTTTTGCCGTTCTTGACGGCGATTTCGTGAGGTAACAAACTGAACAAATTTTATTATTAAAAATCAATTAATTTATTGTAAAAAACACTTGCATTTTAATAAGCGCTGTGTTATAATACTCCGGCATAATGCACGTGGGGTACTACGTATTCAGTCGGTGCCGCATCCGGATGTACCGGACGGTGGCTGTTTATGCCCACGGAGGAAAAACCAAGGAGGAAAAGAATTATGTCCGTTATTTCCATGAAGCAGCTGCTGGAGGCTGGCGTCCACTTCGGTCACCAGACCCGCCGCTGGAACCCCAAGATGGCTCCCTACATCTTCACCGAGCGCAATGGTATTTATATCATTGACCTGCAGAAGACCGTCCGCAAGCTGGAGGAGGCGTATATGTTCGTGCGCGATCTGTCCGCTTCCGGTAAAGAGGTCCTGTTCGTCGGTACCAAGAAGCAGGCTCAGGAGTCCATCAAGGAGGAGGCCATCCGTGCCGGCGCCCACTATGTGAACGCTCGTTGGCTGGGTGGTATGATGACCAACTTCCGCACCATCCGTGGCCGTATTGCTCGTCTGAGCCAGCTGAAGGCTATGGAGGCCGACGGCACCTTCGATCTGCTGCCCAAGAAGGAAGTTGTTAAGCTGAATCACGAGATTGAGAAGCTGGAGAAGTTCCTGGGCGGTATCAAGGATATGAAGGGCGTTCCCGGCGCTCTGTTCATCGTTGATCCCCGCAAGGAAAAGATCGCTGTGGCCGAGGCCAAGAAGCTGGGTATCCCGGTTGTGGCTATCGTTCCCACCAACTGCGATCCCGATGACGTGGATTACGTGATCCCCGGCAACGACGACGCTATCCGTGCTGTTAAGCTGATTGCCGGCTGCATGGCCGATGCCATCATCGAGGGTCGCCAGGGCGAGCAGAATGCCGCCGAGGCTGTTGAGGCTCCCGCCGCTGAGGCCGCTGAATAAGCAGGTCATTTCATAAATACAGGAGGTAATTATCATGGCTTTTACCAGTAAAGATGTTATGGCGCTGCGTGAGAAGACCGGCGTTGGTATGATGGATTGCAAGAAGGCTCTGCAGGAGTCTGACGGCGATGTCGAAAAGGCTATTGACTATCTGCGCGAGAAGGGTCTGGCCAAGCAGGCCAAGAAGGCTTCCCGCGTTGCCGCCGAGGGTATGGCTTACGCCACCGTCGACTACGATAAGAAGGTCGGTGTTGTTGTTGAGATCAACTCCGAGACCGACTTTGCCGCTAAGAGCGACAACTTCGTGAACTTTGTTAAGGAGATCGCCGACGTTATCATCAACGAGAATCCCGCTGATGTGGACGCTCTGCTGGCCGCCAACGCGAACGGTCAGTCTGTGGCCGATCTGCTCCGTGACAAGGTTATGGTTATCGGTGAGAACCTGAGCATCCGCCGCTTTGTCCGTTACGAGGGTGACTGCGTGGCCTACGTCCACGGCGGTGGCCGTATCGGCGTGCTGGTTAAGTTCGACGCCGATGCTAACGCTTCCGGCAGCGATGCTCTGATCGAGTGCCGTAAGGACGTGGCGATGCAGATCGCCGCTCTGAACGCTCCCTATCTGGATGAGGCCTCTGTGCCCGCCGAGGTTGTGGAGCACGAGAAAGAGGTTCAGTTGGCTCTGATCAAGAACGATCCCAAGAACGCCAGCAAGCCCGAGATGGTTCTGGAGAAGATGATCACCGGTAAGATGAGAAAGTACTTTGAGGAGAACTGCCTCGTCAACCAGGCTTTTGTTAAGGATGGTAACCTGACCGTCAGCCAGTATATCGACCAGCAGGCCAAGGTGGCCGGCGGCGCTATGACCCTGTCTGCTTTCGTCCGTTTTGAGAAGGGCGAGGGCATCCAGAAGCGCGAGGATGATTTTGCCAGCGAAGTTGCTTCCATGGTGAAATAAGTTAGTTTAAACCGATCAGACGGTGTGCCCGAGAGGGTGCACCGTCTTTTTTCTATTCCAAAAGTGAAAATATTTAAAATTTTTCGGAATTTGACATAGTTATATCTTTACAGAAACAATGTTTTAAAGTATAATGTAATAGACAATGCGGGAGAAGAGATTTTTCCGCAAATGGAAAGGATGGAGAGTCAGATGGAACCTAAATACAAGCGCATTTTGCTCAAACTCAGCGGTGAGGCTATGGCCGGTTCGGCTCATAGCGGTCTTGACTTTGACACCGTGCTTCACATCTGTAAATACATCAAAGAGGCGGCGGCTTGCGGCACCGAGATCGCTATCGTTGTCGGCGGCGGCAACTTCTGGCGTGGTCGCTCCAGCGGCAAGATGGACCGCACCCGCGCTGACCACATGGGTATGCTGGCTACCACCATCAACGCTCTCGGTTTGGCGGATGCTCTGGAGCAGCTGGGCTGCGAGGTCCGTGTGCAGACTGCGATTGCGATGAATGAGATCGCCGAGCCCTATATCCGCAACCGTGCCGTTCGTCACCTGGAGAAGGGACGCATCGTGATTTTCGGCTGCGGCACCGGTAATCCTTTCTTCTCCACAGACACGGCTGCCGCTCTGCGCGCCGCCGAGATTGAGGCGGATATCATCTTTAAGGCCAGTATGGTGGACGGTATCTATGATAGTGATCCCCACAAGAATCCCAACGCTGTAAAGTTCGAACACTTGACATATATGGATGTGCTCAACAAGGACCTGAAGGTGATGGATTCCACCGCCGCCACCCTGTGCCGCGACAATGGAATCTCTCTGCTGGTCTTTAATCTGGAGGATCCCGAGAACATTGTCCGTGCGATCCGCGGTGAGAACATCGGCACGGTGGTCGATTGATTTAACGAACGTATAAGGAGAAATGGTTATGAATGAGATTTTTGCCAAAGCTGAAGATAAAATGAACAAGAGCCTGAACAACTTGTCTGCAGAGTTTGCCGCCATCCGTGCAGGTCGTGCCAACCCCGGCGTGCTGGACCGCATATCCGCCGATTATTATGGCTGCCCGACTCCCATTAATCAGATGGCGGCCATTTCGGTGCCGGAGCCCCGTTGTTTGCTGATCACTCCGTGGGATAAATCCACGTTGAACCTGATCGAGCGCGCGATTCTGACCTCGGACATCGGTATTAATCCCCAGAATGATGGCACCGCCATTCGTCTGATTTTCCCGCCCATGACCGAGGAGCGCCGTCGTGACCTGACCAAGGAGATCGGTCGGCTGTCCGAGGAGTGCAAGGTGGCGATTCGTTCCATCCGCCGCGATGCGCTGGATAAGCTGAAGGATATGAAGAAAAAGTCTGAGATTACCGAGGACGACCTGAAGTCTGCCGAGAAAAAGATGCAGGATCAGACCGACCGCTTTACCAAAGAGGCCGACAAGATGGCTGAGGATAAGCAGAAGGAAATTATGGAAATCTAATGACGTACGATTGGGTCTTCGCCGCATAAGCGGCGGAGACTTTTCGTGCCTATATAGAGAGTTCAAACGGAGCCGAAGGAGGTTTCCTTATGTTCGGACGAAAGAAAACGAAAGCGGATGTGCCGCGCAAAATTCCGGTGAACCTGGGCATCATTATGGACGGAAACGGGCGCTGGGCAAAACAACGCGGTTTGCCCCGTCAGGCAGGTCACGTGACCGGTGCGCAGGTGTTTCGGAAGGTTACGAAATACTGCGAAAAGTGCGGTGTGCGGTATCTGACCGTATACGCTTTCTCTACCGAAAACTGGCGTCGTCCTGCCGAAGAGGTGGACGCCATTATGAATTTGTTACGCCAATACCTCAAGGAATCCCTTTCGGATTTTCAGCAGGAGAATATTGTCGTACGCTTCATCGGTAGTCGCGATGAATTAGCAGAGGATATCCGCGCGCTGATCGAGGAGGCGGAGCAGTCCACCGCTCACAAGACGGGTATGACGTTGAACATTGCCTTGAATTACGGCGGGCAGCAGGAGATTACGGCTGCTGCGCGTAAGCTGGCGAAGCAGGTCGCTTCGGGCGCGCTGAACCCCGACGATATCGACGAGGAGATGCTGACAAAAGCGCTCTATACCGACGACCAACCGCCGGTAGACTTGATTCTTCGCCCCAGCGGCGAATACCGTCTTTCCAATTTCTTGATTTGGCAGTCGGCCTATGCCGAGTATGTGTTTATGGACGTTTTGTGGCCCGATTTCAAGGAGAGCGATCTGGATCGTGCCTTTGAGGAATATGCCCGTCGTGACCGTCGCTTCGGTGGGGTTTGACGGAATATAAAGGAGTGAAAAACATGGTTGTGCGCATTGTGTCAGCCGTGATTGGTATTATTATTCTGGTAGGCATTTTGATGTGCCCTTATACCATTGTGTTGGCGGCGGCGGCGTCTGTTTTGTCCGCTCTGGCCGTATGGGAGCTGTTGCACAACACCGGTAAGGTCAAGAGCCGCGTGCAAACCGTTGTGGGTATGGTATTCTCGGCGGCAGGCGTGATGATGATGTATTTCGTCCGCAAAACCTTGACTGAGAAATACCTGTATATGGACGCCGAGGTCAGACAGCTGTTGATGATTTTGCTGGCATTGCCCATTGTCTACGGTATTGTTACAGCGGTACTATATATCATCAACAGAAAGAATACCACCGTCAACGATGCGTGCTACGGTTACTTGCTGACCCTGTATCCCACCGTCGGTTTCGGCTGTATGGTTATGCTCCGTGAGATGTTCAACCACGGATTGTGGTATTTGATTCTGCTGCTGGTTATTGCTTGGATCAGCGATACCGGCGCTTATTTTGTCGGCACCTTCCTGGGCAAGCATAAGATGGCGCCGAAGATCAGTCCCAAAAAGAGCTGGGAGGGTTTCTTCGGTGGTTGGATTCTTTCCGTCTTGTGTGCGGTGGGTGTATTTATCCTACGCTTTGAGATAGACAACGGTTACGGCGATGGACTATTCTACACGCTGCGGTTCTTTTTGCCGGTGATGGCTGTTCTTGCGCCGCTGTCGGTGGCGGGTGATTTGTTGGCCTCGGTTATTAAGCGCAAATGTGGCGTAAAGGATTTCGGTAACATAATGCCCGGTCACGGCGGTGTGATGGATCGCTTTGACAGTGTGATATTTATTGCGCCGATACTGTATGTCATCGCGGCAAATGCAGATGATATAATGGCGTTGCTGGCGCGGTGATCTTAATGATTTTCCAAAACAGGATGTGATGGTATGCGTTCATTGGTGATATTGGGCTCCACCGGTTCCATTGGCACTCAGGCCTTGGAGGTGGCTCAGCAGGCCGGTTATCGGGTCGTGGGATTGGCCGCTGCCCGACAGGTTGATCTGCTGGAGCAGCAGATCCGTCAATTCGCCCCCTTGGTGGTGGCAATGTACGATGAAACGGCTGCTACTGAATTGCGCGCCCGTGTGGCGGATCTGCCGGTGCGCGTGCTGTCCGGAATGGATGGCCTTTGCGAATTGGCAGCTCTGCCACAGGCGGATATGGTGCTTAATTCCGTGGTGGGAATGGTGGGCCTGCGACCCACTCTGGCGGCGGTGACTGCCGGTCATGACGTGGCGCTGGCGAATAAAGAGACGCTGGTGGCCGGCGGTGCTTTTGTGATGGATGCGGTCAAAAAGGCCGGTGTCCGTCTGTTGCCGGTGGATAGCGAGCACAGCGCCATCTTCCAGTGCCTGCAGGGTTGCCCGCCCCAGCGGCGTATTAAGCGGCTGATACTGACCGCCTCGGGCGGTCCGTTCTTCGGTCGTTCCGCCGAGGACCTGGAGCAGGTTACTCTGGCGGATGCGCTGAATCATCCCAACTGGAGCATGGGGCAAAAAATCACCATCGATTCTGCCACCATGATGAATAAAGGCCTTGAGCTCATCGAGGCCAGCTGGCTGTTTGATATACCGCCCCAAGAGATCGATATTGTGGTTCACCGTGAGAGCATTATCCACTCCCTGGTGGAATACGATGATAATGCCGTGCTGGCGCAGTTGGGCACACCCGATATGCGGGTGCCGATTCAGTACGCGCTGACCTATCCCGACCGCTTGCCCTGTCCGGCCAAGCAGTTGCGCCTGGAGGACTGTAACAAGCTTACCTTCTATGCGCCGGATGATGCAGCTTTCCCGGCTATAAATTTGGCGCGAAAAGCGCTGACTATGGGCGGTCTGTATCCGGCGGCGCTGAATGCGGCCAACGAAGTGGCTGTCAGCGCGTTTATCGGCGGAGAGATCCGCTTTACCGACATTACTCGTTTGGCGGCGGCGGCGCTGGATATGTCGCTGGATACGCCGAAGACGGTGGAGGACGTGTTTGCTGTTGACGCTGAGGTGCGTCGTGCGACCCGCCTTGCCATCGATGCTATGAAATGAGGGCTGACTTATCGACATTCTTTCGACCATTCTGAGGGTGCTGGCGGCACTGTTGGTGCTGAACGTGCTGGTGATGATTCACGAATTCGGGCATTTTATCGCGGCAAAGCTGTGCGGCGTTAAGGTAAATGAGTTCGCCATCGGTATGGGCCCTCAGTTGATAGCGTGGGGGAAGGGGGAGACCCGTTATTCCATTCGACTGCTTCCCATCGGCGGCTTCTGCGCCATGGAGGGCGAGGACGAGGGCGCTCCCACTCCGTCGGCGCTGGGCGGTAATGCGGACCGCGATGAGGTATGTGCGGAGGATAACCGATCTTTCAACCAGAAAAAGGTGTGGCAACGCATTTTGATCGTGATCGCCGGTCCCGTTATGAATCTGGTGTTGGGATTTGTTCTGCTGCTGGTGCAGTACGGCGCCCTGCAGGAGGCGCACCCTGCCTACGGCGAGGTGCTGTTCCCCACAACGACGGTCGCGCGCCTGGAGGAGGACTCTTTGGCGTATCAGTCGGGTCTGCGGGTGGGAGATACCATCGTGGAGATCAACGGTCGTCGCATTCTGATGGATACGGATCTCTCTATGGAGATGCAGAACGATGCCGACGGCGTACTGCGGATGGTCGTCCGCCGTACAACAGATGATAAAACCGAAAAGGTCACGCTGGATGCGGTGAAATTCGCCTTGGAAAAGGACGAGAAAACCGGTCAGCAATATATCCGCTACGATTTTGCTCTGCTGGGAGTGCCGAGGACATTCTGGAATACCATCTCCTTTTCAGCGAAGCAAGAGGTTTCGATCGGGACGGTGGTGTGGCGCACGCTGATCGATCTGGTACAGGGCGATTACGGACTGAACGATCTGTCCGGTCCTGTCGGTACAGTGGACGTGATCGCGGATGCGGTCGGCAACGTGGCCGGCGAAAACTCGCTGGCCGGGTGGCGTTCGATGGTGATGCTGATGGTGCTGATCACCGTTAATCTGGGTGTGTTTAATCTGTTACCGCTTCCCGCGTTGGACGGCGGTCGTCTGATATTCCTCATTTGGGAAGGAATTACCCGTAAACCCATGCCGCAGAAATACGAGGCGTGGATTCATTTTGCCGGTATCGTATTGTTGATGCTGCTGATGTTGGTCATCACCTACAGTGATATTACCAAGTTGTTTGTATAAATAGAAAGGATGGTCGGTATGAATAAGCGAATGAGCAAGCAGGTTATGGTGGGAAACGTCGCTGTTGGCGGCGGTGCCCCTGTTTCCGTGCAGTCTATGCTGAACGTGCCGGCCCACGATATTGCCGGAAACGTCGCGCAGGCGCTACGCCTGCAGGAGTGCGGCTGTGAGATTATTCGCACCGCCGTACCTGACAAAGATGCGGTGGCTCTGGTGGCGGCGCTGAAGGAGGCGCTGCACATCCCCGTGGTGGCGGATATTCACTTCGATTATCAGCTAGCGTTGGAGGCAGCTGCCGCAGGGGTGGATAAGATCCGTATCAATCCCGGCAATATCGGTGACGAGAGTCGTGTAAAGGCGGTGGCCGACGAATGCCGTCGTCGGAATATTCCCATCCGCATCGGTGTCAATTCCGGCTCGCTGGAGAAGGAGATACTGGCGAAGTACGGACATCCCACTCCCGAGGCTATGCGCGACAGCGCTCTGTATCACGCCTCTCTGCTGGAAAAATTTGATTTTGATAACATTGTCCTGTCCATTAAATCCTCGGACGTGCCCACGATGATTTGCGCCTATCAGCTGACGGCTGAGGCCTGCAACTACCCCCTGCATCTGGGTGTCACCGAGGCCGGAACAGAGCGGATGGGACTGATCAAGTCGGCGGTGGGCATCGGCTCTCTGCTGACGGCGGGCATCGGCGATACCATCCGTGTATCCCTGACAGCCGACCCCGAGCGAGAGATTGCCGCCGGTTTGGATCTGCTGGCGGCGGCGGGTCTGCGCACCGATCGTCCCCGCCTGGTGTCCTGTCCCACCTGCGGCCGTACGGCCATTGACCTGATCGGTATCGCCGATGAGGTGGAGCACCGTTTGAGTACTGTGAATAAGCCCATAACCGTGGCGGTGATGGGCTGTATCGTGAACGGTCCCGGCGAAGCCCGCGAGGCGGACATCGGTATCGCTGGAGGAAAAGGTAAGGTGGCATTGTTCCGCAAGGGAGAAGTGCTGCGCACGGTGGATGAGAGCAACGCTGTGGAAGAACTGATGAAGGAAATTGAGCTGTTGTAAGACGGATTATGATAGGTGAAGGTTATGAATCAACGATCTTTCGGGTCGCTGTTTGGCCCATATATGAGCGGCTTTGAGTTATCGGCCGCGTTAGCCTCCGGTCAGGTGGAGAGTATGGACATCGACCATGGTGCCGGAAAACTGCAGTGCATCGTTTCGTTCGAGTCGCTGGTGTCTATGGCAGAAATTCAGACCGTGGAGAACCTGCTGGCACAGGCTCTGCGGGTACATAAGGTATCCCTGCGCCCTCAATATGCGCCGGAATTGTTCAATGAAGACTGTCTGCCGGAATTGATCGCTCTGCTGAAAAAGGCGAACGTGGCTGTAAACGGCACGTTTGAGGATGCCGTGTTCGAGATTTCTGAGAACACGCTTCGAGTGAATCTGTCCCACGGCGGTGTCAATATTCTGCATACCACCGGTGCCGCCGAACAGCTTCAGAAGCTGATCTATGTATATTTTAAACGGCGTATGCAGGTTGAGTTTGTAGGGGAGGATACCGCCAGCAAGGACGAGCGGTATCAGAAGATGATGGAGCAGGCAGAGCGCGAGGCAGCGGAGCGCGCCAAAGAGGAGGCCGCTCTCCGTGCCGAGCAGGCCGCGAAGCAGCCTAAGGCGGCCACGGCGGACGAGCCTGCCCGCCCCGGTACGCCTGCCGATCCTACCAAGCCTCCTGCAGACGGTCTGCCGATCTATCAGGAAACGGCGCAACCGCTGCTGGGCACCCCGATTAAAGATCGTCCCGTTCCGCTGAAAGGGTTAGAGGCGGATGGCTCGGTCGTGACGGTGTGGGGTCAGGTTTTTAAGGTGGACACCCGCGATAACCGCGACGGTACTAAAACCTGCTATTCCATCTATATGTCGGATAAAACCGAATCCGTTGCACTGAACATTTGGCTGGATAAAAAGCGAGAGCAGGATAAGGTGAACGCCATTTCCGGCGTTAAGGAGGGCGACAACCTGGTGGTTGTCGGCACGTATGAATACAACGAGTACGTGAGAGCCAATGTCATTCGCCCTCGCGCCATCTCTGTGGTGGCAGGGTATCAGCGACAGGATCTCGCCCCCGAAAAACGAGTGGAGCTGCATCTGCACACCAAGATGTCTCAGCTGGATGGTGTCACTGATGCCTCTGCCTTGGTGACCCGCGCCGCCGAATGGGGACATAAAGCCATCGGCATTACCGATCACGGTGTGGTGCAGGCTTATCCCGAGGTAATGAAGACGGTTGCCGGTCTGAAAAAGAAAGGTAAGGACATTAAGATCCTCTACGGTATGGAGGGCTATTATGTCAACGATATGGTACCGGTGGTCAGCGGTTCGGAGGATATTTCCCTGACCGGTGAATACATCGTCTTTGATATTGAAACGACCGGATTGAGCAGCAAAACCGAGCGCATCACCGAAATCGGTGCTGTGCGTATGGTTAATGGGGAAGTGCAGGAGTCTTTTAATATCCTGGTGAATCCCGGCATGCCGATTCCGGCAAAGATCGTTAAGCTGACCGGCATCACCGACGAGATGGTGGCGGACGCTCCCCGTGAGCAGGAGGCGATGGAGAAATTCTACGCATTCTGCGGTAATTGCCGTGTGCTGGTAGCGCATAATGCCGGCTTTGACACCGGCTTTATTCGTGCCGCCGCAAGGAGGTGCGGTCTGCCGTATGATTTTACCTCTGTGGATACGGTTCCTCTTTGCCGTTCCCTATACAAGGGTCTTAAGAATTACAAACTGGATACGGTAGCGGAGTATCTCAAATTGCCGCCCTTTAACCACCACAGAGCGTGCGACGATGCGGCGGTGCTGGCGGGTATTTTCAAGAAGGCGGTTACGGATCTGCAGGTGCAGGGTATCACAACCTTGCAGCAGGTGAATACCGGTGCCACCAACGTTGACGTTAAGACCTCCAGAGCCCATCACATCATTCTGTTTGCCCGCAATCATGTTGGCTTAAAGAACCTTTACAAGTTGGTTTCGGCCTCCAACCTGGAGCATTTCCATCGCGTTCCTCGCATCCCGCGCTCGCTGCTGATGAAGCACCGTGAAGGACTGATCGTTGGTAGTGCCTGCGAGGCGGGAGAGCTCTACGGAGCCATTATGGACAACCGTTCCTGGGGGGATCTGTGCGATATTGCGTCCTTCTACGATTTCCTGGAGATTCAGCCGTTGGGCAACAATGAGTTTATGCTCCGCCCCACCAAGAAAAAGGTGCGTGGTACTAAAAATGAGTATGAGATCATTCCGCCCGTGTACAACAGCCGACAGGATCTGATCGAGAATAACAAGACCATCGTTCGCTTGGGCGAAACGCTGAATATTCCCGTGTGCGCTACCTGCGACGTCCATTTTATGGAGCCGGAGGATGAGGCGTATCGCCGCATTCTGATGGCGGGTAAGGGGTTTGACGATGCGGACGACCAGGCGCCGCTGTATTTCCGCACCACCGATGAGATGCTCAGCGAGTTCTCGTATCTGGGCGAGGAAAAGGCGAAAGAGGTGGTCATCACCAACCCCAACCGCATTGCGGATATGGTGGAGCGCTTTAAGCCCATTCCCGACGGTACGTATCCGCCTCACATTGACGGCGCGGACGAGGAATTGCAGCAGCTGTGCTGGGATCGCGCCCACGAGGTGTACGGCGATCCCGTTCCGCCGATTATCAAAGCTCGTTTGGAGAAAGAACTGGGCTCGATTATCAAGCACGGCTTTGCGGTGCTGTATATGATCGCCCAGAAGCTGGTGAAGAACTCGGTGGACAACGGCTACCAGGTGGGTAGCCGTGGCTCGGTCGGTTCTTCTCTGGTGGCTCACCTGGCGGGCATCTCCGAGGTTAACCCCTTGGCACCCCACTACGTGTGCCCCAATCCCGAGTGTAAGCATTCGGAGTTTTTCACCAACGGCGAGGTCGGCTCCGGCTTTGACCTGCCGCCTAAGGAATGCCCTCGTTGCGGACAACCGATGAGCCGTGACGGTCAGGAGATTCCTTTTGAAACCTTCCTCGGCTTTGACGGCGATAAATCGCCGGATATCGATCTGAACTTTGCCAGCGAGTACCAAAACCGTGCTCACCGCTATACCGAGAGTCTGTTCGGTCTGGATCACGTATTTAAGGCCGGTACGGTCGGCACTGTGGCGGATAAGACCGCCTACGGCTACGTTAAGAAGTACGCCGAGGAGCGCGGCATCGTCATCAGCCCCGCTGAAATCGACCGCCTTGTGGTCGGTTGTGTGGGCGTTAAGCGTACCACGGGACAGCACCCCGGCGGTATGGTGGTCGTTCCGGATGAGTATGAGATCGAGGATTTCTGCCCCGTCCAGCATCCTGCTGATAAGACGGATTCCGGTATCATTACCACCCACTTCGATTTCCGTTCCATCCATGATACCATCCTGAAGCTGGATAATCTGGGACACGTGGTACCGACCATCTATAAGTATTTGGAGGAATACACCGGCGTATCCATTAAGGACGTGGATATGTCGGATCCCGCGGTGTACAGCCTGTTCACCTCGCCGGAGGCGTTGGGACTGACGGTGGAGCAGTTGGGCTGTGAGACCGGTACGCTGTCCATCCCCGAGATGGGAACCGGCTTCACCCGCCAGATGCTGCTGGATTGTAAGCCCACCACCTTTGCGGACCTGATGCAGATCTCCGGTCTGTCCCACGGTACCGACGTGTGGCTGGGCAATGCACAGGATCTGATTAAGGCAGGCACCTGCACCATCTCCACCGTTATCGGTACCCGTGACAGCATTATGGTGTACCTGATGCATAAGGGACTGGAGCCCAAGATGGCCTTTAAGATTATGGAGATCGTGCGCAAAGGAAAGGCTCCTCAGCTATTGACGGAGGAGCATCTGTCCGCTATGCGTGAGCATAATGTGCCGGAATGGTATATTGACTCTTGTATGAAGATCAAGTACATGTTCCCCAAGGCTCACGCAGCCGCCTATATCATCGCCGCCTTGCGGGTGGCCTGGTATAAGGTGCATTATCCCGCGGAGTATTACGCCGCCTACCTGACCGGTCGCGGAGGTGATTTCGACGCGGAAACGGTGCAGGGTGGCATCACGAAGGTGAAATCGGTGATGGACGCCATCCGTGAGATGGGGAAGGAGTCCACCCAAAAGGAGCAGGATACAGCCGAACTGCTGCACGTAGTGTATGAGGCGATGCTCCGTGGCGTGGAATTCCTGCCGGTGGATCTGTACAAATCTCATTGGTATCAGTTTAAGATGGAGGACGGCAAGATCCGCTTGCCCTTCAGTGCCATCGCCGGACTGGGCGAGGCTGCGGCCAAGAGCCTGTACGAAGAATCGGATGTTAATAATCCGTACATTTCTTGTGACGATATTCAGCAGCGTACCGGTGCCACCAAAGCTCAGCTGAAGTCGATGCGGGATCTGGGTGTGTTAGATGGCATCCCCGAAACCAGTCAGATGACGTTCTTCTAATAATTTTCACACATATGACTGTCAATGAAAAGAGGTAGGAATATGGCTAAAAGTAAGATAAGAGTAAGAAATATCATAGCTATATGCAGCGCGGTGGTTTTGGCGGCCGTGGCGGCATTTGGCGCCGTCTGGTGGGATCGTACATTCTTCCGTGACGATGATGAATACGATACACTGTCCAAGCCGGCGGTGGAGGTTTCCATATACACCAAGCCGGTTTCGCTGTTGTCGTCCAAGGCACGGAAGTTTATTAAAACTCCTGACTGCGACGTGGCAGAGTTCTACGAGCAGTACAGCGGCGATGGTCGTATGGACATCGGTGCGCCGGTGAAATGGACCTATACGCTTACAGGCGACGTATCCGCTACCGCTGTTTCTCTGCAGGTGGCTGATAACGAGGAAATGAAGAACGCACGCACCTTTGCCGACGATAATCTGGATGCCAGCGTGGACGTGTGGAATCTCAACACCAATACGCAGTATTTCTACGAGGCAACCATCGCTCTGTCGGATGGCCAGACGGTGAAAGTCGGCGGCAGCTTTCAGACAGCGGACACGCCCCGTATGCTGAATATTGACGGTCTGGTCAACGTGCGCGATTTCGGCGGACGAAAGACGACGGACGGTCAGCGCATTCGGCAGAATCTGCTGTATCGAGGTTCTGAGATGGATGGCGCCGTAGAGGAAGAATATGCCATCACCGAGCAGGGTGTTGAGCAGATGCTGACGGAATTGAATATCAAGACCGATATGGATCTGCGTACCAAGTATAACGATACCGGCGTACTGCCGTTGGGTGAGGACGTGCAGCGCACGTTCTACGAGATGGTGGCGTATGAGGACTGCTTCACCTTGCGCGGTAATGGGCTGGTGAAAAAGGTGTTTGTGCAGTTGGCCGACGAGAAGAATTATCCCGTTTATCTCCATTGTACATATGGCTTGGACCGTACCGGCACCGTATGTTATCTGCTGGGTGCTTTGCTGGGTATGAGCGAGGAGGATCTGGAGACGGATTACCGTCTGTCCGCCCTGGCGCTGGGTCGGCTGACGCCGGATGCATACGCCGAGTTTAAGGATAAGCTGAACACCTACGAGGGTGCTACCCTGCAGGAGAAGACCGAGAATTATCTGCTCTCTGCCGGTGTGTCGGAGCAGGAAATCGCGGCGATTCGTTCGATTTTCTTGGAAAAGGAATAAGTGGTGCTATGAAGCGAAAGATATACGTCGCCTTGTTGGTCGTGTTTGCGGCAGTGTTTGTGTTTTCGGCTGTGAATTTCGTTGTACTGCTTAGTGAGTATCAAAAGGCCGACGCTCTGTACGAAACGATGCAAAAGGAATACGTTTCGACACCCACTACCGACGTTGAGAATACAGACAACTCCGACGCGGACAAGCCTAAAGACAACGGCTTAATCTCGGTTGATTTCGCCAGCCTGCAGGCGGTCAATCCCGATGTGATCGGTTGGATTTACGCCCCCGAGATTGGTGTGAACTACCCTGTGGTGCAGGCTGATGACAATCAGACGTATCTGCACAAGGGATTGGACGGCGAATACCTGCGCTGTGGTTCGATTTTTGCGGATTATCGCAATGAAGATCCTTTAACCGACCGTAATTTCATCCTCTATGGACACAGTATGAAAAACGGGTCGATGTTTGGAGTACTGTTGAATTATAAAAAACAGGCTTATTATGATAAGCACCCGGTCTGGTATTATTTGACGCCGGAACAGAACTATCGCATAGAGTTATTTGCAGGTCGTGTGGTAGGAACCGGCCATATCGTATATTATCCACGGCCGCATCAGGAAGCCTTTCAAACGTATTTGCAGGATAGCATCGCTCAATCCACGTTTCAGTCGGAGGTTACCATAACTGACGCCGATTCCATTATGACGCTGTCGACCTGTTCGTATGAATTTGAACAGGCGAGATACGTGGTAATGGGCAAGCTGATCCCGATAGAATAACAAAAAGAAGCCGGCCCCCGCGCGCCGGCGTTTTTCTTTTTAAGGGGGAAAAAACTACA